>CBRG010000152.1 GCA_000470535.1 Streptomyces sp. AW19M42
ACTAATTCCCTTTTTGGTGGGGTTTCCGCCCCGCTGTCCGGAAAAGCACCGGGTGGGGGTCCCCGGGGGGCCCCCCCCAGCCGGTCTGCGTTCTACAGGTACTGCCCGGTGTTCGCCACCGTGTCGATGGACCGCCCGGTGTCCGCGCCCTGCTTTCCGGTGACGAGTGTGCGGATGAAGACGATCCGCTCACCCTTCTTGCCGGAGATCCTGGCCCAGTCGTCCGGGTTGGTGGTGTTCGGCAGGTCCTCGTTCTCCTTGAACTCGTCCACACATGCCTGGAGGAGATGGGAGACGCGAAGGCCCTTCTGGCCTTGGTCGAGGAAGGCCTTGATGGCCATCTTCTTGGCCCGGTCGACGATGTTCTGGATCATCGCGCCGGAGTTGAAGTCCTTGAAGTACAGGACTTCCTTGTCGCCGTTGGCGTACGTCACCTCAAGGAAGCGGTTCTCCTCGGATTCGGTGTACATCCGTTCGACGACCGACTGGATCATGGCGTGCGCGGCGGCTTCCTTGGAGCCGGTGTGCTCCGCGAGGTCGTCGGCGTGCAGGGGCAGCGAGGGCGTGAGGTACTTCGCGAAGATGTCCTTCGCGGCCTCCGCGTCCGGACGCTCGATCTTGATCTTCACATCGAGGCGGCCGGGCCGCAGGATCGCGGGGTCGATCATGTCCTCGCGGTTGGAGGCGCCGATCACGATGACGTTCTCCAGGCCCTCGACGCCGTCGATCTCGGCGAGCAGCTGGGGGACGATGGTGTTCTCCACGTCCGAGCTGACGCCGGATCCACGGGTGCGGAAGAGCGACTCCATCTCGTCGAAGAAGACGATGACGGGGGTGCCCTCACTCGCCTTCTCGCGGGCACGCTGGAAGACCAGGCGGATGTGTCGCTCGGTCTCACCGACGTACTTGTTGAGGAGTTCGGGACCCTTGATGTTGAGGAAGTAGCTCTTGCCGGCGGGCTGGCCGGTGACTTCGGCGACCTTCTTCGCGAGGGAGTTGGCGACGGCCTTGGCGATGAGTGTCTTGCCGCAGCCGGGCGGGCCGTAGAGCAGGATGCCCTTCGGTGGCCGCAGTTCGTGCTCCTTGAAGAGGTCCGGGTGCAGATAGGGGAGCTCGACCGCGTCGCGGATGAGCTCGATCTGGTCGCCCAGGCCGCCGATCTTGTTGTAGTCGATGTCCGGGACTTCTTCGAGGACGAGTTCTTCGACCTCGCTCTTGGGAACCACTTCGTAGACGTAGCCGGACCTGGGTTCGAGCAGCAGGGCGTCGCCGGGCCGGATGGTGATGTCCAGCAACGGCTCGGCGAGCCGCACCACCCGTTCCTCGTCGGTGTGCCCGACCACCAGGGCCCGTTCGCCGTCCTCAAGGATCTCCTTGAGGGTGACGATGTCGCCGGCCCGCTCGAATTCCATGGCGTCGACCACGTTGAGCGCTTCGTTGAGCATGACTTCCTGGCCGCGCCGGAGGTCTTCGAGCTCAACACTGGGACTGACGTTCACCCGGAGCTTGCGGCCCCCGGTGAAGATGTCGCAGGTACCGTCCTCGTTGGTTTGCAGGAACACACCGAAGCCGGCCGGTGGCTGTGCCAGCCGGTCGACCTCTTCCTTGAGGGCCACGATCTGGTCGCGGGCCTCGCGGAGTGTGCTGGCGAGCCGCTCGTTCTGAGCGGTCACGCCCGCGAGGTTGGTCTGGAACTCGACGATCCGCTCTTCGAGAATCCTCGTATGACGCGGAGAGTCGGCGAGCTTACGTCGCAGGACGGCGATTTCCTGCTCAAGATAGGCGACCTGGCCGGCTGGGTCATCGGACCCTCGCCCGGGCCGGATGCCGCGGTTGGTTTCGTCGTCGTGGGCTGCCACGGTCCTCACCTCCTCCAAGGGGAGCTGGACGCTTCCTGACCCTACCTGGGTGGGTGATGATTGAAACCCCTAGATCACAAAGACTGTGGGGCGTGTCCGATCTTCACCCTTGCGCTCTCCCTCGTGTCAGGGGAATACCCACCCTTCAACATCGGAAAGCGGCCGGTTGTATCGTCGAAGTGTTCAACACCCGTCAGGGTTGGCTTTTTTTGGTTCGCATACGTAGGAAACGGCAGGCGAAATGACCGCGCAGCAGGACGCTCCCACCGGTGGCGACACGCAGGATCTGGAGGTCTGGATCGATCAGGACCTCTGCACGGGGGACGGCATCTGTGTGCAGTACGCGCCCGAGGTCTTCGAGCTGGACATCGACGGACTCGCCTATGTGAAGAGCGACGGGGACGAGCTGCTGCAGGACAAGGGGGCGACCACCCCGGTGCCGTTGCCGCTGCTCCAGGACGTGGTCGATTCGGCCAAGGAATGTCCGGGCGACTGTATTCATGTACGACGCGTTTCGGACAGGGTCGAGGTCTTCGGCCCCGAGGCCGCCTGAGCCTCCGGCCGGGCGGCCGGGGGCTGCGTGGGGCGACCGTCAGGCGTTGCCGCCGGCGGAGTCGTCGGACAGGCTGTTGCGTACGAAGGCCCCGTCCTGCCACTGCCAGGTGACCTTCTCCTGCTCGTCGGGGCAGCAGGACGGGATCGAGGGCGAGGAGTAGCCGAGGAGCGTCGCGGAGACGACGCCCTCACGCACGGTGAAGTCACCGACGCTCATCTTCTGGGCGGGGTCGACCAGGGTCGCGACGATCCTGGGTGCGGCCCCGCCTTCCTGTGTGAGGACGTAGACGCCGCTGGGCGGGGTGCCCAATCCGGCCGTGCAGTGGACCACCGCGACGGTTTCCGGTCGGCCGTCGCCGTCGAGGTCTCCGGGGGCCTCCTTGGCGACCGTGTCGCCGGAGTCGCCGCACTTGAGGGGGAACACCGCGCGGGCGGGGTCGGGCGGGGCCACGGGAGCCGTGCCGTGCTGTACCGCGGTGCGGTGGGGCGTGGTGGAGGCCGAGGCGGTCGTGTCGGGCTGGAGCAGGCCGGCTGCCGCGACGACGGCGGCCATGGCCGCCGCGGTGGCGAGCCAGTGCAGCGTCGTGGTGTCGGTGTGCGCGAGGTCCGGGAGCGCGGAGGTCTGCACGCGGGATGTCTCCTGTGGTTCCTTTGGTGCGGAATGCCTGAGAGGCAGTGCCGTCGGCAGGGTGTCGGCGGCCGGGTGGCGAGTGGCCAGCATCGTGCCACACCTCACACATGAGCGGAACGGTGGGGTCCCCAGGGATTACCCGCCCGCGGTGCGCCGGTAGCGGGCATAACGAAAAGGCGCCGCCGCCGAGTTCCCGGACGGACCGGGGAACTCGGCGGCGGCGCGGACGCGTTGCCGGGTCAGTCGGCGGCGGTGCCGCTCTGGCTGCCGGGTCCGCTGTAGTCGTCGCCGTAGGCGCCCTTGGAGGGGCGGCGGCGGCGCGGCGGGGCCTGGACCCCGTCGGCCAGCCGGCGGGCGGTGACGAGGAAGCCGGTGTGGCCGATCATCCGGTGGTCGGGGCGGACGGCGAGGCCCTCGACGTGCCAGTTGCGGATCATCGATTCCCAGGGCTGCGGTTCCGCGAAGCAGCCGATCTCACGGATGGACTCGACCGTGCGGGAGAGCTGGGTGGTGGTCGCCACGTACGCGCAGAGGATGCCGCCCGGGACGAGCGCCTTGGAGACGGCGTCCAGGCACTCCCAGGGCGCGAGCATGTCCAGGACGACGCGGTCGACGTCGGTCTCCGTGAGGTTGTCCTGGAGGTCCCCGACCGTGAGCTGCCAGGCGGGGTGCGGGCTGCCGAAGTAGCGCTCGACGTTCTGCTGGGCGATCTCGGCGAAGTCCTCGCGGCGCTCGTAGGAGTGCAGCATGCCCTGCTCGCCGATGGCGCGGAGCAGGAAGGTGGAGAGGGCGCCGGATCCCACGCCGGCCTCCACGACGCGGGCGCCGGGGAAGATGTCGCCGAAGGCCAGGATCTGCCCCGCGTCCTTGGGGTAGACCACGGCGGCGCCGCGGGGCATGGACAGGACGTAGTCGGGGAGCAGGGGGCGCAGCGCGAGGTAGACGACATTCCCCGTGGTGCGGACAACACTGCCTTCGGGAGCACCGATCAGCTCGTCGTGCGAGAAAGAACCCTTGTGGGTGTGGAAGTTCTTTCCGGCTTCGAGCGTGAAGGTGTAGTGGCGTCCCTTGGGATCGGTGAGCTGGACCTGGTCCCCGACCTTGAAGGGCCCACGTCGGCGGGCGGCACCGGTCGGTTCAGACATGTGACCAGCGTACCGGTGATTCCGTGGGCTCCGACCGCGTGTCCGGGTGGCGGGCGCGGGGTCAGGCCGCGGGGCGGGCCATGGCGGCGACGAACGCCCGTTCCACGTCTGCCGTGGACAGCACCCCGTAGATCTCGCCGGTGTCCTCGACGACGAGGTACTCGGTGGCGGGGCTGGCCTTGAGCCGGTCCAGGAGGGCTTCGCCGGCGAGTTCGGCGGAGACCTTCATGCCGTCCGTCAGGTCCTGGGCGAGGCCGCTGACGGCGACCCAGGGGCGGCGGTGTTCGGGGACGGCGACGATGGCGGCCTCCCGGACGACGGCCTTGGGTTCGCCGGTCCCGTCGACGACGACGAGGGCGCGGGCGCCCGCCTCGTTGGCTCGGCGCAGCGCCTCCGAGAGCGGGGTGGCGGCCTCGACCGGTACCGCGCGCCTGGTGAGGGCGCGGGCGCGCAGGTCGGGGAGGTGCTCGCGGAGCCGGGCCATGCGCAGGCTGTTGCCCGCTCCGGTCCAGATGATGGCGGCGAGGACCGCGGCGAGCAGGGCGTCGATGACGGTGTCCATGCCGCTGAGGCTGTCGGTGTCGTTCCCGAAGGACCCGGTGCGGGTGAGGAGGGGGAGGCCGATGAGGGTGATGACGGCGAGGGCGCGGCCGACCCAGGCGGCGGCGACGGTGCCGCTCATCGGGCGGCCGGTGGCCTTCCAGACGACGGCGCGGAGCATCCGGCCGCCGTCGAGCGGGAGACCGGGCAACAGGTTGAAGACGGCGACGATGAGGTTGGAGATCATCAGGCCGCCGAGCAGGACGCCGGGGACGGTGCCGCGTTCGACGAAGTTGAGCGGGATGTAGAAGAGGCCGGCCAGGACGAGGGAGAGCAGGGGGCCGACGAAGGCGAGTACGAATTCGCGGCCGGGGGTCTCGGATTCCTTCTCGATCTCGGAGACGCCGCCGAAGAACTGGAGCTGGATGCGGCGTACCGGCAGTTTGTAGCGCAGGGCGACCACGGTGTGCGCGAGTTCGTGGACGAGCACGGAGGCGTAGAAGGCGATGGCGAAGAAGAGTGCGACGAGGTAGCGCGCCGCGCCGAGGCCGGGCAGGACCCGGTCGAGCTGGCCGCCGAAGACCCAGGTGATCAGGGCCGCGACGAGGAACCAGCTCGGGGCGACGTAGACGGGTACTCCGAAGGGGCGGCCCATGAGGATGCCGCCTCCGGGCTCTTCGCGGCGCGGCGGTTTGCCCTTGCCGGGGCCGGCGGCGGGGTCCGTTCCCCCTGCGCCGGGCTGCGGCCGCCCGCTGTTGCCGCTCTCGTCCACGAGGTCCCTTCGGTCGGTGCCGTCCGGCACGATCATGCAGTGTTCGGGGGTCTGTGGTCGATGGTATGCCGGTTGTTGTCAGTGGCGGGTCGTAGGGTCTTCGTCATGACCTCAGTGCCGCGGCCGCCTCAGCCGCCCTCGTCCCTTTCGCCGTCGCGGGCGAGCGACTTCATGCAGTGTCCCCTGCTGTACCGCTTCCGGGTCATCGACAAGCTGCCGCAGAAGCCCAGTGAGGCGGCTACCCGGGGGACGCTGGTCCATGCGGTGCTGGAACGGCTGTTCGACAATCCGGCGACGGAGCGGACGGCCGGCCGGGCCACGGCGCTGATCCCGGGGCAGTGGGACCGGCTGCTGGAGTCGAAGCCCGAGCTGTCGGAGCTGTTCGCGCAGGATCCGCAGGGTGAGCGGCTGTCGCGGTGGCTGTCGGAGGCGGAGCGGCTCGTGGAGCGCTGGTTCTCGCTGGAGGATCCGACGCGGCTGGAGCCGGCCGAGCGGGAGCTGTTCGTCGAGACGGAGCTGGAGTCGGGGCTGCGGCTGCGCGGAGTGATCGACCGGATCGACGTGACGCCGGCCGGTGACGTCCGGATCGTCGACTACAAGACGGGGAAGGCGCCGCGTCCGGAGTACGCGGAGGGCGCCCTCTTCCAGATGAAGTTCTACGCGCTGGTCATCTGGCGGCTGAAGGGCGTGGTGCCGCGCCGTCTCCAGCTGGTGTACCTCGGCAGTGGGGACGTGCTGACGTACGACCCGGTGGTGGCGGATCTGGAGCGGGTGGAGCGCAAGCTGCTGGCCCTCTGGGACGCGATCTCGCTGGCCACGGAGACCGGTGAGTGGCGGCCGCGGCCGACGAAGCTGTGCGGCTGGTGCGACCATCAGGCGCTCTGTCCCGAATTCGGCGGTACTCCCCCGGTCTATCCGCTGTCGGTACGCCCGGCGGATCCGGGGCAGGACGTCCAGGGCAGAATGGACCCGGTCCGTGCTGCGGCCGGCCGGCCTGTGGCCCTTGAAGGACCTTAAGGAGATTCCGTGGCGATCCGCGTCCTACTGGTCGATGACCAACCGCTGCTGCGCACCGGCTTCCGGATGATTCTGGAGGCGGAGGGTGATCTCGCGGTGGTGGGTGAGGCCGGTGACGGTCTCCAGGCTCTCGACCAGGTGCGGGCGCTGCAGCCCGATGTGGTGCTGATGGACATCCGGATGCCGCGGATGGACGGTGTGGAGGCGACGCGCCAGATCGCCGGCCCCGGCAAGGACGGTCCGGCGAAGGTGCTGGTGCTCACGACGTTCGATCTCGACGAGTACGTGGTGGAGGCGCTGCGCGCGGGTGCCAGTGGTTTCCTGCTGAAGGACGCTCCCGCCAATGAGCTGGTGCAGGCGATCCGGGTGGTCGCGGGCGGCGAGGCGATGCTCGCTCCGAGTATCACGCGCCGGCTGCTGGACAAGTACGCGGACCATCTGCCGTCCGGCGAGGAGCCGGTCCCGGACACGCTCAACACGTTGACGGACCGCGAGGTGGAGGTCCTGAAGCTGGTGGCGCGCGGCCTGTCGAATGCCGAGATCGCCGCCGACCTCTTCGTCAGTGAGACGACGGTCAAGACGCATGTGGGCCATGTGCTGACGAAGCTGGGGCTGCGTGACCGGGTGCAGGCGGCGGTGTACGCCTACGAGAGCGGACTGGTGCGCCCCGGCGCCCAGTGACCCCGCCGGGCGGCCGGGGGTGGGCGCCGGGGCGCGGCCCGGGGCTCAGTCGGTGCCGAGGCCCAGCTCCCAGAGCTGGAGGTCGGCGGAGGAGTTGACCGCCCACTCCACTCCGGTGAGGCCGTCGAGGGAGGCGACGTACTGCTTGCCCTGCCAGACGGGGAGGACCGGGACGTCCTCGGCGACGATGTCCTGGAGTTGCTTGAAGGTCCTGGCGGCGGTGCTGCGGTCGGCCTCGCGGCGGGACTGCGGGATGAGCGTCTTCTGGGCGACAGCCGACTTGTAGGGCGAGTTGAGGAAGTTGCTCCTGTCGAGGAACGGCGCCGTGTAGTTGTCCGGGTCCGGGAAGTCGGGGAACCAGCCCATGCCGTAGACGGCGTACTCGCCGCGCAGTTCGGCCGGGCGGTACTCCTCCCAGGGCGTGCCCTCGACGGTCACGTCGAACAGGCCCGTGTCGTTGAGCTGCTTGCGCAGTGTCCTGAACTCGGCCGCGGTGGCGTCGCCGTAGTGGTCGGTCGTGTAGTGCAGGGTGAACTTCACCGGTGTGTGGATCCCGGCATCGCGCAGGATCGCGGCGGCCTTGGCCGTGCTGGGCTCGCCGTACTTGTTGAAGAACGAGTTGGTGTGTCCGGCGATGCTGGACGGGATCAGCGAGTACAGCGGTTCGGCCGTGGTGCCGTACACCTCGCTCGCGATCTGGCCTCGGTCGATGACCTGGGCCATGGCCTGGCGGACTGCCTTGTTCTTCACGGCGGGGTCGTCGGTGTCGAATCCGAGGTAGCTGATGGCGAGGCCGGGCATCTCGGTCAGCTTGATGCCGTCCCTGGGGTGCTCCAGCATCTTCTGCGACTGCTCGGGCGACATGGTGCGGGTCATCATGTCGATCTTCTTCTCGCCGAGCGCCTTGCCCATGGCGCTGGCGTCGGGGAAGACATCGAGTTCGACCTTGTCGTTCAGCACCTTGAGATCCCCCTTGTAACGGGGATTCTTCGTGAAGACGACTTTCACGACCTGATCGTTCTTCACTTCCGGCTTCATCGTGTACGGCCCCGAGCCGTCCACCTGGAATCCGTCGCGCGGGGAGGCCGCCGGGTATTTGGCGGGCTGGACTATTCCGGCGGGCGGGGTGGCGAGCTTGTAGGGGAAGGTCGCGTCCGAGGTCCGGAGGTGGAATATGACCTCTCGATCCCCCTTGGTCTCGACGGTGTCGATGTTGTCGAGGAGCGCGGCAGGTCCGTTGGTGGACTTGATGCGGATGACGCGGTCGATGGAGTACTTGACGTCCTCCGCGGTGACCGCGCTGCCGTCGGCGAATTCGAGGCCGCTGCGGAGCTTGCAGCGGTAGCTCTCGTTCTCCGTGTCGGTGAAGGCGCAGCTCTCGGCGGCCTCGGGCACCGGCTCGCCGCCGCCGCGCGGGACGTGCATCAGCGTCTGCACGGTCTGCCGCAGCACGTTCCAGACGCCCGCCTCGTAGCCGATGGCGGGGTCGAGCGGTGCGGGGGCGCCCTTCGAGCCGACGAACCGGTCCGTGGTGCCGACAACGATGGCGCCGCTGCCATCGCTCCCACCGTCCGACGCGCCGCAGGCGGCGAGTACGGGCGCGAGCAGGCCGACGACGGCCGGCAGCACCAGTGTCTTGCGGTTCATCTTGGACGTTCTCCTCATCCGGTCATGGAGAAAACGACATTAGTAGGCGGCATAGGCAATGCCGGACCGGAGCCGTCCGGTGCGCAATCGGGTGGTGACGGGAATGCGTGAGGCTCGGTTTCCCGGAGGCGGAATGATTCGTACAGGGATTCATGAACCGGGACACTTGGGTATGCTAAAACGGACAGCCCGGTGAATCACCCGAACACCTTGTCGGCCATTCGGGTGACGAAGGTCACCCGAATAGAAACAGAGTGCGCGGTTCCGGGTATTGACATGCACCCGACTTGTTTACACGTAAGCGCGACAGGAACTGCACGTCCGGGGCCGAGAGATTTTCCATTCATTCACAGAGACACTCTCGGTGTACGGCTCAACGCATTTCCGTGACCAGGTTCCTGAGAAATGCGAGATCGACTTCTTCGAGAGAACCCACGACGACCCGGCCGGGGGCGGGGGCGATCGGTGACACCGACGGCACGGCGACCACCCGGCACCCGGCGGCCTCCGCCGCGGCCACCCCGGTCGCGGTGTCCTCGATGACCGCGCAGAGCCGGGGATCGGCCCCGAAGCCGCTCGCGGCGGCCAGATACGGCTCCGGGTGCGGCTTCGTCCGGGTGACCTCGTCGCCCGCGACGGTCAGCGCGAAGTGGTGGTGGCCCACCGAGTCCAGCACCCGGTCGATGATCCGCCGGTGCGAGGCCGAGACCAGGGCGGTGGGGATCCGGTGCCGGCCCAGCTCGGCCAGCAGCCGGGCCGCTCCGGGCATCAGCGGCACACCGAGGCCGATACGCTTCTCGAAGCGGTCGTTGAGCAGCACGGTCACCTCCGGAATCGTGATGTCGGCGCCCGTGGACTCGATCAGGTATCCGGCGCTGCGGGTCATCGGGCCGCCGACGACCATCTCACGCCATGCCTCGTCCAGCGTGTGCCCGAGGTCGGCGAAGACCTCCCTCTCCACGTCCCACCAGAAGCCCTCGGTGTCGACCAGGGTGCCGTCCATGTCGAGAAGCACGGCCTGCAGGGCCGCGCCCTCGGCCGTACGGCTCAAGGACGCGGGGATCGTACTGGTCATCCGGCACACCTTTCATGAGGGGCGAGAAGGCCGGCCACCGTTCCCCGGAGGGAGGGTGACCGGCCTGCACTGGACCGACCAGTGTACGACTCGTCCGGCTACCACGCGTTGAACGGAGCTTTACCGCGCGTTGAAGTACTTCGCCTCCGGGTGGTGGATGACGATCGCGTCGGTGGACTGCTCCGGGTGGAGCTGGAACTCCTCGGAGAGGTGCACGCCGATCCGCTCGGGCTGGAGCAGTTCCGCGATCTTCGCCCGGTCCTCCAGCTCGGGGCAGGCGCCGTAACCGAGGGAGAAGCGCGCCCCCCGGTACTTCAGCGCGAACATGTCCTCGACGTCGGCCGGGTCCTCGCCGGCGAAGCCCAGCTCCGAGCGGACTCGGGCGTGCCAGTACTCCGCGAGCGCCTCGGCCAGCTGGACGGAGAGCCCGTGCAGCTCCAGGTAGTCGCGGTAGGCGTTGGCCTCGAAGAGCTTGGCGGTCTCGCCGCCGATCCTCGATCCGACGGTGACGACCTGGAGGCCGATCACGTCCGTCTCGCCGGACTCCTCCGGGCGGAAGAAGTCCGCCAGGCACAGCCGGCGGCCGCGGCGCTGGCGCGGGAAGGTGAAGCGGGTGCGCTCGGAGCCGTCCTCGTGCAGCAGGATCAGGTCGTCGCCCTTGGAGACACAGGGGAAGTAGCCGTAGACGACAGCCGCTTCCAGCAGGTTCTCGGTGTGCAGCTTGTCGAGCCAGCCGCGCAGGTGCGGACGGCCCTCGGTCTCGGCCAGCTCCTCGTACGTGGGTCCGTCACCGGCACGGGCCTGCTTGAGGCCCCACTGGCCCTTGAAGAGGGCGCCCTCGTCCAGCCAGGAGGCGTACTCCTTGAGCTGGATGCCCTTGACGACCCGGGTGCCCCAGAACGGCGGGGTGGGGACCGGGTTGTCGACGGCTACGTCGGAGCGGACGCCCTCCTCCGGCTCCTCGACCTTCAGCGCGGCGGTCTCGCGCTTGGGCACCCGGCGCTGCTTGAGCTCGGGGAGCGCCGCGCCCGGCACGCCACGCTTGACCGCGATGAGCGCGTCCATCAGGCGCAGCCCCTCGAAGGCGTCGCGGGCGTAGCGGACCTCGCCCTCGTAGATCTCGTGCAGGTCCTGCTCCACGTAGGCGCGGGTGAGCGCGGCGCCGCCGAGGATCACCGGGTAGTCGGCGGCCAGCTTGCGCTGGTTCAGCTCCTGGAGGTTCTCCTTCATGATCACGGTGGACTTGACCAGGAGGCCGGACATGCCGATGACGTCGGCCCTGTGCTCCACCGCGGCGTCCAGGATCGCGGAGACGGGCTGCTTGATGCCGATGTTCACGACGTTGAAGCCGTTGTTCGACAGGATGATGTCGACCAGGTTCTTGCCGATGTCGTGGACGTCGCCCCGGACGGTGGCCAGCACGATGGTGCCCTTGCCCTCGGCGTCGGACTTCTCCATGTGCGGTTCCAGGTGGGCCACCGCGGTCTTCATGACCTCGGCGGACTGGAGCACGAACGGCAGCTGCATCTGGCCGGAGCCGAACAGCTCACCGACGACCTTCATGCCCTCCAGCAGGGTGTCGTTGACGATGTCGAGGGCGGGGCGGGTCAGGAGAGCCTCGTCGAGGTCGGTCTCCAGGCCGTTCTTCTCGCCGTCGATGATGCGGCGCTGGAGGCGTTCGTCGAGCGGCAGCGCGAGGAGCTCCTCGGCCCTGCCCGCCTTCATCGACTTCATGTTGACGCCCTCGAAGAGCGCCATGAGCTTCTGCAGCGGGTCGTAGCCCTCGGAGCGGCGGTCGTAGATGAGGTCGAGGGCGACCTTCGCCTGCTCCTCCTCCAGCCGGGCGATCGGCAGGATCTTCGACGCGTGCACGATCGCGGAGTCGAGTCCCGCCTTGACGCACTCGTCGAGGAAGACGGAGTTGAGGACGACGCGGGCGGCCGGGTTGAGGCCGAAGGAGATGTTCGACAGGCCGAGCGTGGTCTGGACGTCGGGGTGACGCTTCTTCAGCTCGCGGATCGCCCCGATCGTGGCGATGCCATCACCCCGCGACTCCTCCTGCCCGGTGCAGATGGTGAAGGTGAGGCAGTCGATGAGGATGTCCGACTCCTGGATGCCCCAGTTGTCGGTCAGGTCCGCGATCAGCCGCTCCGCGATGGCGACCTTGTGCTCGACGGTGCGGGCCTGGCCCTCCTCGTCGATGGTCAGCGCGATCAGGGCCGCGCCGTGCTCGGCGGCGAGCTTGGTGACCTGAACGAAGCGCGACTCGGGCCCGTCGCCGTCCTCGTAGTTGACCGAGTTGAGGACCGCGCGGCCGCCGAGCTTCTCCAGGCCGGCCCGCAGCACGGGCAGCTCGGTGGAGTCGAGAACGAGCGGGAGGGTCGAGGCGGTGGCGAACCGGCCGGCCAGCTCCTCCATGTCGGCGACGCCGTCGCGGCCCACGTAGTCGACGCAGAGGTCGAGCATGTGCGCGCCCTCGCGGATCTGGTCGCGGGCCATCTCCACGCAGTCGTCCCAGCGGGCGTCCAGCATGGCCTCGCGGAACTTCCTCGACCCGTTGGCGTTCGTACGCTCACCGATGGCGAGGTACGAGGTGTCCTGGCGGAACGGGACGGTCTGGTAGAGCGACGCGGCCCCGGGCTCCGGGCGCGGGTCGCGGGTGGTGAGGGCGGAGCCGCGGACCCGGTCGACGACCTGGCGCAGGTGCTCCGGAGTCGTACCGCAGCAGCCGCCGACCAGCGAGAGGCCGTACTCCTGGACGAACGTCTCCTGGGCGTCGGCGAGCCCCTCGGGGCCGAGCGGGAAGTGCGCGCCGTCCTTGGTCAGGACCGGCAGTCCGGCGTTGGGCATGCAGAGCAGCGGGATACGGGAGTGGCGGGTGAGGTAGCGCAGGTGCTCGCTCATCTCGGCCGGGCCGGTCGAGCAGTTCAGGCCGATCATGTCGACGCCGAGCGGCTCCAGGGCCGTCAGGGCGGCGCCGATCTCGGAGCCGAGCAGCATCGTGCCGGTGGTCTCGAAGGCCAGCGAGACCAGCAGCGGGAGGTCGCTGCCGAGGGCATCCAGCGCGCGCCGGGCGCCCAGGATGCCGGCCTTGGTCTGCAGGAGGTCCTGGGTCGTCTCGACGATGAGCGCGTCAGCGCCGCCGGCGATCAGCCCCTCGGCGTTCTGCTGGAATCCGTCGCGGAGCTTCACGTACGGGGCGTGGCCGAGGGTCGGCAGCTTCGTGCCGGGGCCCATGGAGCCGAGTACCCAGCGCTGCTGTCCGGTGGCGGCGGTGAACTCGTCGGCGACCTCGCGGGCGATGCGCGCGCCGGACTCGGACAGTTCGTGGACCCGCTCGGGAATGTCGTACTCACCGAGCGCCGCGGTGTTGGCCCCGAAGGTGTTCGTCTCGACGCAGTCCACACCGACCGCGAAGTACTCCTCGTGTACGGAACGCACGATGTCGGGTCGCGTGAGGTTCAGGATCTCGTTGCAGCCTTCGAGGTTCTCGAAGTCATCGAGCGTGGGGTCCTGCGCCTGGAGCATGGTGCCCATGGCACCGTCGGCCACCACCACTCGGGTGGCGAGCGCCTCGCGGAGTGCTGCGGATCGGGTCCTGCTGTCGGCGGACGGGGTCGGCGACGGGGCCATGGATGTACTCCCTGGGATGCGACGGCTGTCGGCTTTGCGGCTTCGGCGGAAGGCGCACCCCGCCAGCCTAGCCGGGCGGCGTCCTGAGCCGTCACTGTGTCCCACGAATCGGACTGCATCCTGTTTCAGGGGGCTGTCCGGACCTGCGGGGTGCCGCAGACTTCTCCTGCGATCGAGCACGGGTCGGCATCGACCGATAGTGTTCAGCATTGTCGAACCACAGTGGAGGAGTACGGCGCGATGGCCAAGAACATCCAGTCGCTGGAGCGGGCGGCCGCGATGCTGCGACTGCTGGCGGGCGGCGAGCGGCGACTGGGACTCTCCGACATCTCCTCCTCCCTGGGCCTGGCCAAGGGCACCACCCACGGCATCCTGCGCACGCTCCAGCACGAGGGCTTCGTCGAACAGGACGACGCCTCCGGCCGCTACCAGCTCGGCGCCGAGCTGCTGCGCCTGGGCAACAGCTATCTGGACGTCCACGAACTGCGCTCCCGCGCGCTGGTCTGGACGGACGACCTGGCCCGGTCCAGCGGCGAGAGCACCCATCTGGGCGTCCTCCACCAGCGTGGTGTCCTCATCGTCCACCACGTCTTCCGGCCCGACGACAGCCGGCAGGTCCTGGAGGTCGGGGCCATGCAGCCGCTGCACTCCACGGCTCTGGGCAAGGTGCTGTCCGCCTACGACCCGGTGGCGCACACGGAGGCCATGGAGGCCGAGCGGCAGTCGTTCACGCCCCGCACCGTCACCGGTCCGCAGGAGTTCGAGTCGATGCTCGACCTGATCCGCGCGCGCGGCTGGGCGGCCGACATGGAGGAGACATGGGAGGGCGTGGCCGCGGTGGCCGCCCCGATCCACGACCGGCGCCGGATGCCGGTCGGCGCCGTGGCCGTGACCGGCGCGGTGGAGCGGGTCTGCGTGGACGGCGAGCTCAGGCCCGACCTGATCGCGGCGGTCCGTGACTGCGCCCGTGCGGTCTCCCGGGATCTCGGCGCCAGGCGCTTCTGAGCTCCGTAAGGAATCATCGGATATGGGTCCCACGATCGAGTTGTAGGCCACAGACCCTTGACGCCCCATTCACCTGGGAGAAACACTGCCGTGCACCGGTCGGCATTGTCGAACGCCTAACGGAAACAAGCGTTAGGGTGTGACAGTGCATAGGGCCGGTAACGCCCTCACATGAGGGCGCGGACCACCGGAGGGACCCGGGGTTCGGCTTCCTGGACGAAGGACAAAGGAGTCGCGGGTGTCCAGCTCCGACATCTTCATCGGCGAGACCATCGGTACCGCCGTACTCATTCTGCTCGGCGCCGGTGTCTGTGCCGCCGTCACCCTCAAGCAGTCGAAGGCACAGAACGCCGGCTGGCTGGCGGTCACCTTCGGGTGGGGCTTCGCGGTCCTGACCGGCGCTTATATCGCGGGCGGCGTTTCCGGCGCCCACCTCAACCCGGCGGTCACCATCGGTCTGGCGATCGAGGGCGGCACCAAGTGGAGCGACGTACCGCTCTATCTGGCGTCCCAGCTCCTCGGCGCGATGATCGGTGCGGTGCTGGTCTGGCTGACGTACTACGGCCAGTTCCGGGCGCATCTGACGGATCCGGAGATCCTGAAGGCGCACCTGGGCGACGAGGGCATGGTCGACCAGGCTTCGGCCCCCGAGGCTGGACCGGTTCTCGGCGTGTTCTCGACCGGTCCTGAGATCCGCAACGCCGTGCAGAACGTCGTCACCGAGATCATCGGGACGATCGTTCTGGTCCTGGCGATCCTGACGCAGGGCCTCAACGACAACGGCAACGGCCTCGGCGCGCTCGGCGCACTGATCACCGCTCTGGTCGTCGTCGGCATCGGCCTCTCGCTCGGCGGGCCGACGGGTTACGCGATCAACCCGGTTCGCGACCTCGGTCCGCGTATCGTGCACGCGCTGCTTCCGCTGCCGAACAAGGGCGGCTCCGACTGGGGCTACGCATGGATCCCCGTCGTCGGCCCCCTCGTCGGCGGCGCACTCGCGGGCGGGCTCTACAACCTCGCCTTCGCGTGAGACACCGGGCCCAGAGCCGTAACCCCAAGACCCTCACAGACCTCCGGGAGCACACCGTGACCGACGCACCTACCACCGGCACCCACGGAACCGGGCCGTTCATCGCGGCCATCGACCAGGGCACCACTTCCAGCCGCTGCATCGTCTTCGACAAGGACGGCCGGATCGTCTCGGTCGACCAGAAGGAACACGAGCAGATCTTCCCGAAGCCGGGCTGGGTCGAGCACAACGCGACCGAGATCTGGGAGAACGTGCAGGAGGTCGTGGCGAGCGCCATCGTCAAGGCGGGCATCACCGCCGCCGACGTGAAGGCGATCGGCATCACCAACCAGCGCGAGACCACCCTGATGTGGGACAAGAACACCGGTGAGCCCGTCCACAACGCCCTCGTATGGCAGGACACCCGCACCGACGCGCTCTGCAGGGAACTCGGCCGTAACGTGGGCCAGGACCGCTTCCGCCGTGAGACGGGCCTGCCGCTCGCCTCGTACTTCGCCGGGCCCAAGGTCCGCTGGCTGCTCGACAACGTCGAGGGGCTGCGCGAGCGGGCCGAGCGCGGGGACATCCTCTTCGGCACCATGGACTCCTGGGTCATCTGGAACCTGACCGGCGGCACCGAGGGCGGCGTGCACGTCACCGACGTCACCAACGCCTCGCGCACCCTCCTGATGAACCTGCACACGATGGCGTGGGACCACAAGATCCTCTCGTCCATCGGCATCCCGGCCGCGGTGCTGCCGGAGATCCGGTCCTCCGCCGAGGTCTACGGTCACGCCAAGGGCGGCGTGCTCGACGGCGTGCCGGTCGCCTCCGCACTCGGTGACCAGCAGGCCGCGCTGTTCGGCCAGACGTGTTTCGCCGAGGGCGAGGCCAAGTCGACGTACGGCACCGGCACCTTCATGCTGCTGAACACCGGCGAGACGCCCGTCAACTCCTACAACGGGCTGCTGACCACGGTCGGCTACCAGATCGGCGACCAGAAGCCGGTCTACGCCCTGGAGGGGTCGATCGCCGTCACCGGTTCGCTGGTGCAGTGGATGCGCGACCAGATGGGCCTGATCCAGTCCGCGGCCGAGATCGAGACCCTGGCCCTGTCGGTCGAGGACAACGGCGGCGCGTACTTCGTGCCCGCCTTCTCCGGGCTGTTCGCCCCGTACTGGCGCCCCGACGCCCGCGGCGTCATCGCCGGTCTCACCCGTTACGTCACCAAGGCGCACATCGCCCGTGCCGTACTGGAGGCCACCGCCTGGCAGACCCGTGAGATCAGCGACGCCATGACCAAGGACTCCGGCGTCGAGCTGACCGCGCTCAAGGTCGACGGCGGCATGACCTCCAACAACCTGCTGATGCAGACCCTCGCCGACTTCCTGGACGCACCCGTGGTGCGGCCCATGGTCGCCGAGACCACCTGCCTCGGCGCCGCCTACGCCGCCGGCCTCGCCGTCGGCTTCTGGCCGGACACCGACGCGCTGCGCGCCAACTGGCGCCGGGCCGCCGAGTGGACCCCCCGCATGGACGCGGACACCCGCGACCGCGAGTACAAGAGCTGGCTCAAGGCCGTACAGCGGACCATGGACTGGCTCGAAGACGAGGAGTAGAGAAACATGACCACCCTGCAGAGCGTCCCCGCCCTCGGGACGCATCCGGCCTCCGGCTCCCTTCCGAGCCGCGCCGAGACCCGGGAGCAGCTTTCCAAGGCGACGTACGACCTCCTGGTGATCGGCGGCGGCATCCTGGGCATCTCCACCGCCTGGCACGCCGCGCAGTCCGGACTGCGGGTGGCCCTGGTGGACGCCGGCGACTTCGCCGGCGCCACCTCCTCCGCCTCCTCCAAGCTGCTCCACGGCGGTCTGCGCTACCTGCAGACCGGCGCGGTGAAGCTGGTCGCGGAGAACCACTTCGAGCGGCGTGCGGTGTCCCGTCAGGTGGCCCCGCACCTCGCCAACCCGCTCACCTTCTACCTGCCGGTCTACAGGGGCGGGCCGCACGGCGCCGCCAAGCTCGGCGCGGGCGTGTTCGCGTACTCGGCGCTCTCCGGCTTCGGTGACGGCGTCGGCCACGTGATCAGCCCGGCGAAGGCGCAGCGCGACGTTCCGGAGCTGCGGACCGACAACCTGAAGGCCGTCGCGGTCTACGGCGACGACCAGATGAACGACGCGCGGATGGCGCTGATGACGGTCCGCGCGGCCGTCGAGGCGGGCGCGGCCGTGCTCAACCACGCCGCCGTCACCGGGCTCCGCTTCACCAGGGGCCGGGTGACCGGCGCCGATCTGCGGGACGCCGTGGACGGTACGGAGTTCGGCATCAACGCCCGTCTGGTGCTGAACGCCACCGGGCCCTGGGTCGACCACCTGCGCACGATGGAGAACCCGGACGCGGCGCCTTCCATACGCCTGTCCAAGGGCGCGCACCTGGTACTCAAGCGCACCCGGCCGTGGAAGGCCGCGCTCGCCACCCCGATCGACAAGTACCGCATCACGTTCGCCCTGCCGTGGGAGGACATGCTGCTGCTCGGTACGACGGACGAGGAGTACGAGGGCGATCCGGCGGACGTCGCGGTCACCGAGAAGGACACCGCGCAGATCCTGGACGAGGCGGCGTTCTCGGTCCGGGACCAGCAGCTTTCACGGGATCTGATCACGTACTCCTTCGCGGGTCTGCGGGTGCTGCCGGGCGGTCCCGGCGGTACCGCCAAGGCCAAGCGGGAGACGGTCGTGACGGAGGGCCGCGGCGGGATGCTGTCGGTCGCGGGCGGCAAGTGGACGACGTTCCGCCACATCGGCCGCATGGTGATGAACAAGCTGGCCGCGCTCCCCGGGCACCCGCTGGCCGAGGACATGGAGCCGATGGCCCGGCTGCCGAAGAAGCTCCCGCTGCCGGGGATCGCCAACCCGAACGCGGTCGCGCACCGGCTGCTGGTCGACGGCGGCGTGCCGGGGCCGCGGATGTCCGCGGACACGGCACGGCACCTGGCCACGCACTACGGTTCGCTGTCCTTCGAAATCGCCCGGCTGGCCAACGAGGACCCGGTGCTCGCCGAGCGCATCCACCCCGACGCGCCGGAGATCTGGGCGCAGGTCGCCTACGCGCGCGACCACGAGTGGGCCGAGACGGCGGACGACGTGCTGCGGCGCCGCACGACGCTGACCATCCGGGGTCTGGCCACGGACGAGATCCGGGCCGGCGTCGAGTCCGTGCTCGGCGACCGCAGGGGCTGACCGGCCGGGAGGGGGCGGCGTCCGACCTGGGACGCCGCCCCCTCCCGTATGTGTACGGAACCCATGTGTACGAAACCGGGCGAATCTCCATGCCTCGGGGGGCGGGTGTGGCACCGGTTGCCCCGAAGGGCCCGTAGGCCGCCGCCGGGGACGCATAATGGAGCGATACATCGGATGTCTGGAGGTCGCCCATGGCTGTCACTGACGAGGCCATCGAGAAGATCAAGGGAATGATCGTCTCGGGTGCGCTACGGCCCGGCGATCGTCTCCCCAAGGAGAGCGAACTCGCCGCGGAGCTCGGCCTGTCCCGCAACTCACTGCGGGAGGCGGTGCGCGCCCTGTCGCTCATCCGCATTCTCGACGTGCGCCAGGGCGACGGCACGTATGTCACCAGTCTGGATCCGCAGCTGCTGCTGGAGGCGTTGAGCTTCGTGGTGGACTTCCACCGCGACGACACGGTGCTGGAGTTCCTGGCGGTCCGCCGGATCCTGGAGCCGGCCGCGACGGCGATGGCGGCGAGCCGGATCACCGAGGAGCAACTGGACCTGCTGAGCTCCCAGCTGGACGCCCTGGGCAGCCACCCCTCGGTCGAGGAACTGGTGGCCTGCGATCTGGAGTTCCACCGCGGCATCGTGCAGTCGTCCGGCAACTCGGTGCTCTGCTCACTGCTCGACGGACTCTCGGGGCCGACGACACGGGCCCGGGTCTGGCGCGGTCTGACCCAGGAGGACGCGGTGAGCCGCACCCTGCATGAGCACCGGGCGATCGTCTCGGCGCTGCGGGACCGCGACGCGGAGGCCGCGCGGGCGTGGGCGACGGTGCATGTGGCGAGTGTGGAGCAGTGGCTGAGGTCGACGCTTTAGCGTCGGCAGCGGGCCGGTCAGGGGCTCCGTCCCGGACCCCGCGCCCCAAACGCCGGCGGGGCTGAGAGGATCAGCCCCGCCGGCGTCGCGTCCATGCACTCCTCAGTACCGTCAGTCCTGCTTCTCACCGCTCGCGAAGCGGGAGATGACCAGGGCGACGATGATGATCGCGCCGTTGAGGAACTGGTTCCAGAGGGCCGGGACGCCGCCGAGGGTCATCACGTTGACCACCAGCTGGAGTGTCAGGACGCCGGTCAGCGCGCCGAACAGGGTGCCTCGGCCGCCCTTGAGGCTGATACCGCCGATCACCGCGGCCGCGAACACCTGGAAGATCCAGCCGTTGCCCTGCGTCGCGGCGACCGCACCGTAGTGGCCGGTGTAGAGGATGCCCGCGAAGGCGGCCAGCAGGCCGCCGATGGCGAGCACGATCCAGGTGACCCGGTCGACCCGGATACCGGCGGCGCGCGCCGCCTCCGGGTTGCCGCCGATCGCGTACAGCGAGCGTCCGTGGCGCAGCCAGGCCAGTGCCGCGCCGCCGACCGCGAAGAGGAGCAGGCAGATCCAGACCGCGGCCGGCGCACCGAGCCACGAGGTCTTGCCGAGGTAGCGGAAGGACTCCGGTACGTCGGTGATGGACTTGCCCTCGGTGATGCCGATGTGGAGTCCGCGCAGCATGGTCAGCATGCCGAGCGTGGCGATGAAGCCGTTGACCCGCAGTTTCAGCATCAGGAAGCCGTTGATCGCGCCGATGACGAGACCCACCAGCAGGCAGAGCGGAATCGCCATCCAGGTGGGGAGGATTCCCAGGCCGGCGAAGCGGCCGTCGTCACCGGGCAGCACCAGCCACATGGCGACGACGGGCGCGATGCCGATCGTCGACTCCAGCGACAGGTCCATCCGCCCGCAGATCAGGATCAGGGCCTGGCCAAGGACCAGCAGACTGAGTTCGGAGGACTGCTGGACGACGCTGATCAGGTTGTCCGAGGTGAGGAAGACCGGCGACACGATGAAGCCGATCACCATCAGCACCAGGATCACCGGCACGAGCGAGAAGTCGCTCCACCGGATCAGCTTGAGCCGGCTCAGCGGGCTGCCGCCCCCGGGCCCGCCCTTCGGTCCCGCCTCGATGTCGTCGGCCGTGGACGGCCGTATCGTGCCGGTCATTCCCTTTCCCCCACACCTTCCATGGCGGCGACGAGTTCCCCGTCGGTCCACCCGCTTGCGAACGTGGCGACCACTCGCCCGTGGAACAGGGCCAGCACCCGGTCGCAGACCCGCAGATCGTCCAGCTCGTCGGAGACGACGACCGCGGCGTTGCCCTCGTCGGCCACCCGCCGGACGACCCCGAGGAGCGAGTCCTTGGACTTGACGTCCACACCCGCGGTGGGCCGGACCGCCACCAGCACGCTGGGCCTGCGGGCCAGCGCGCGGGCGACCACCACCTTCTGCTGGTTGCCGCCGGAGAGCCCGGCGACGGGCTGCTCCGGGCCCTGGGTCTTGATGTCCAGTGAGTCGATCATGCCCCGGGCGAACTCCCGCGTGCGGGAAGGCAGTACGGTCCCCCACGGTCCGAGCTGGTCGGCGACCGTGAGGGTGGCGTTCTCCGCGACACTGCGCTGCAGGACCAGGCCCTGGTCGTGCCGGTCCTCGGGGATGTAGCCGATCCCGGCGGCCAGTGCGTGCGGCACGCTCCCCGGGCGCACGGTCTCGCCGTGCACCCGGACCGTGCCGCCGCCCTGCTTGCGCATCCCCGCCAGCACCTCGCCCAGCGCGGTGTTGCCGCTGGCCGCGGAACCGGCCAGGCCGAGCACCTCGCCGGGGCGCACCTGGAGGTCCAGCGGTTCGAACCGGTCCTCCAGGGTGAGCCCCTCGACGCTCAGGACGGGCGCCGCGGAGGCGTCGGGCGGTGCGGTGGTGCCGGCCGCGTGCCAGGCGACGGCGCCGCCGGACTTCTCGCCCGTCATCGCCGCCACCAGCTCCGTCTTCGCCACGTCCGCCACCGGGGCGGTCAGTACGTGCCGGGCGTCGCGGTAGACGGT
Source organism: Streptomyces sp. AW19M42 (assembly GCA_000470535.1). Lineage (GTDB taxonomy): Bacteria > Actinomycetota > Actinomycetes > Streptomycetales > Streptomycetaceae > Streptomyces. Next base: position 21,711 of record CBRG010000152.1, read on the forward strand.
GACCGCCGTGCAGAGCTCGTACACCTCTTGCAGGTGGTGGGAGATGAAGAGGAACGCCACTCCTTGGCTCTGCAGCTCCCGGAGCTTGTCGAAGAGCCGCCCGATGCCCCGGGCGTCGAGCTGGGCGGTCGGCTCGTCGAGGATGATCAGCCGCGCGCCGAAGGACAGCGCGCGGGCGATCTCGACGAACTGCCGCTGCTCGACGGCGAGATCGCGGGCCCGGGTGTCCGGGTCGACCTGGACCCCGTAGTCGGCCAGGAGCTGCTCCGCGCGCTTGCGCAGCCGCCCCCAGCTGATCCAGCGGGCGTTGTCGTCGAACCGGTTGAGGAAGAGGTTCTCCGCGACGGTCAGGTCGGGGACGACCATGGACTTCTGGTAGACGCAGGCGACCTTCGACTGCCAGGCCGTGGTGTCCCCGAAGGCGGGCGCGGGCTCTGCGCCGAAGGTGACCGTGCCCGCGTCCGCCTTGTGGAGTCCGGTCAGGACGCTGACCAGGGTCGACTTGCCCGCGCCGTTGCGGCCGACGAGGGCGTGCGACTCACCGGGCTGCACGGTGAGCTTCACCCCGTCGAGCGCGACGGTCGGTCCGAAGCGTTTGACGACGCCTTCCGCCTGTACGGCAGGTGGTGCCTGGTCCATGGCTAGCTCTTCTTCTCCAGCTGGTTCGCCCACAGCTTCGGGTCGTCGACGTTGTCCTTGGTCACCAGCGGGGCGGGGAGCTGGTCCTCGAAGCCGTTCGGGATCTTGATGATGGTGGAGTCGTGGTCGGTCGGGCCCTCCTTGAAGGTCTTCCCGTCCAGCGCCGCCTTCGCGTAGTACAGCGCGTACTTCGCGTACAGGTCGGCGGGCTGGGAGATCGTCGCGTCGATCTTCCCGGCCTTGATGGCGTCGAACTCCTCCGGGATGCCGTCGTTGGAGATGATGGTGATGTGGCCCGGCGAACCGGCCGGCTTCAGCAGCTTCTTCTGCTCCAGGAGCGCGAGGGTCGGCTGCAGGAAGACACCGCCGGCCTGCATGTAGATGCCGTTGATGTCGGGGTGCGCGGCCAGTGTCGACTGGAGTTTCGCGGAGGCGACGTCGCCCTTCCAGTCGGTGGCCAGCTCGAACACCTTGATGCCCGGGAAATCCTTGTCCATGCAGGACTTGAAGGCCTCGGACCGGTCGCGGCCGTTGATCGAGGACAGGTCGCCCTGGAACTCGACGACCTTGCCCTTGCCCTTCAGCTGCTCACCGAGGTACTTGCAGGCGTTCGTCCCGTACGCCTTGTTGTCGGCGCGCACCACCATGTAGATGTCGCCCTTGTCCGGGCGGGTGTCGACGCTGATGACCGGGATCTTCTTCTCGTTCAGCGTGTTCAGCGACTCGGCTATCGCGCCGGTGTCCTGCGGGGCCATCACCACGGCCTTGGCGCCCTGGTCGGCGAAGGTCTGGACGTTGGCGACCAGCTTGCCGATGTCGTTCTGCGAGTTCGTCAGCGGCAACGCCTTGACCTCACCGCCCTTGACTCCCTTCTGGATGTAGTTCTGGTAGGAGTTCCAGAAGTCGCTGTCGCTGCGCGGCAGGTCGATGCCGACCTTCCCGCCACCCGCGCCGTCATCCGTTGATTCGCGGTTGCAGCCCGCGAGGGCAGTGACGGCCAGCAGTACGGCGCAGGCTGCCGCACTCGTCGTACGCACTCTCATTGGTGTCCCGTTCCTTTGTGGAGTACCGGCTCGGAGATCTGGTGGTGCAGGTGGTACGGGGGCGGGCGGCCCCGGTGGTTCGGCTCGGGCCGCACGCCCTACGGTCAGCTGTCGGCGGGGCGCAGGCGCAGGCCCTGCATTCCGCCGTCGACGGCCAGCGCGGTGCCCGTCACGGAGGCGGCGGCCGGGCTGGCGAGGTACACGATCGCGGCGGCCACCTCGTCGGCGGAGACCAGCCGGCCCAGCGGCTGCCGGGCGTTGAGGGCCGCGCGTTCGGCGGCCGGATCCTCGGCCTGGCCGAGCAGCCGCCCGATCCACGGGGTGTCCGCGGTGCCGGGGTTGACACAGTTGACCCGGACGCCCTCGCGGACGTGGTCGGCGGCCATCGCGAGGGTCAGCGAGAGGACCGCGCCCTTGCTCGCGCTGTACAGGGCGCGCTGCGGCAGCCCGGCGGTCGCGGCGATCGAACAGGTCTGGGTGATCGAGACGGCGCCGGGGCGCTCGGCGGCGGCGCGCCGCAGATGCGGCAGCGCGTGCCGGGCGGTGCGGACCATGCCGAGGACGTTGATGTCCAGGACCCGGGTCCACTCGTCGTCCTCGTTGTCCTCGACGGAGCCGATGGACCCGATGCCCGCGTTCGAGACGAGCGTGTGCAGGGAGCCCAGTTCGGCCGCCGCGCGGTCGACCGCGTCGCGCACGGCCGCGTCGTCGGTGACGTCCGCCTTGACGGTGAGGGTGCCCGCCGGGGCGCCCGCGGTCTCCCGGTCGAGGACGGCCACCCGGGCCCCCCGCTCCAGGAGCATGGTCGCGACGGCGGCCCCGATACCGGAGGCGCCGCCCGTCACCAGAGCGTTCATCCCCTCGAAGTCGCGTGTGCCGGTCATCGGCTGTCCTCCTCGGTGGTGCGGCGGGCCTGCCATACGGGGCCCTCCGGATAACGGTGTGCGGCGATCGACTCGGGAAGCATCCGCGCGGAGAAGCCCGGGGAGGCCGGGGCCCGGTAGCGGCCCGACTCGATCAGGGCGGGATCCGCGAAGTGTTCGTGCAGATGGTCGACGTATTCGATCACCCGGTCCTCCCACGTCCCGGAGACCGCCACATAGTCGAACATCGAGAGGTGCTGCACCAGCTCGCACAGGCCGACGCCGCCCGCGTGCGGGCAGACCGGCACGCCGTACTTGGCGGCGAGCAGCAGGATCGCCAGGTTCTCGTTGACACCCGCGACCCGTGCGGCGTCGATCTGGACGAAGTCGACCGCGCCGGCCTGGAGCAGCTGCTTGAACACGACCCGGTTGGCGACGTGTTCGCCGGTGGCGACCTTGACCGGCTGCCCGGCGCGCACGGCGGCGTGGCCGAGGATGTCGTCGGGGCTGGTCGGCTCCTCGATCCAGTGCGGGTCGTACGGTGCGAGCGCGGTCATCCACTCCACGGCGTCGGCGACGTCCCAGCGCTGGTTCGCGTCGACCGCGATCCGCACGTCGGCGCCGACGGCCTGACGGGCGAGGCCGAGCCTGCGGACGTCGTCGGCGAGATCGCCGCCGACCTTCAGCTTGATCTGGGTGAAGCCGTCCGCGACGGCCTCCTTCGCCAGTCCGACCAGCTTGTCGTCGGAGTAGCCGAGCCAGCCGGGCGAGGTGGTGTAGGCGGGGTACCCCTCGGCGCGCAGCCGCTCGGCCCGCTCGGCCCGGCCCGGTTCCGCGGTGCGCAGGATCGCGAGCGCCTCCTCGGGGGTGAGGGCGTCGCTGAGGTAGCGGAAGTCGACGAGGGAGACGAGCTCCTCCGGCGTCATCTCGGCCAGGAACTGCCAGACGGGTCTGTCCGCCCGCTTCGCCGCCAGGTCCCAGGCCGCGTTGACGACCGCGCCGGCCGCCATGTGCATCACGCCCTTCTCGGGCCCCAGCCAGCGCAGTTGGGAATCGTGGGTGAGGTCCCGGTACAGCGCGCCCAGGTCGGCCGCGGTGCGGGGCACGGGACGGCCCACGACGTAGGGCCGCAGCGCCTGGATGGCGGCCGCCATCACCTCGTTGCCGCGCCCGATGGTGAAACAGAAGCCATGTCCCTCGATACCGCCACCGTCATTGTCCGCGGCGTCGGTACGCAGTACGACATAGGCAGCCGAGTAGTCGGGATCGGGGTTCATGGCGTCCGAGCCGTCCAGTTGCTCCGAGGTCGGAAAACGGATGTCGTGAACCTCGAAGTCCGTGACGGTCTGACTCATGTGCGCCCCCAGGGGAAATAACATCGGACCTCTGCTCTGGTCATCCGATGTATAGCGCCCCGAAGGGCCCAACGTCCAGGGTTGAGTCGAAATTGCCCCCGCACAGCTCGGATGTATGGCGGGCTTGATGCCCTGGTTCGGCCGGTGATGCACCCCCCTGGCCCGGGTTCGCCCGGCCGTGCGCGGAGGCTGCGGAGAGAGTGGCCGGACGCCGTAAGGTTGTTCCGTACGCAAGGGAACTTGGAAGGAGGCCTGGGTGATCGAGCTCGACGGGGTTCCCGAGCTGATCGACCCGGTCATGGTGGCCGCGTTCGAGGGGTGGAACGACGCAGGTGATGCCGCTTCGACAGCGGTCGCGCACCTGGACCGGGAGTGGAAGGGCGAGGTGTTCGCGGCGCTGGACGCCGAGGACTACTACGACTTCCAGGTCAACCGGCCGACCGTTTTCCTGGAGGGCGGGGCGCGCAAGATCACCTGGCCGACGACCCGGCTCTCCGTGGTCCGCATCGGTGGGGACAAGCCCCGCGATCTCGTCCTGGTCCGGGGCATCGAGCCATCGATGCGCTGGCGCTCGTTCTGCAACGAGATCCTGGGCTTCGCCCATGAACTGGGCGTCGAGATGGTGGTGGTGCTCGGTGCGCTGCTCGGCGACACCCCGCACACCCGTCCGGTACCGGTCAGCGGTGTGACGTCCGATCCGGACCTGGCGCGGACCATGGATCTGGAGGAGACCAGGTACGAGGGACCGACCGGCATCGTCGGCATCCTCCAGGAAGCCTGCACCCACGCGGGTGTGCCCGCGGTGAGCCTGTGGGCGGCGGTGCCGCACTACGTGTCGCAGCCGCCCAACCCGAAGGCCACCCTGGCGCTGCTGAACCGGCTGGAGGACCTGATCGGGCTGCGCATCCCGCTGGGCGAACTGGCGGAGGACGCACGCGCCTGGCAGCTCGGGGTGGACCAACTGGCCGCGGAGGACAGTGAGGTCGCGGAGTACGTGCAGACGCTGGAGGAGGCCCGCGACACCGCGGAGCTTCCCGAGGCGAGCGGTGAGGCCATCGCCCGGGAGTTCGAGCGCTACCTGCGGCGCCGGGACCCCGGTCCGGGCGCCGGACCGGGTGGACACGCGACGGAGAGCGGCGACGGCTCGTACCTGCGCGACACGTCGAGCGGCCGGACCAGGCCGCCGAAGCCGACCCGGCCGGATACCGGTCCGGGGCCGGTGAGCGGGACCGGCAGCGGTCCGGCGCACGGCACGGGGCCGGGTCCGAAACCGGGCGAGGCGTCGAAGGACACCCCGAAGGACGCTCCGGGGGACGACGCGCCGGACGATTCGTCGGAGGACTGATCCGGACGGCAGGGAGCCGGGCGGGTGGACACCCGCCCGGCTCCCTGCTTTCGCCGCTGACGCTGCCACTGACACTCAGGAGCAGGTGAAGCGCGCGGCACCCCAGTCGGCGTGGTCGCCGGTCTTGGACGCGTTGGTGTCCGTGACCTTCAGACGCACATGGCGCGCGCCGTCCAGCGGCACGTCGACCGGTACGGCCGCCGACGCCCCGGTCACCTTCGGCGAGGTCCAGAGCACCCTGCCGTCGGCCTCGACGGAGAACGCCACCTCGCCGTATCCGTCGATCTCGTCGTCGATCCCGGCGTCCGCGGTGAACTTCGAGCACTGTCCGCCGGTGTAGAACTCGATGTCGGAGTCGGCGTGGGTGCCGATCCCCTTCTCGTAGGTCTTCCCGGCCAGCGTGAGCGGGCCGCCGTCGGCCGCACCCGACTCGCCGTTGCTGCGGTCGCGTTCCGCCGGGCCGTAGCCGTTGACCGAACCCAGCCACTCCAGATCGCTCGCCCACGCCTCGCCGGTGGGCGGCGGCGGCATCACCGCGGCGGCGATCCGCTGGACCGCCGTACGGGATTCGCCCGCCGAGCGGTAGCGGGCGAGCGCGGTGATCCGCGCCTCGCCCACGGTCGCGTCCTTCGCCGGGGTCACCGACACCTCGACCCGCCGGGTGGTGCCCGCCGGAATCCGGCGCACAGCGGACGCCGGGGTGGCCTTCCAGCCCTGGGGGACGTCCAGCGAGACGGTGGCGTCCGTGACGTCGCTCCGGCCCGCGGTGACATCGACGGCGACGGTGGCCGGCGAGCCCGCACCGATCTCCTGGCCCTGCGGCGCGGAGACCGTGGCCGTGGCTGCCGCGTTCCGTCCGCCGACCGCGCTGCTGTTCTCCAGCTTCACGGAGAACCTCTTGCCCGTGGACAGCGGGGCGGTCTTGATCTTCACCACGCCGCCGCGGTCGTCGCGGTCGTACCACCAGCCCTGCTTCGCCCTGTCGTACGCGGCGGCCGAGCCGAGCCGGGGCAGCTTGCCGGTGAGCTTCACCGCGCTCGGCTCCGAGCCGGTGTGCACACTGAACTCGTACGGGCGCCTGCTCTGCTTGCCCGCGAACTTCCCCTTGCTCGCACCGATGTCCACGGTGACGTCACCCGCGCCCTTTGCCGGCGCACGGACGTCGGCGGTCTGGGTGGCGTACGCGCCGTCGCGGTGCTCACGGGTCACGCCGTCGTCCTCGTACAGGGTGAACGAGGACGTGCCCTGCGGGTAGATGTCCCAGGCGAGCGGGGAGCCGGCGGTGCGGTCCTTGTACGAGCGGATGCCCGGCCACATCGGCACACTGGCGCCGCCCCTGACGAACAGCGGCAGGGTGTCGAGCGGGGCGCTGTAGTCGTCGACGGTGACCGGGCCCTGGTAGGTCCGCCCGGTCCAGTAGTCGGTCCAGGTGCCCTTCGGCAGGTAGATGCCGTCGCGCTCGGTGCTGTCCTGGTAGACCGGGGCAACGAGGAAGTCCTCGCCGGACATGAACTCGTACTTCGCCGCGTCCGTCGCGGCCTTCGGGTCGTCCGGGTACTCCAGCACGAGCGGGCGCACCATGCCGACGCCGGTCTTCGTCGCCTCGTGCGCGTAGGAGTACTGGTAGGGCAGCAGCGACTCCTTGAGCTTCAGGTAGTCGCGGTTGACGGAGGTGTACGGCTCCCCGTAGCGGAAGGGCTGCTTGTCGCTGGCCGCCCAGCCGTCCATGGTCATCGTGGTCCCGAGGAACATCTTCCACTGGAGGTCACGGGTGTACGTCTTGGCGCTGCCGCCGAAGATGCCGTCGACGTCGCCCGTGGTGTAGGCCAGGCCGGACATCGTGGCGCCCGCGTAGGTCGGGATCTGCCAGCGGATGTAGTCCCAGGTGCCGTACTGGTCGCCGGACCACTGGACCCCGCAGCGCTGGGCGCCCGACCAGCTCTCGGGGGCGTAGGTGAAGCCGCGGGCGTCGCTGTTGTCCTCGATGCCCTGGTAGGCGTCCTTGCAGCCGTCGAGGGCGAACTTGTAGCCGTCACCGACCCAGGCCACGTCCAGCTTGGCGACGCGCTGGCCCGCCTTGACCTGGTCGCCGAGCGTGTCGATGCCGTCCTCGGTCCACAGGCCGAGCTCCATGTCGCGGTCCTGGAGGCCCTTGGCGGTCTCCGCGAGGTCCTCGTAGCCGCAGCCGTAGCCGTCGTTGACGAGCATCCAGCCGTTCGGCATGTCGTTCTCGACGTAGCCGTCGGCGACCTTCAGCGAGTCCTTGGTGCGGCGCTCGCCGCGGTTGGCGTTGTGCAGGTAGCAGTCGGAGTCGCCGATCTCCATGCCGTACACCGGCGGCAGGAACGGCTTGCCGGTGAGCTTGGTGTACTGGCCTATGACGTCCTTGGCGTCGCCCGCGAAGTAGTAGGCGTCGAAGCGCTGTTCGTCGGCGCTGGTGGTCACCGGGTCGGTGAAGGCGTAGGTGTTGGGCGCGAAGGTGTTGCGGAACACGCCGTAGCCGGCCGAGGAGAGGTAGAAGGGCACCGAGTTCGGGTGGCCGCCGTCGTCCCAGTTGTAGTCGACGCCGACCTCGACGGTCTTGTCCCGGTGCGAGGTGTTGCCGCGGCCGTTCTGCATACCGGCGCCGTAGAACTGCTCGTCGCCGCCGCGCGTGAGGGTCTGGGTGGTCCTCTCACCGTCCCAGCTCAGCCCCTTCGCCTCCGACCACACCTGGGTGCCGTCGGCCCGGTACAGGGCGAATCGCAGGGGCGACTTGTAGGCACGCAGCGTGACATCGCCGGTGGAGAGGTCGTAACGGTCGCTCCGCTCCTTCCAGTGGGTGCGGGGCGGGGACCCCTGGGGCAGCACGATGGCGTCGCCCGCCGGGTCGGTGAACGTGCCGTCCGGGGCGAGTTCGATCCGGAAGGTCTCGTCGGACACGAAGCTGACGCGGGCCTCCGCGGTGCCCGCGCGCAGGTGGTAGACGGATCCGTCGGGCGAGAAGCCGGTGAGATCACCGACCGTCGACCCGGTGGGGGCGGCCGAGTCCGCCTGGGCACCGCCCGGTCCAGAGACGACGGCGAACAGTCCCAGCAGCGCTGCAACTACTGCCGCTCTGATGCGTGTTGATGATTGCATAGAGCGCTTTTAGCGCAGCAGTGAGCATTTGACCATGGACAAAACGGAACCGGCCCCGAACTTCATCAAGAAGTTCGGAGCCGGTGAACGGACGTAACGCGGCGGGCAGTTACAGCGCGACACCGAGCAGCGCGTCGACGGTGCGCGAGACGACTCCCGGCGCCCCCTCGTCCGGGCCGCCCCCGGCGCTCTGCAACTCGGCCCAGCGGTCCACGGCGGCCAGGGCCGTCGGGGTGTCCAGATCGTCCGCGAGCGCCTCGCGGACCTCCTCGACCAGCGCGTCGGCGGCGAGCCCGTCGGGCCGCGAGACGGCGGCGCGCCAGCGGGCGAGCCGGTCCACCGCGTCCGCGAGGACCTGGTCCGTCCACTCCCAGTCGGAGCGGTAGTGGTGCGAGAGCAGGGCGAGCCGGATCGCCGCCGGGTCCACGCCGTCGCGCCGCAGCGCCGAGACGAAGACCAGGTTCCCCTTGGACTTGGACATCTTCTCGCCGTCCAGGCCGACCATTCCAGCGTGCACGTACGCCTGGGCGAACGGGTGCTCGCCGGTCAGCACCTGGGCGTGCGAGGCGCCCATCTCGTGGTGCGGGAAGGCGAGGTCGGAGCCGCCTCCCTGGACGTCGAAGCCCATGCCGAGGTGGTCCAGGGCGATGGCGACGCACTCGATGTGCCAGCCGGGCCGGCCGGCGCCGAGCGAGGCGCCGTCCCAGCTCGGCTCGCCCCCACGGGCGGCCATCCAGAGCATCGGGTCGAGGGGGTTCTTCTTGCCCGGACGCTCCGGGTCCCCGCCGCGCTCCGCGGAGAGCAGCCGCATCGCCTCCGCGTCCAGGTTGGAGACCTGGCCGAAGTGCGGGTCGGTGTCGACGGAGAAGTACACATCGCCGTCGAGGTCGTAGGCGGCGCCCGCGTCCCGGAGACGTTCGACGAGCGGCACGATGCCGGGTATCGCCTCGACGGCTCCGATGTAGTGCTGCGGCGGGAGCATGCGCAGTGCGGTCATGTCCTCACGGAACAGGGCCGTCTCGCGCTCGGCGAGCTCGGTCCAGTCCTCACCGTCGCGCACGGCACGCTCCAGCAGCGGGTCGTCCACGTCCGTCACGTTCTGGACATAGTGAACCTGCCGCTTGGTGTCGAGCCACACGCGCTGGACGAGGTCGAACGCGTTGTAGGTCGCCGCATGACCCATGTGGGTCGCGTCGTACGGCGTGATGCCGCAGACATAGATGCGGGCGACGGGACCGGGGTCAAGGGTGATCCGTCCGCCGGTCGCGGTGTCGTGGATCCGAAGGTCGCGGCCCTTGCCAGGAAGGGCGGGGACCTCAGAAGCGGGCCAGGCATGCATGCGACGAGCGTAACCGGACGCGGCTTCCGGATACGAACCGGAGGGGGGATCCTGTCCGAAGAGGCCCTCTTGCGCGCGGCCCCGGAGAGTGCCTCACGCCCCCGGACGCGGACACCCGACCCGCACCCGGGCGGGTGCCGGCCAGGACGCCGGAGCGGGGGCCGCCCGCCGGGCCCCGCCTACACCGGCGGCCACGGAATGGCCGGCCAGCCCCCGCTCGGCTCCCGGTGGAGCCCGGTGGACCGCAGCCCCGTCACCCGGGCCCGCAGCGCCTCGATCTCTGCCGCGGTGATCAGTTCCTCCAGCCGGGTGATCAGGGCCGCCCCCGGCTCCAGCTCGTCGGCCAGCCGGTCCAGCACCTCGACCGCCTCAGCGGGCAACGGCTCGCCCGCCCAGCCCCAGAGCAGGGTGCGCAGCTTGTCCTCGGCGTTGAAGGTCACGCCGTGGTCGATGCCGTACAGCCGGCCGTCGGGCGCGGGCAGCAGGTGCCCGCCCTTGCGGTCGCCGTTGTTGATCACGGCGTCGAGGACCGCGAGCCGCCGCAGCCGGGGATCGTCCGCGTGCACCAGCAGGGCCGTTTTACCCTCCCCCACCTCCGCGAGGGCCACGGCCTTCCAGCCCTCGCCAGGCTCCTCGTCCTCGACGAGCGCGAGCAGCCCCGGATCGTCCTCGCCCTGTGGCGCCGCCTCGATCCACAGCTGGCACATGCCCTGGCCGTACGGACCGTCCCGCAGCACGGTCGGCGGCACCAGGCCCCACCCCGTCGCCTCGGAGACCTCGTAGGCGGCCACCTCGCGCTGGGCGAGCGTGCCGTCGGGGAAGTCCCACAGCGGCTGCTCACCGGCGACCGGCTTGTAGACGCAGTGCGCCTCGTCGCCGTCGTACGCGACCGAGCAGTACAGCACCGCGTTGGATGCTCCGCGGACCTGTCCGAGGACGGTGAGCTCGCCCTTTCCGAGCAGGGTCATCCGCCCGGCGTCGGTCAGGCCCCGCGGCGGTATCCGTTCTGGCGCGGGCATACGTGTCCTTCCGGATCGAGCGGGAGGCTGCACAACGGGCACGGCGGGCGGCCGGCGTTCACAACGCCCAGGGCGCGTTTGGCGAAGGCGCGGGCCTGGGCCCCGCTGAGCCGGACCCGGAGCATCGGCGGGCCGTTCTCCTCGTCCTGGAGCAGCCGCTCCTCGGCCTCCGCGAGATCCTCGACGGATTCCGCGTCCAGCTCGACCAGGGCCTGTGCCTCGACGATCATGCGCTGTTCCTCGCCGTCCCAGGCGAGTGCCATCGTGCCGACCCGGAACTCCTCCTCGACGGGGACGTCGAGCGGAGCGGTGTCGGTGACGTCCATCGGGGCCACGGCCGGCACCGGGGAATTGCCCCCGGTGCGGCGGACCACTTCGTCGAGCAGTTCGTCCACCCGCTCTGCGAGGGCGGCGACTTGGGTCTTCTCCAGGGCCACGCTGGTGACACGTCCGCCTGAGGATGCCTGCAGGAAGAACGTACGACGTCCAGGCAGCCCGACCGTACCGGCCACGAAACGGTCCGGGGGGTCGTAGAGGAACACCTGACGGGACACGTCCTGTCTCCCTTGTGATTTGACGCGGATGAGGGGTCGGCCGGGGCCCGGGAGAGAGTCCTCCCGGAAAGGCGCCTACGGCGCGTCCACCCTACTGCGCGGAGCGATCACGGCGCCCCAGCGCCGCCCCCGACCGCTGCGTCGGCGGCCGCGCCCGCCGCCTTCGCCTCGTCGGGGGCCGGTTCGCGCGGCGCCAGCGGGGCGAGATCGCCCGTGTCGCCCAGCCTCAGCAGGAAGGGCCGCAGCCTGGTGTAACGGATCGCGGTGACCGAGCACGGGTCGGCGTGGACGCGCTGGAAGAGGTCCAGGTGCATGCCGAGGGCGTCGGCCACAAGGGACTTGATGATGTCCCCGTGCGAGCACATCACGTAGACGGCGTTCTCACCGTGCTCCGCCTCGACCCGCGCGTTCCACTCCCGCACGGCGTCGACGGCGCGTGCCTGCATCGCCCTCATGGACTCGCCGCCGGGGAAGGCCGCCGCCGACGGGTGCTGCTGCACGACTGTCATCAGCGGCTCGTCGGTGAGCTCGGCGAGCTTGCGGCCCGCCCAGTCGCCGTAGTCGCACTCGCTGATGCGCTCCTCGGTGTGCAGTGGCAGTTCCGGCCGGGCGTCGAGCAGGGGGCGCAACGTCTCGCGACAGCGCTGCAGGGGGCTGCTGACGGCCGCGGCGAGCGGCAGTGCGGCCAGCCGTCCGGGGAGCGCCGCGGCCTGCTCGGCGCCGCGCTCGTCGAGGGCGACGCCGGGGGTCCGGCCCGCGAGCACCCCCGCCGTGTTGGCCGTGGAGCGTCCGTGGCGTACGAGGATCAGGGTGGGCATACCGGCAAGCGTAGGCCGATGCCCCGGCAAAGGTGCGCCCGGGACCGGAGCAGGGCACAATACGCGCCGTGATTGTGGACTGCGCCATCTACCGCGACGGACGCCGCACCGACGGCCCCGCCGACTTCTCCGACGCCCTCGAAGAGGCCCGCGCCACCGGTGACGCGTTCTTGTGGCTCGGGCTGCACGAACCGACGGAGAAGGAGTTCGAGCTGGTCAGCAGCGAGTTCGGACTGCACCCGCTGGCGGTGGAGGACGCGCTGGCCGCGCACCAGCGGCCGAAGCTGGAGGTGTACGACGACTCGTTGTTCGCGGTGATAAAGCCGGTCTCGTACGACCACGAGAGCGACACGGTCAGCACGGACGAACTGATGGTGTTCATAGGCGACTCGTTCGTCGTGACGGTCCGGCACGGCGAGGGTGCTCCGCTCGCCGCCGTGCGCCGTCGGCTGGAGGCCGAGTCCGATGTGCTCAAGCACGGGCCGACCGCGGTGCTGTACGCGGTCAGCGACGCCATCGTGGACCACTACATCGACGTCGCGGGCGAGCTCCAGGTCGACCTGGAGGAGCTGGAGGCCGAGGTCTTCGCCCCGACCGCGACCGGGGACTCGAAGAACACCGCGGCCCGCATCTACACGTTCAAGCGCCAGGTGCTGGAGTTCCGCAGGGCGACCGTTCCGCTGGGCGCCCCGATGGCCCGGCTGGCGAGCGCGGGGGTGCCCTTCGTCCATGAACAGTCGCAGCCGTTCTTCCGGGACGTCCAGGACCATCTGACGCGCGCCAACGAGCAGGTGGAGGGCCTCGACCGGCTGCTCTCCGACATCCTGTCCGCGCATCTCGCGCAGATGGGGGTGCGGCAGAACGACGACATGCGCAAGATCTCGGCCTGGGCGGCTATGGCGGCGGTGCCGACCATGGTCGCGGGGATCTACGGCATGAACTTCACGCACATGCCGGAGCTGAAGTGGGCGTGGGCGTACCCGGCGGTGATCCTGCTGATGGCGGGCGTGGTCCTCGGCCTGTACCGCCAGTTCAAGCGGCGCGGCTGGCTCTGACCCGGGGCCTCTCCGCTCAGCCGTACTCGGGCGCCGGGACGGCCGGACCGCCCAGCGCGTCGCGCCGCTCGGGCAGCGCCAGGCTGACCATGCGCCGCCAGCCCACGAGGCGCTCGTACGCGTAGACGGCGTGGATTCCCGCCGCCAGGAGCGCGGCCTTGGCCCTTGGCCAGCCCAGGATGCGGCCCATGTGGTCCATCACGGCGAGGCTGACGTCGCGGTAGACCCGGATCTCACCGAGCGCGCACTCGCGCAGGACGCTCTGGATCGTGCGGCCGTGTCCCGACCGGGCGAAGCGCAGCAGTTCCTCGTGGCAGTACGCCAGGTGGTTGTCCTCGTCGTTCGAGATCATCCTGACCGCGCGGCCCAGCTCCGGGTGGTGCGCGAAGTACTTCCGCAGCAGCCGCATCTGCTCGGAGGCGCGCTGCTCGGTCACCCGGCTGTGGGCGAGATAGGTGATGATGTCGCGCTCCGCGAGCGGCTCCTCGCGCCCCAGCTGCTCATGGGCGAGACCGATGCCGTACTGCTCCAGCAGCATCGTGTAGTCGGTCTCGTGGGGGACCTCGACGGGCGTCAGACCGCGCTTCCTGAGGAGGGCGTCGAAGATCCGGCCGTGCTTGTCCTCGTCGGCCCCGTGCCGGGCGATCTTGGGGGCCAGGGCACGCTGGCTCGCGGGGACGAGAGCCGCGATACGGCCGTTCTCCCAGCCTCCCTGGGACTCCCCGCCGGCGGCGATGGAGCAGAACAGCCGGAACGACTCGTCGTCGTCGAGAATCTCCTGGAACAGGTTCTTTGCCGAGAGCATCACTGCCACCTCCGTGCCGGCATCCGCCGAGCGACAGTCAAATGCTCCCGGCCTGGGCGGGCAACAGGAAGGCCCCCGGGCTGGGCCGAACGTGCGCTCCGTGCGGGCCCGCCGACGGCCCCGGCGAACCGTTTCCGCACAGGCCCCGTAACCCAACCGCCCCGGCCGCGTTGTTCCGCGTGCCGGCCGTGGCGGGGAGGCCCCCGAGCCCCCACCACGGCCGCAGTGGTGCCCGGGGACGGGTTCGCTATGCGACTCCGGAGCGCTCCAGCGCGTCCGTGCCGGCACGCAGCGCGGCGATCCGCTCGTCGAGTGTGAAGCCGGCCGGGGCGAGGGTCAGGGTGGTGACGCCGGCGGCCGCGTAGGCCTGCATCCGGTCGGAGATCCGCTCGACCGGGCCGAGCAGCGTGGTCTGGTCGATCAGCTGGTGCGGAACGGCGGAGGCGGCACCGCTCTTGTCGCCGGACAGGTACTTGTCCTGGATCTCGGCGGCTTCCTTCTCGTACCCCATGCGCTGGGCGAGCTGGTTGTAGAAGTTCTGCTTGGGGCTGCCCATGCCGCCGACGTACAGCGCGGTGTACGGCCGGAACATGTCGGCGAGGCCGTTGACGTCGTCGCCGACCGCGAGCGGCAGGGTCGGACAGACGTCGAAGTCCTCCATGGTCTTGCCGGCCTTCTCCCGGCCGGCCCGCAGGTGCCTGAGCGCGGTGTCCTCCAGGTGCTCCGCGGAGGGGAAGATCAGCAGCGCCCCGTCAGCGATCTCACCGGTCTGCTCCAGGTTCTTCGGACCGATCGCGGCGATGTACACCGGGATGTGCTCGCGCTGCGGGTGGATGGTCAGCTTGATCGGCTTGCCCGGCCCGTCCGGCAGCGGGAGCGTCCAGTGCTGTCCCTCGTACGACAACCGCTCGCGGGTCATCGCCTTGCGGACGATCTCGACGTACTCACGGGTGCGGGCCAGCGGCTTGTCGAACTTGACGCCGTACCAGCCCTCGGAGACCTGCGGCCCCGACACCCCGAGGCCGAGCCGGAACCGGCCGCCGGAAAGCGAGTCGAGGGTGGCGGCCGTCATCGCCGTCATGGCGGGCTGGCGGGCCGGGATCTGCATGATCGCGGAGCCGATGTCGATGGACTCGGTCTGCGCGGCCACCCAGCTGAGCACGGTCGGGGCGTCGGAGCCGTAGGCCTCGGCCGCCCAGCAGACGTCGTAGCCGAGCCGGTCGGCCTCCTGCGCGACGGCGAGGTTGTCCCCGTCCATACCCGCGCCCCAGTAACCGAGATTGATGCCGAGCCGCATAGCCGCTCCCCTTACTGATCAGTAACGTCCCTGTGCTCCGGACTCTAGCGCGCGGGAACACGATCCGGCAGGGGCCGTCCGGGCCCCGGTTGTCCACAGCCCCGCACCGAGTGGAGCCATGGCCAGTAATCTCAGCGCCCATGGAGCAGAGGCATCTCGGCCGCACCGGCCTTCGAGTGTCCCGGATCGGGCTCGGCACCCTCACCTGGGGCCGGGACACCGACGAGCACGACGCTGCCGAGCAGCTGAAGGCCTTCTGGGAGGTGGGCGGCACCCTGGTCGACACGGCGGACGTGTACGGCGGGGGCGAGTCCGAGTACCTGCTCGGGCGCCTCGTCGAGGGGCTGGTGCCGCGGCGCGATCTGGTCATCGCCACCAAGGCCGGCAGCGTGCCCGACCCCTACCGCAGGTTCGACGGATCGCGCGGGCATCTACTGGCCGCCCTCGACGCCTCGCTGGCCCGGCTCGGCACGGACTACGTGGACCTGTGGCAGGTGCACGCCTTCGACCCCGTGACGCCGCTGGACGAGACGCTCCAGGCACTGGACATGGCGGTGTCCAGCGGGCGCGCCCGCTACGCGGGAGTGTCGAACTTCTGCGGCTGGCAGCTGGCCAAGGCAGCGACCTGGCAGCTCGCCTCGCCCGGCCTGCGGACCAGGCTGGCCAGTACGCAGATGGAGTACTCGCTGCTGCAACGGGGCGTGGAGCGCGAGGTGTTGCCGGCGGCGCTCGACCTCGGTGTGGGGCTGCTGCCGTCGTCGCCCCTGGGCCGGGGCGTGCTGACCGCCAAGTACCGCACCGGCACCCCGGCGGACTCGCGCGGCGCCTCCGACCTGCTGGCCCCTTTCGTGGAGCCGTATCTCGACGACCCCGCGAGCCGCATCGTGGACGCCGTGGCGACCGCCGCCGACGGGCTGGCCACCACGCCGCTGCAGGTGGCGCTCGCGTGGGTACGGGACCGTCCGGGCGTGGTCGCCCCGATCGTCGGCGCGCGCAACGCGCACCAGCTCGCGGAGGCATTGTCAGTGGAGACGCTTAGTCTTCCTGACGAGATCTGCCGCGCGCTCGACGATGTGTCGGCGCCCGTGCACCGCTATCCCGACCAGGACTGGAGCACGCTGTGACTGCGCTTCCCCGGGGTGAATCCCCCGGCCCCCCGGCCACCGACGACGAAAGCGTCGTCGCGGACGCCTCCGCGCCCTCCCCCACCGAGGAGGCCGCCGCCGGGACCGACGAAGCGACCGACGAAGCGACCGACGGGACAGCTGACGACGCGGCTGCCGCGACGGCCGCCGACGGTACCGACAGTGAGCCGGCCGCCGACAGCGAGCCGGCCGCCGGGGCTGACGCGAGCGCCGACGGCGACACCGCCGCCCCGGTCCTCTCCGAGGCGGAGGCGGAGCTGGCGGCCCAGCGCGAGCTGCTGGAGCGGATCGAGAAGCGCAAGGCCGAGAAGGACGGCCCCATCCCCGCAGGTACGAAGCTGAGCGGCCCGGCCGCCGACCTGCTGGCGGCCGTACGTGCCGTGGAGAGCGGCGAGAAGCCGGGAACCTCGTTCTTCGACGCCCCCGCGCCCGCCGCCCCC
>CBRG010000153.1 GCA_000470535.1 Streptomyces sp. AW19M42
CGCCGCCGCCAGCCGGCCGCCCCGCCGCGCCACCGCAGGCCCCGCCCGCCCAGCAGGCACAGGGCCAGGGCTGGAGCGGGCCGGCACCGCACCAGGCGCCGGCGCCGGTCTCCCGGGAGAGCACCGGCCACATCCAGCTGCCGCCCGGAGGGCCCGTACCGCTGCCCGCGCCGGCCGCCGAGCCCGGGACCGGCACCGCGACCCTCGCCGTGCTCCTGATCGGCCCCGCAGGCGCCGGAAAGACCACCGTGGCCAAGCTCTGGGCCAGCCGCCGCCGGGTCCCCACCGCCCACGTCAGCCTCGACGACGTCCGGGAGTGGGTCTGCTCCGGCTTCGCGGACCCGCAGGCGGGGTGGAACGACCAGTCGGAGGCCCAGTACCGGCTGGCGCGCCGCACCTGCGGCTTCGCCGCCCGTAACTTCCTGGCCAACGGCATCTCCTGCATCCTCGACGACGCGGTCTTCCCGGACCGTCCCGTGGTCGGCCTCGGCGGCTGGAAGCGCCACGTGGGCCCCGGGCTGCTGCCGGTCGTCCTGCTGCCGGGCCTGGAGGTCGTCCTGGAGCGCAACGCCGCCCGCAGCGGCAACCGCCGCCTCTCGGACGAGGAGGTCGCCCGCATCCACGGCCGGATGGCCGGCTGGTACGGCTCCGGGCTGCCGATCATCGACAACTCCACGTACGACGTGGAGACCACCGCCCGCGTCCTGGACGACATACTCGCCCGCTCCATAGCCAGCCCCCCGGCCTGGTAGCCCGGCCCGGCTGCTCACCGCCCACCGCCCACCGCCCGCCGTGCGCCCCGGCCCCCCGGTCGGGTGCGCTGACCGCGCGGGCCCGGGGCCGCGCTCGTACGCTCGATGCATGTCAGAGGTGTACGCCGTCCGACGCGGGCTGCTCCGCGACCGGTGCGCCGCCGTCGGATCCGCGGCCGCCCTGGTCTCCCGCCCCGCCAATGTCCGCTATCTGGCAGGGGGAGCGCCGCCGGGCGCCGTGCTGCTGCTCGGCCCCGACGAGGACGTTCTGCTCTGTGCCCGCCCACCGACCGGTGACCCGGCCGACGGTCGTACCGACGAACAGCTCCGGGTGGACCTGCTGTCGGGTGCCGGCGGCGATCCGGTGGTCGCCGCCGCCGGTCTGGCCACCTCCCGAGGCGCGGAGTCGCTGGCCGTCGAGGAACACGACCTGACCGTGGCCCGGCACCGGGCCATGGGCGCGGTCGCCCCGAAGCTCCGGCTGGCCGACCTCGGGGTCACCGTCGAGCAGCTGCGCATCGTCAAGGACGAGGAGGAGATCGGCTGCCTGCGGATCGCCGCCGAGATCACCGACCAGGCGCTCGGTGAACTCCTCGAATCGATCCTGGTCGGCCGCACCGAGCGGCACCTCGCGCTGGAACTGGAGCGCCGGCTGGTGGACCACGGCGCAGACGGCCCCGCCTTCACCACGTCCGTCGCCACCGGTCCCAACTCCGGCCGGGGCCGTCACAGGCCCTCGGACCGAAGAGTGGAGGAAGGAGATTTCCTCTCCGTCTGCCTCGGTGCGAACTACCGCGGCTACCGGTGCGAGATCGGCCGCACCTTCGTCATCGGCACCGCTCCGGCCGACTGGCAGATCGAGCTCTACGACCTGGTTTTCGCCGCTCAGAGGGCTGGACGGGAGGCACTTGTGCCCGGCGCCGCCTACCGCGACGTGGACCGTGCGGCCCGCCATCTCCTGGACTCCGCGGGCCATGGTGAGGGCCTTGTGACCCGGACCGGGCACGGGGTCGGGCTCGAAATCGACGAGGACCCGCAACTGGCACCTGCGGCCATGGGTAAACTGGACGCTTGTGTGCCGGTCACCGTCGAACCGGGGGTCCACCTCCCGGGCCGGGGCGGGGTCCGGATCGATGACACGCTCGTCGTGCGCCCCGAGGCGGACGGCGGACCCGAGCTACTCACCATTACGACCAAGGAGCTGCTCGCGCTCTAGCGCGCATCCTCGGTCGTTCCACCAGCTTCAGTCCAGGAGATTCCGCAACCGTGGCTTCCACGAACGACCTCAAGAACGGCCTGGTGCTCAAGCTCGACGGAGGCCAGCTCTGGTCCGTCGTCGAGTTCCAGCACGTCAAGCCCGGCAAGGGCCCCGCCTTCGTGCGCACCAAGCTCAAGAACGTGCTCTCCGGCAAGGTCGTCGACAAGACGTTCAACGCCGGTGTGAAGGTCGAAACGGCCACCATTGACCGACGCGACATGCAGTTCTCGTACATGGACGGCGAGTACTTCGTCTTCATGGACATGGACACGTACGACCAGCTGATGGTCGACCGCAAGTCCGTCGGCGACGCCGCCAACTTCCTCATCGAGGGCTTCACCGCCTCCGTCGCGCAGCACGAGGGCGAGGTGCTCTACGTCGAGCTGCCGGCCGCCGTCGAGCTCGTCATCCAGCACACGGACCCGGGCGTCCAGGGCGACCGCTCCACCGGCGGCACCAAGCCCGCCACGCTGGAGACCGGTTACGAGATCGGTGTTCCGCTCTTCATCACGACCGGCGAGAAGATCAAGGTCGACACCCGCTCGGGCGATTACCTCGGCCGGGTGAACAGCTAACCGTGGCTGCTCGGAACACGGCCCGCAAGCGCGCCTTCCAGATCCTCTTCGAGGCCGACCAGCGCGGTGAGTCCGTGCAGACGGTCCTCGCGGACTGGGTGCGGCACTCGCGGTCCGACACCCGTCAGCCGCCGGTCACCGAGTACACGATGGAGCTCGTCGAGGGGTACGCGCAGTACGCGGACCGGATCGACGACCTCATCGTCACCTACGCCGTGGACTGGGAGATCGACCGGATGCCGGTCGTCGACCGGAACATCCTGCGGCTCGGTGCGTACGAGCTGATCTGGGTGGACGCGACACCGGACGCGGTGGTGATCGACGAGGCGGTCCAGATCGCCAAGGAGTTCTCCACCGACGACTCCCCGTCCTTCGTGAACGGCCTGCTGGCCCGCTTCAAGGACCTCAAGCCGAATCTCCGCCGGGAGCAGTAGCCACCGGCGCCGCCCAATCGACGAAGGGCCCGCGGTCAGCAGACCGGGGGCCCTTCGTCGTGCCGCGGCCCGCCCGGGGGCGCGGACTGCCGGGAAAACAGGAACGCCGGAACGGCGGGGCGTCCGGGAAAGGGCCCCGCCGATCCGGCGGTACGTTTCTGCTGGGGGCTCAGCCCTCGTCGTGGGCGACGGCGCGGCGCGCGTCCGCGTCCAGCACACCCCAGCTGATCAGCTGCTCCGTGAGCACGGACGGGGACTGGTCGTAGATCACGGCGAGCGTGCGCAGGTCGTCCTGGCGGATCGAGAGCACCTTGCCGTTGTAGTCACCGCGCTGGCTCTGGATCGTTGCCGCGTAGCGCTGCAGTGGTCCGGCCTTCTCCGGCGGGACGTGAGCGAGGCGCTCCAGGTCCAGGACGAGCTTCGGCGGCGGCTCGGCAGCGCCGCCGGGCGTCGTACCGGGCAGGAGCTCCTGCACGGGGACACCGTAGAAGTCGGCCAGCTCGGCGAGGCGCTGCACGGTCACGGCACGGTCACCGCGCTCGTACGACCCCACGACGACGGCCTTCCAGCGGCCCTGGGACTTCTCCTCGACGCCATGGAGAGAGAGGCCCTGCTGGGTGCGGATGGCACGGAGCTTGGCCCCGAGCTGCTTTGCGTATTCGCTGGACATAAGGCTCCCGGGACGCTGGAACATTTCGCGGCTCCGCCGCGTGGCTGGTAACTCACTGTGATGTTACGCAGCGTTACTTGGGTGCGTCAAGCTGAAAGGTCGGGGCCGGTACCTCCCGGGGGTGCGTCCAGGGCCCTGCGCAAGCCCTGGTAACGTGGATGACGCAATTCGACGTCCTTTAAGATCCGTCCAGTGAGGCGGAGAAGGAGGTCCGTTTCTTATGGACGCACAGCACGACGCCACCGGCAATGCGGCACGCCCCGTTCTTGAGGCTCCCGACATCGCCCGAGTACTGACCCGTATCGCCCACGAGATCGTCGAACGCGCCAAGGGCGCCGACGACGTGGTGCTCCTCGGCATCCCGACCCGGGGCGTCTACCTCGCCCGCCGGCTCGCCGACAAGCTCGAAGAGATCACCGGCCGGAAGATGCCGGTCGGCTCCCTCGACATCACCATGTACCGCGACGACCTGCGGATGCACCCGGCACGGGCCCTGGCCCGCACCGAGATCCCCGGCGAGGGCATCGAGGGCCGCCTGGTCGTCCTCGTCGACGACGTCCTCTTCTCCGGCCGTACGATCCGCGCCGCGCTCGACGCGCTCGGCGACATCGGCCGGCCCCGTGCGGTGCAGCTCGCGGTCCTCGTCGACCGCGGACACCGCGAACTCCCGATCCGCGCCGACTACGTCGGCAAGAACCTCCCCACGTCGCTGCGGGAGACGGTCAAGGTCCAGCTCGACGAGGAGGACGGCCGCGACGCCGTCCTGCTCGGTGCCGGGCGGACCGCCCCGGCGGGCGAGCAGTAACCGCACCTCGCGCACGGCTCACCTGCCGTACGGCGGCTTCCGCACGCCCGCACGCCTGAACCCTCCAGCCACCCGGAGAACACCCAGATGAAGCGTCACCTCATCTCGGCCGCCGACCTCACCCGCGACGACGCCGTCCTGATCCTCGACACCGCCGAGGAAATGGCCAGGGTCGCGGACCGGCCGATCAAGAAGCTCCCCACCCTGCGCGGCCGTACCGTCGTCAACCTCTTCTTCGAGGACTCGACGCGCACCCGCATCTCCTTCGAGGCGGCCGCCAAGCGGCTGTCCGCCGATGTCATCAACTTCTCCGCCAAGGGCTCGTCCGTCTCCAAGGGGGAGTCGCTCAAGGACACCGCCCTGACCCTGGAGGCGATGGGCGCGGACGCCGTCGTCATCCGGCACGGCGCCTCCGGGGCCCCCTACCGTCTGGCCACCTCCGGCTGGATCGACGGCGCGGTCGTCAACGCCGGTGACGGCACCCACGAGCACCCCACCCAGGCCCTGCTGGACGCCTTCACGATGCGCCGCAGGCTGGTGGGGGCGGACGCCGGACTCGGCAAGGACCTCGCCGGACGCCGGATCACGATCGTCGGCGACATCCTGCACAGCCGGGTGGCCCGCTCCAACGTCCACCTGCTGACCACCCTCGGCGCGCACGTCACCCTGGTGGCCCCGCCGACCCTGGTCCCGGTGGGCGTCGAGCAGTGGCCGTGCGACGTCAGCTACAGCCTCGACAAGGTGCTGCCGGAGTCGGACGCGGTGATGATGCTGCGTGTGCAGCGCGAGCGGATGAACGCCGCGTACTTCCCCACCGAGCGGGAGTACTCCCGCCGCTACGGCCTGGACGGCGAGCGGATGGCGAAGATGCCCGGGGACGCCATCGTCATGCACCCCGGCCCGATGGTCCGCGGCATGGAGATCACCGCGGAGGTCGCGGACTCCGACCGCTGCACGGTCGTCGAACAGGTAGCCAACGGGGTCTCCATCCGGATGGCCGTGCTCTACCTGCTGCTGGGCGGTTCCGGACCCGCCGCCCCGTCCCACCCGTCGCCCGCCGCCCGTACCGAGGAGAACAAGTAACCATGAGCAAGATCATTGTCCGCGGCGCGAAGGTCCTGGGCGGCGAGCCGCAGGACGTCCTGATCGACGGCGAGACCATCGCGGCGGTCGGCACCGGCCTCGACGCCGCCGGCGCCACCGTGATCGAGGCGGCGGGCCAGGTCCTGCTGCCGGGCCTGGTCGACCTCCACACCCACCTGCGCGAGCCCGGCCGGGAGGACTCCGAGACCGTCCTGACCGGCACCAGGGCAGCGGCCGTCGGCGGCTTCACCGCCGTGCACGCCATGGCCAACACCTTCCCGGTCGCGGACACCGCCGGAGTCGTCGAGCAGGTCTGGCGGCTCGGCAAGGAGTCCGGCTACTGCGACGTGCAGCCCATCGGCGCCGTCACCGTCGGCCTGGAGGGCAAGCAGCTCGCGGAACTCGGCGCCATGCACGATTCGGCCGCCGGAGTGAAGGTCTTCTCCGACGACGGCAAGTGCGTGGACGACGCGGTGATCATGCGCCGCGCCCTGGAGTACGTGAAGGCGTTCGACGGGGTCGTCGCCCAGCACGCCCAGGAGCCCCGCCTCACCGAGGGCGCCCAGATGAACGAGGGCGTCGTCTCGTCCGAGCTCGGCCTCGGCGGCTGGCCCGCCGTCGCGGAGGAGTCGATCATCGCCCGCGACGTGCTGCTCGCGGCCCACGTGGACTCCCGGGTGCACATCTGCCACCTGTCGACCGCCGGATCCGTCGAGATCGTCCGCTGGGCCAAGTCCAAGGGCTGGAACGTCACCGCAGAGGTCACCCCGCACCACCTCCTCCTCACCGACGAGCTCGTGCGGTCCTACAACCCCGTCTACAAGGTGAACCCGCCGCTGCGCACCGAGGCCGACGTCATGGCCCTGCGCGAGGCCCTCGCGGACGGCACCATCGACTGCGTCGCCACCGACCACGCCCCGCACCCGCACGAGGACAAGGACTGCGAGTGGGCCGCGGCAGCCATGGGGATGGTGGGTCTGGAGACCGCGCTCTCCGTGGTCCAGCAGACGATGGTCGAGACCGGTCTCCTCGACTGGGCGGGCGTCGCGGACCGGATGTCGCTGCGCCCGGCCGCCATCGGCCGCCTCGAAGGGCACGGCCGCCCGATCGCCGCAGGCGAACCCGCCAACCTCACCCTTGTCGATCCGGCATACCGTGGAGCGGTGGACCCCGCGGGCTTCGCCTCCCGCAGCCGCAACACTCCGTACGAGGGGCGCGAGCTGCCGGGCCGAGTGACCCACACCTTCCTGCGGGGCCGTGCCACGGTCGTCGACGGGAAGCTCGCGTGACAACACTCAGCCCCAATTTCCACCTGTACCAACTGGCCGCCGAGCGGAAGTCGGCGGAGGTGACCGACTGGTCCGCCCGGATCAGCTGGGTGATCGGACTGGCCGTCCTCGTGGCCTTCGTCTACTGGCTGATGCGCCAGGGATGGAAGTGGCGCGGCAGCCTCCAGTCCGGACTGTCGGACCTCGCGACCCGCCCGGACGGCTTCGCGGACGGTGAGCAGCTGCTCACCCTGACCGGGCGCTACCACGCCTCGACGACGGCCGGGCACTGGCTCGACCGCATCGTCGCCCACGGCCTCGGCACCCGCAGCCGCGTCGAGCTCACCCTCACCGAGCAGGGCCTCGACGTCGTACGGCCCGGCGCGACGGACTTCTTCGTCCCCGCCGCCGACCTGCGCGAAGCCCGGACCGACAAGGCACTCGCCGGCAAGGTCCTGCCCGAGGGGGGCCTGCTGGTCATCACCTGGGCGCTCGGCGACCAGCTGATCGACTCCGGATTCCGCTCCGACCACTCGGCCGAACACCCTGCCTGGGTCGAGGCCGTCAACCACCTCACCAGCTCTACGGAAGGCACCGCACGATGACGATCTCCACCCGGGGAGCCGCAAAAGCTCCCGCCGTACTCGTCCTGGAGGACGGCCGCGCCTTCCGCGGCCGCGCCTACGGGGCTGTGGGGGAGACCTTCGGCGAGGCGGTGTTCTCCACCGGCATGACCGGCTACCAGGAGACGCTGACCGACCCCTCGTACCACCGCCAGGTCGTCGTGATGACCGCCCCGCACGTCGGCAACACCGGTGTGAACGACGAAGACCCCGAGTCGAAGCGCATCTGGGTCTCCGGCTACGTCGTGCGCGACCCCGCCCGGACGCCCTCCAACTGGCGCTCGAAGCGCTCGCTCGACGAGGAGCTCACGGCCCAGGGCGTCGTCGGGATCAGCGGCATCGACACCCGCGCCCTCACCCGCCACCTGCGCGAGCGCGGCGCGATGCGCGTCGGCATCTTCTCCGGCGACGCGCTCGCCGACGAGGGCACCCTCCTCGCCAGGGTGCGCCAGGCCCCCGAGATGAGCGGCGCCGACCTCTCCGCCGAGGTCGCCACCAAGGAGACGTACGTCGTCCCCGCGGTCGGCACCAAGAGGTTCACCGTCGCCGCGATCGACCTCGGCATCAAGGGCATGACCCCGCACCGGATGGCCGAACGCGGCATCGAGGTGCACGTCCTGCCCGCGACCGCGACCCTGGAGGAGGTGTACGCGGTCGCCCCCGACGGCGTCTTCTTCTCCAACGGCCCCGGCGACCCGTCCACCGCAGAGCACCCGGTCTCCGTCATGCAGGGCGTCCTGGAGCGCAAGACCCCGCTCTTCGGTATCTGCTTCGGCAACCAGATCCTGGGCCGCGCGCTCGGCTTCGGCACCTACAAGCTGAAGTACGGTCACCGAGGCATCAACCAGCCCGTGCAGGACCGCTCGACCGGCAAGGTCGAGGTCACCGCGCACAACCACGGATTCGCCGTCGACGCCCCGCTCGACAAGGTCTCCGACACCGCCTACGGGCGGGCCGAGGTCTCCCACGTCTGCCTGAACGACCAGGTCGTCGAGGGCCTCCAGCTCCTCGACCGGCCGGCCTTCAGCGTCCAGTACCACCCCGAAGCGGCCGCCGGCCCGCACGACGCCGCGTACCTCTTCGACCGCTTCGTATCCCTGATGGAGGGCCAGCGTGCCTAAGCGCTCCGATATCCAGTCCGTCCTGGTCATCGGCTCCGGTCCGATCGTCATCGGCCAGGCCGCCGAGTTCGACTACTCCGGCACCCAGGCCTGCCGCGTCCTCAAGGCCGAGGGCCTGCGCGTCATCCTGGTGAACTCCAACCCGGCGACGATCATGACCGACCCGGAGATCGCCGACGCCACCTACGTCGAGCCGATCACCCCCGAGTTCGTCGAGAAGATCATCGCCAAGGAGCGCCCCGACACGCTGCTCCCCACCCTGGGCGGCCAGACCGCGCTGAACACCGCGATCTCCATGCACGAGAACGGCGTCCTGGAGAAGTACGGCGTCGAGCTCATCGGCGCCAACGTCGAGGCCATCAACAAGGGCGAGGACCGCGAGCTCTTCAAGGGCGTCGTCGAGGCAGTCAAGGCGAAGATCGGCTACGGCGAGTCCGCCCGCTCGGTCATCTGCCACTCCATGGACGACATCATCAAGGGCGTCGACACGCTCGGCGGCTACCCCGTCGTCGTCCGCCCCTCCTTCACCATGGGCGGCGCCGGCTCCGGCTTCGCCCACGACGAGGAGGAACTGCGCCGCATCGCCGGACAGGGCCTCACGCTCTCCCCGACCACCGAGGTGCTCCTGGAGGAGTCCATCCTCGGCTGGAAGGAGTACGAGCTGGAGCTGATGCGCGACCGGAACGACAACGTCGTGGTCGTCTGCTCCATCGAGAACTTCGACCCGATGGGCGTCCACACCGGTGACTCGATCACCGTCGCCCCGTCGATGACCCTCACCGACCGCGAGTACCAGCGGCTGCGCGACATCGGCATCGCGATCATCCGCGAGGTCGGCGTCGACACCGGCGGCTGCAACATCCAGTTCGCCATCGACCCGGTCGACGGCCGGGTCATCGTGATCGAGATGAACCCGCGCGTCTCCCGCTCCTCCGCGCTCGCGTCGAAGGCCACCGGCTTCCCGATCGCCAAGATCGCCGCCAAGCTGGCCGTCGGCTACACGCTCGACGAGATCCCCAACGACATCACCGAGAAGACCCCGGCCTCCTTCGAGCCGACCCTCGACTACGTCGTCGTCAAGGCCCCGCGCTTCGCCTTCGAGAAGTTCCCCTCCGCCGACTCCACCCTCACCACCACCATGAAGTCGGTGGGCGAGGCCATGGCGATCGGCCGGAACTTCACCGAGGCGCTGCAGAAGGCGCTGCGCTCCCTGGAGAAGAAGGGCTCGCAGTTCACCTTCACCGGCGAGCCCGGCGACAAGGCCGAGCTGCTGGCCGAGGCGGTCCGCCCGACCGACGGACGCATCAACACCGTCATGCAGGCGATCCGGGCCGGCGCCACCCAGGAGGAGGTCTTCGACTCGACGAAGATCGACCCCTGGTTCGTCGACCAGCTCTTCCTGATCAAGGAGATCGCAGACGAGCTGGCCGCCGCCGACAAGCTGCTGCCCGAACTGCTGGCCGACGCCAAGCGGCACGGCTTCTCGGACGCCCAGATCGCCGGCATCCGCGGTCTGCGCGAGGACGTCGTCCGCGAGGTGCGGCACGCGCTCGGCATCCGTCCGGTCTACAAGACGGTCGACACCTGCGCCGCCGAGTTCGCCGCGAAGACGCCGTACTTCTACTCCTCCTACGACGAGGAGAGCGAGGTCGCGCCCCGCACCAAGCCCGCGGTGATCATCCTCGGCTCCGGCCCCAACCGCATCGGCCAGGGCATCGAGTTCGACTACTCCTGCGTCCACGCCTCCTTCGCCCTGAGCGACGCCGGCTACGAGACCGTGATGGTCAACTGCAACCCCGAGACCGTCTCCACGGACTACGACACCTCCGACCGCCTGTACTTCGAGCCCCTGACACTTGAGGACGTGCTGGAGATCGTGCACGCGGAGTCCCTCGCGGGCCCGATCGCGGGTGTCATCGTCCAGCTCGGCGGCCAGACCCCGCTAGGCCTGGCCCAGGCGCTCAAGGACAACGGCGTGCCCGTCGTCGGCACCCCGCCGGAGGCCATCCACGCCGCCGAGGACCGCGGCGCCTTCGGCCAGGTCCTGGCCGAAGCCGGACTGCCCGCCCCCAAGCACGGCACCGCCACCACCTTCACCGGGGCCAAGGCCATCGCCGACGAGATCGGCTACCCCGTCCTCGTCCGCCCCTCGTACGTGCTCGGCGGCCGGGGCATGGAGATCGTCTACGACGAGACCCGACTCGCCTCGTACATCTCCGAGTCCACCGAGATCAGCCCGACCCGGCCGGTCCTGGTCGACCGCTTCCTCGACGACGCCATCGAGATCGACGTGGACGCGCTCTACGACGGCACCGAGCTCTACCTCGGCGGCGTCATGGAGCACATCGAGGAGGCCGGTATCCACTCCGGGGACTCCGCCTGCGCACTGCCCCCGATCACCCTCGGCGGCTACGACATCAAGCGGCTGCGCGCCTCCACGGAGGGCATCGCCAAGGGCGTCGGCGTACGCGGGCTGATCAACATCCAGTTCGCGCTCTCCGGAGACATCCTCTACGTCCTGGAGGCCAACCCGCGCGCCTCCCGGACCGTTCCCTTCACCTCGAAGGCGACCGCGGTGCCGCTCGCCAAGGCCGCCGCCCGCATCTCGCTGGGCGCGACCGTGGCGGAGCTGCGCGCGGAGGGCCTGCTGCCGAAGCACGGCGACGGCGGCACGCTGCCGCTGGACGCGCCGATCTCCGTCAAGGAGGCCGTCATGCCGTGGTCGCGCTTCCGCGACATCCACGGCCGCGGCGTGGACACGGTCCTCGGCCCGGAGATGCGCTCCACCGGCGAGGTCATGGGCATCGACTCCGTCTTCGGCACGGCATACGCCAAGTCGCAGGCCGGAGCGTACGGCCCGCTGCCCACGTCGGGCCGCGCGTTCATCTCCGTCGCCAACCGCGACAAGCGCTCGATGATCTTCCCGGCCCGCGAACTGGTCGCCCACGGCTTCGAGCTGATGGCCACCTCCGGCACCGCGGAGGTGCTCAAGCGCAACGGCATCAACGCGACGGTGGTGCGCAAGCAGTCCGAGGGCGAGGGCCCCAACGGTGAGAAGACCATCGTCCAGCTGATCCACGACGGCGAGGTCGACCTCATCGTCAACACGCCGTACGGAACGGGCGGCCGGCTCGACGGCTACGAGATCCGCACCGCGGCCGTGGCCCGGTCCGTACCGTGCCTCACCACCGTCCAGGCGCTCGCCGCGGCGGTCCAGGGCATCGACGCCCTCAACCACGGCGACGTGGGGGTCCGTTCCCTCCAGGAACACGCGGAACATCTGACGGCGGCCCGCGACTGAGGGCCTCCCGTTCGGATCAGGCCGGGCTCGCGGGGTCTGGCACGCGCATCTGCGGCGGTGTCGTCAATCACCAACGCTCCGCGTTGCCTCAGTCCTCCGTCTTGCAACTGCACCCACCAGACCCCGCTCCCTGATCCGGCCTGATCCGAACGAAAGGCCCAGCAGCCCAGCAGGGGGACACCGGAAACGGTGTCCCCCTCTTCGTGAGAACACCGAGGACACCCCCGATGTACAAACTCTTCTTCCAGCTGGTCTTCACGCGCATGGACCCGGAGCGCGCCCACTACGCCGCGTTCCGCTGGATCCGCCTCGCCGCCCGCGTCCCGGTCCTGCGCACCTTCGTCGCCGCCGCGCTCGCCCCCCGCTACCGGGAGCTGCGCACCGAGGCCCTCGGCCTGCGGATGCACGGCCCCTTCGGCCTCGCCGCCGGCTTCGACAAGAACGCCGTCGCGATCGACGGCATGTCGATGCTCGGCTTCGACCACGTCGAGATCGGCACGGTCACCGGCGAGCCGCAGCCCGGAAACCCGAAGAAGCGGCTGTTCCGCCTCGTCGCGGACCGCGCGCTCATCAACCGCATGGGGTTCAACAACGAGGGCTCCGCCGCCGTGGCCGAGCGCCTGGCCGCCCGCGTGCCGGTCTTCCGGACCACGGTCGGCGTCAACATCGGCAAGACCAAGGTCGTCCCGGAGGCGGAGGCCGCCGCCGACTACGTGAAGTCCACCGAGCGGCTCGCCGCACACGCCGACTACCTCGTCGTCAACGTCTCCTCGCCCAACACGCCCGGACTGCGCAACCTCCAGGCCACCGAGTCGCTGCGCCCGCTGCTGTCCGCCGTGCGTGAGGCCGCGGACCGGACCGTCACCGGGCGCCGGGTCCCGCTGCTCGTCAAGATCGCCCCCGACCTCGCGGACGAGGACGTCGACGCGGTCGCGGACCTCGCGGTCGAGCTGGGCCTGGACGGCATCATCGCCACCAACACCACCATCGCCCGCGACGCCCTGGGCCTGAACTCCTCGCCGTCCCTGACCGGGGAGACCGGCGGGCTGTCCGGCGCACCCCTCAAGGAACGCTCGCTGGCGGTCGTGAGCCGCCTCTACGCGCGCGTGGGGGACCGGATCACCCTGGTGGGCGTCGGAGGCATCGAGAACGCCGAGGACGCCTGGCAGCGCATCCTGGCCGGCGCCACGCTCGTACAGGGCTACAGCGCCTTCATCTACGAGGGCCCGTCCTACGCCCGCGCGATCCACAAGGGCCTTGCCGCGCGCCTGGCCGCCTCCCCGTACGCCACCCTCGCCGATGCCGTCGGCGCGGAAACCCGGAAGGCCGTGAAATGACCCTGGAACCCTTCGGCGCACGACTGCGCCGCGCCATGGACACCCGTGGACAGCTCTGCGTCGGCATCGACCCCCACGGCTCCCTGCTCACCTCCTGGGGGCTGAACGACGACGTCGTGGGCCTGGAGCGCTTCACCCGTAGCGTCGTCGAGGCGCTGGCCGACCGGGTCGCCGTCCTCAAGCCGCAGTCGGCGTTCTTCGAGCGCTTCGGCTCGCGCGGCATCGCCGTCCTGGAGAAGGCCGTCGAGGAGGCACGGGCGGCCGGCGCGCTGGTCCTGATGGACGCCAAGCGCGGCGACATCGGCTCCACCATGGGCGCCTACGCCGCCACCTACCTGGACAAGGACTCGCCGCTGTTCTCCGACGCGGTCACCGTCTCGCCGTACCTCGGCTTCGGCTCGCTGCGGCCGGCGCTGGACGCGGCGGCGACCTCCGGCTCCGGGGTCTTCGTGCTCGCCCTCACCTCCAACCCGGAGGGCGCGGAGGTGCAGCGCGCCACCGCGGCCGACGGCCGCTCGCTGGCCCAGCTGATGCTCGGCCACATGGCCGCGGAGAACGAGGGCGCCACCCCGCTCGGCTCGGTCGGCGCGGTCGTCGGCGCCACCCTCGGGGACGCGGGCGTGAACCTCGCGATCAACGGCCCGCTGCTCGCGCCCGGCATCGGCGCGCAGGGGGCGACCCCCGCGGATCTGCCGGGGGTCTTCGGAGACGCGGTACGCAATGTGCTGCCCAGCGTGAGCCGGGGCGTGCTGCGCCACGGTCCGGACGCGGCAGGGCTGCGCGAAGCCGCCGAGCGGTTCGCGGACGAGGTCCGCGCGGCCGTCTCGGACGGCTGACCATCCCACGTAACAGCGTGTTGACGTAATCCTGACCAAAAATCTCGGTTGTTATGCCAGGAATGTCCTGGTCGGCAAAGGCTGACCAGGACTTTTCGTCTGTTCTCGCTGACGTCGGCGGCCCTGGCCGCTAGTCTCCGTCGAGAGCCAACGCACACAGGTTGTTCGTTGCTCACCAGGTGAGGGGCGATCCCGCTGCCTCACCGGTCCGTATCCGACAGATCGACATCCGAGGTGACGTAGGCGTGGCTCTTCCGCCCCTTACCCCTGAACAGCGCGCAGCCGCGCTCGAAAAGGCCGCCGCGGCTCGCCGGGAGCGGGCCGAGGTCAAGAATCGACTCAAGCATTCCGGCGCCTCCCTCCATGAGGTCATCAAGTCGGGCCAGGAGAACGACGTCATCGGCAAGATGAAGGTCTCCGCCCTGCTGGAGTCCCTGCCCGGCGTGGGCAAGGTCCGCGCCAAGCAGATCATGGAGCGGCTCGGCATCTCCGAGAGCCGCCGAGTGCGGGGTCTCGGCTCCAACCAGATCGCATCCCTGGAGCGTGAGTTCGGCGGCAGTCCCGCCTGACGTTCTCAGGCACTCCTGAGAACCTGGATAATCGCTGCATGGCTGCAACATCCCGGGGGACGTCCCCCGTACCCCCGGACGCACGTCCGCGGCTGACCGTGCTCTCCGGCCCCTCGGGGGTCGGCAAGAGCACGGTCGTCGCGCATATGCGCAAGGTCCACCCCGAGGTATGGCTCTCCGTGTCGGCGACGACCCGCAAGCCACGCCCCGGCGAACGCAACGGCGTCCACTACTTCTTCGTGGACGACGAGGAGTTCGACAAGCTGATCGCCAACGGCGAGCTGCTGGAGTGGGCCGAGTTCGCCGGCAACCGCTACGGCACGCCGCGCCGCGCCGTGCAGGAGCGTCTTGAGGCGGGCGAGCCGGTGCTGCTGGAGATCGACCTCCAGGGCGCCCGGCTGGTCAGGCAGTCCATGGCCGACGCCCAGCTGGTCTTCCTGGCGCCGCCGAGCTGGGACGAGCTGGTGCGCCGGCTCACCGGCCGCGGCACCGAGGCACCCGCCGTGATCGAACGACGGCTCGATGCGGCCAGGATCGAACTGGCCGCCGAATCCGAGTTCGATACGACGCTCGTCAATACCTCCGTCGAGGATGTGGCACGTGAGCTGCTAGCCTTGATGCTGGAGGCTTCCGGCCACCGTGCCGCCGGCGACTGAACGAACGGGTCGCACCGGTGCGGGACCGCACCACACAGCCCCTGACTGTCAAAGATTTCTTTGATCTTCACCCCCTTCGGAAGGCAGAGAGTGTCCTCTTCCATCACCACGCCCGAGGGCATCATCAACCCGCCGATTGATGAGCTCCTCGAAGCAACCGACTCGAAGTACAGCCTCGTGATCTACGCCGCCAAGCGCGCGCGCCAGATCAACGCGTACTACTCGCAGCTCGGTGAGGGACTCCTCGAGTACGTCGGTCCGCTCGTCGACACCCACGTGCACGAGAAGCCGCTCTCGATCGCACTCCGCGAGATCAACGCGGGCCTGCTCACCTCCGAGGCCATCGAGGGCCCCGCGCAGTAGCAGGAACGGCACCTTCACCACGGGCCCGGCGGCCACCACCGCCGGGCCCGCGGTGTGTCCGGGGCGGCAGACCGGCGTCCGCGACGGTGAGGCAGCATGGGTGCGTACGTATCCGAGTACGTACCCGAGTGCGGGGAGACGCAGTGGAGAAGCCGAAGGTCGTTCTGGGCGTCAGCGGCGGCATCGCCGCGTACAAGGCGTGCGAGCTGCTGCGGCGGCTGACCGAGTCCGGCCACGACGTACGGGTCGTGCCGACCGAGGCCTCGCTCCACTTCGTCGGCGCGGCCACCTGGTCGGCGCTCTCCGGCCACCCGGTGTCGACCGAGGTCTGGAACGACGTCCACGAGGTCCCGCACGTACGCATCGGGCAGCACGCCGACCTCGTCGTCGTCGCCCCCGCGACCGCCGACATGCTGGCGAAGGCCGCCCACGGGCTCGCCGACGACCTGCTCACCAACACGCTGCTCACCGCCCGCTGTCCGGTCGTCTTCGCGCCCGCCATGCACACCGAGATGTGGGAACACCCGGCCACCCAGGAGAACGTGGCCACCCTGCGCCGCCGGGGCGCCGTCGTCATCGAGCCCGCCGTGGGCCGGCTCACCGGCGTCGACACAGGCAAGGGCAGGCTGCCGGATCCGGGGGAGATCTTCGAGGTCTGCCGCCGCGTGCTGGCGCGCGGACCTGTCGCCTCCGATCTGGCGGGCCGCCACGTGGTGATCAGTGCGGGCGGCACCCGCGAACCGCTCGACCCCGTCCGTTACCTGGGCAACCGCTCCTCCGGGAAGCAGGGGTACGCGCTCGCCCGTACCGCGGTCGCCCGCGGCGCGCGGGTCACGCTCGTCGAGGCCAACACCGGCCTGCCCGACCCGTCCGGGGCCGACATCGTCCGGGTCGGCACCGCGAAGCAGCTGCGCGAGGCCGTGCTGAAGGCGGCGGCGGACGCGGACGTCGTGGTGATGGCGGCGGCGGTCGCCGACTTCCGCCCGGCCGAGTACGCCACGGGGAAGATCAAGAAGAAGGACGGTCAGGAGCCCGCGCCGATCGCGCTCGTCCGCAACCCGGACATCCTGGCGGAGGTCGCCGGGCGGCGCGCCCGGCCGGAACAGATCGTGGTCGGATTCGCCGCCGAGACCGACGACGTCCTGGCCAACGGGCGGGAGAAGCTCCGCCGCAAGGGCTGCGACCTGCTGGTGGTCAACGAGGTGGGGGAGCGCAGGACCTTCGGCGCGGAGGAGAACGAAGCGGTGGTGCTCGCCGCCGACGGCGGCGAGACCCCGGTGCCGTTCGGCCCCAAGGAAGCGCTCGCCGACACGGTCTGGGACCTCGTGTCGTCACGACTTGCGTGAATTTCCCGTGTCGTCGCTCAGGCGGCCCGATCCCAGGGGAACACGGCACCGGACGGCCTTCCAGGAGGCCGTCCCGGAGCCTTCGGGCGGCCGTGCCACATGTCACAGAACTGCCAAAGGGCGAGACATGCTGTCCACCGACCGGAGCCGACCGATAAACTGGTCCAGGATCGTACCGGGCGCAGCTCCCGGGACCGTCCGCCAATGATCAGCCAGCAGCCGCTGCAACCCCAGGGAGCGATGTGTCCCGCCGTCTCTTCACCTCGGAGTCCGTTACCGAGGGTCACCCCGACAAGATCGCTGACCAGATCAGCGACACCATTCTCGATGCACTCCTCCGAGAGGACCCGACGTCGCGTGTCGCCGTCGAGACCTTGATCACCACAGGTCAGGTGCATGTTGCGGGTGAGGTCACGACCAAGGCCTATGCCCCGATCGCCCAGTTGGTGCGCGACAAGATCCTGGAGATCGGCTACGACTCCTCCAAGAAGGGCTTCGACGGCGCCTCCTGCGGCGTCTCGGTGTCCATCGGCGCACAGTCGCCCGACATCGCGCAGGGCGTCGACACCGCGTACGAGAAGCGGGTCGAGGGCGATGAGGACGAACTCGACAAGCAGGGCGCCGGCGACCAGGGCCTGATGTTCGGGTACGCCTGCGACGAGACGCCCGAGCTGATGCCGCTGCCGATCCACCTCGCGCACCGGCTGTCGCGCCGGCTGTCCGAGGTCCGCAAGAACGGGACCATCCCGTACCTGCGTCCCGACGGCAAGACCCAGGTCACCATCGAGTACGACGGTGACAAGGCCGTCCGGCTCGACACGGTCGTCGTCTCCTCGCAGCACGCCAGCGACATCGACCTCGACTCGCTCCTCGCACCGGACATCCGCGAGTTCGTCGTCGAGCACGTGCTCGGGCAGCTGATCGAGGACGGCATCAAGCTGGACACCGAGGGCTACCGCCTGCTGGTGAACCCGACCGGCCGCTTCGAGATCGGCGGCCCGATGGGCGACGCGGGTCTTACCGGTCGCAAGATCATCATCGACACCTACGGCGGCATGGCGCGTCACGGCGGCGGTGCCTTCTCCGGCAAGGACCCGTCCAAGGTGGACCGTTCGGCCGCCTACGCGATGCGCTGGGTCGCCAAGAACGTCGTCGCCGCAGGCCTCGCGGCCCGCTGCGAGGTCCAGGTCGCCTACGCGATCGGCAAGGCCGAGCCGGTGGGCCTCTTCGTCGAGACCTTCGGCACCGCCGTCATCGAGACCGAGAAGATCGAGCAGGCCATCGGCGAGGTCTTCGACCTCCGCCCGGCCGCGATCATCCGCGACCTCGACCTGCTCCGCCCGATCTACGCCCAGACCGCCGCGTACGGCCACTTCGGCCGCGAGCTTTCCGACTTCACGTGGGAGCGCACGGACCGGGTGGACGCACTGCGCGGGGCCGCGGGTCTGTAGGTCCCAGCCGGCCCGCCCAGCGGGCACCCCCTTGCCGGAGCCCGGACGCCCCATCGGTGTCCGGGCTCCGGCGTTGCGGCAGCGTCCGGCGCCGGCCGGGATGTCAGTGGCGTCTGGTAGGAATTTGGCTGTGAGCAGCGACAACGAGCGGTCCGACGAGCCCGGCACCGAGGCTCCGGAGCAGCTTGCGCTGATTCGGGAGACGGTGCGGCAGGCCAAGGTGCCCCGCGCCAAACCGCGGACCTGGCGCGGGGCCGCCCTCGCCGGTGAGCTGCCCGTCGCCCGCGTCCTGGTCAACAAGGGCGCGCTCCACCTCGACCAGTACTTCGACTACGCCGTCCCGGAGGAGCTCGACGCCGTCGCGCAGCCCGGGGTGCGGGTGCGGGTGCGCTTCGGCGCGGGCGGCCGCAACGTCCGGGGCGGGCGGCGCGAGGGCGGCGGCCTGATCGACGGATTCCTGGTCGAGCGGCTGGCCGAGTCCGACTACAGCGGGGCGCTGGCCGCCCTCGCCTCTGTCGTTTCTCCCGAACCGGTCCTCGGACCCGAGCTGCTCGGCCTCGCCCGAGCCGTGGCCGACCGGTACGCGGGCAGTCTCGCGGACGTCCTGCAGCTCGCGGTGCCGCCGAGGAACGCCCGCGCCGAGTCCAAGCCCTCTCCCGAACCGCTGCCGCCGCCCCCGGCGCCCGCTCCCGGGAGCTGGGCGCGCTACGGGCAGGGCGCGGCGTTCCTGGACGCGCTCGCCTCCGGCGGCGCGCCCAGGGCCGTGTGGACCGCCCTGCCGGGCCCTCACTGGCCCGAGGAGATCGCCAGGGCCGTCGCCGCCACCCTCGCCTCCGGACGCGGCGCACTGGTCGTGGTCCCCGACGGACGGACCGCGGCGCGGGTCGACGCGGCGCTCACCGGGCTCCTCGGGGAGGGCCGCCACGCCCTGCTGACCGCCGGCTCTGGCCCCGAGAAGCGGTACCGGGAGTGGCTGGCCGTGCGGCGCGGGTCCGTCCGGGCGGTCGTCGGGACGCGGGCCGCGATGTTCGCCCCGGTCGCCGGCCTCGGCCTGGTCGCCGTCTGGGACGACGGGGACTCCAGCCACAGCGATGACAACGCCCCCTTCCCGCACGTCCGCGAGGTCCTCGAACTGCGGGCCGCGCACAGCGGATGCGGCTTCCTGCTCGGCGGTACGAACTGCACCGTGGAGGCCGCCCAACTGGTCGAGAGCGGCTGGGCACTGCCGCTGCGCGCCGACCGGGAGCAGACCAGGATCGCGGCGCCCCTGGTGCGTACCGTCGGGGACGGCGAGCTCGCGCGGGACGGCGCCGCACGGGCCGCGAGGCTGCCGAGCCTCGCCTGGCAGACCGTGCGGGACGGACTGCGCAGCGGCCCGGTGCTCGTGCAGGTGCCGCGTCGCGGGTACGCCCCGCGGCTGGCCTGCGAGCGCTGCCGGGAGCCCGCGCGCTGCCGGCACTGCGCGGGGCCGCTGGAGGCGCCCGACCAGCGGGACCTGAACTGCGCCTGGTGCGGCCTGCCCGAGACGTCCTGGCACTGCGTGGCCTGCGGGGGCCGTCGGCTGCGCGCGCAGATCGTCGGCGCCCGGCGCACGGCGGAGGAGCTCGGCCGGGCGTTTCCCGCCGTGCCGGTGCGGACCTCCGGACGCGACCACGTGCTGGACTCGGTTCCGGACCAGCCCGCGCTCGTGGTCAGCACCCCGGGGGCCGAACCCGTCGCCGAGGGCGGGTATGCGGCCGCGCTGCTGCTGGACGGCTGGGCGATGGTCGGCCGCCCCGACCTGCGGGCCGGGGAGGAGGCGCTGCGCCGCTGGACGGCGGCCGCCGCGCTGGTACGGGGGCAGCCGGAGGGCGGCACGGTGGTGATCGTCGCGGAGCCGACGCTGCGTCCGGTGCAGGCCCTGGTGCGCTGGGACCCGGTCGGTCACGCCCGCCGTGAGCTGGCGGAACGGGCCGAGCTGGGCTTTCCGCCGGTGTCCCGGATGGCTTCGGTGACGGGGGAGCCACAGGCGCTCGCCGCGTTCCTGGCCGCCGCGGAGCTGCCGCCCGACGCGGAGGTCCTCGGTCCGGTGCCGGTCCCCGCCGGCGAGCCGGGACGGCCCCGCAGGCCGTTCGACGCGCCGCCGGGGGAGACCTGGGAACGGGCCCTGGTCCGGGTGCGTCCGGGTAGCGGGGCGGCGCTGGCGGCCGCGCTGAAGACGGCGCAGGCGGCGCGGATGTCGCGGGGCGGTGGCAGCGGCGGGCCGGTGCGGATCAGGGTGGACCCGCCGGAC
>CBRG010000154.1 GCA_000470535.1 Streptomyces sp. AW19M42
CCATCGCCCGGCGCCCGGTGCTGTTCACCGCGACCCCGGTGGCGGTCCACTACCCCGAGCCGGTAGCCGTCCCACTGCGGGAATCCGGTGACGCGGTGCAGCACCCCGCCCCGGTGGTCGAGCGGCCCCGGCACCGCCGCGCCCACGCCGAGCACCGGCCGGGCGCCGTCCCCGCGCACCTCCGCCACCGCCCCGGCGGCCGCCGCCACCACCTCGTCGGCCGGGGCGCCGAAGTCCAGCGGAGCCGTACGGCTCGTGACCACGGTGCCCGCGAGGTCGACGAGCACCACGGTCAGCCCGTCGCGGTCCAGGTGCAGCCCCACCGCGTGGCCGGCGTCCGGCACCAGCCGCAGCACGGTCCGGGGCTTGCCGCCCGTGGAGGCGCGGTGGCCCGCCTCCGTGGCCAGCCCCTCGGCCCGCAGCCGTGCGGTGATCTTGCTGACGGCCTGTGGGGTGAGCCCCGTCCGCTCGGCCAGTTCGAGCCGGCTGATCCCGCGCTCGCCCGCGACCCGCAGCAGGTCCAGCACGAGCGCCGCGTTGTGGCCCCGCAGCGTCGGCAGGTTGGCGCCGCTATTACTCCTGTTCACGGACCCATTGTCGCTTCCGCTTGCACTTTGGCAACAGCGTTGCCAAAGTGGAACGCATGACTGCCCACGCGACTCACGAGACCTCCGGCACGTCCGGGACCCCCCTGCGCGTCGGACTCGTCGGCTACGGCCTGGCGGGTTCCGTCTTCCACGCCCCGCTGATCGCCGCGACGGACGGCCTCGTCCTGGACACGGTCGTCACCTCGAACGAGGAGCGCCGGGAGCAGGCCCGCGCCGAATTCCCCGGCGTGCGGTTCGCCGCCTCGCCGGACGAGCTGTGGCAGCGGGCGGACGAGCTGGACCTGATCGTGATCGCGTCACCGAACAAGACGCACGTCCCGATCGCCGCCGCCGCGATCAGGGCCGGTCTGCCGGTGGTCGTGGACAAGCCGGTCGCCGGTTCGGCCGCGGAGGCGCGGGAGCTGGCGGCCCTGGCGGAGGAGCACGGGGTGCTGCTCTCGGTCTTCCAGAACCGCCGCTGGGACAACGACTTCCTCACCCTGCGCTCGCTGGTCGCGGACGGTGCGCTGGGCGAGGTGCAGCGCTTCGAGTCCCGCTTCGAGCGGTGGCGTCCGCAGCCGAAGGGCGGCTGGCGCGAGTCGGGCGACCCGCAGGAGATCGGCGGGCTGCTGTTCGACCTGGGCAGCCACGTCGTCGACCAGGCGCTGGTCCTGTTCGGCCCGGCGGTGCGGGTGTACGCGGAGTCGGACGTACGCCGGCCGGGCGCGGCCGCCGACGACGACACGTTCCTGGCGATCACGCATGAGAACGGGGTCCGCTCGCACCTGTACGTCAGCGCGACGACGGCCCAGCTCGGCCCGCGTTTCCGGGTGCTCGGCTCCACCGCCGGCTATGTGAAGTACGGCCTCGACCCCCAGGAGGCGGCCCTGCGCGACGGTGCCCGCCCGTCGGCGGACGAGCCGTGGGGCGAGGAGGCCGAGGGGCTGTGGGGCCGGCTCGGCTCAGGCGAGTCCCCGCTCACGGGCGGCGGCGCCCCGGTCCGTACGCTGCCGGGCGACTACCCCGCGTACTACGCGGCGGTCACCGACGCGCTGCGCGGAAAGGGCGAGAATCCGGTGACCGCGCTCCAGGCCGCCTCGGCGCTGGACGTCCTGGAGGCCGCCCGGCGCTCGGCCCGCGAGGGCGTCACGGTCACCCTGCCCACGACTCCCGCACCCGCCACAGAGGAGCAGCCCGCATGAACCCCACCGCTCCGACCATCTCCGAGCTGATCGCGCAGGAGCGCAGGCTGACGCTGCCGCATTTCGGCTACGACGACGCGTACGCGCTCGGCGGCCTGCTCGTCGCCCTGGCCCGGGAGAGGCACGCACCGGTCGCGATCGACATCCGGCGCGGGGCACAGCAGCTGTTCCACGCCGCGCTGCCGGGTTCGAGCGCGGACAACGACGCCTGGATCGACCGTAAGCGCAGGGTCGTCGAGCGCTACGGAGAGAGCTCCTACCTGGTGGGAACCCGGTTCCGGGCCAAGGGGACGACGTTCGACGACGCCTCGCGGCTGAACCCGGGCACGTACGCCGCGCACGGCGGCTCGTTCCCGATCTCGGTCGAGGGCGCGGGCGTCATCGGCTCGGTCACGGTCTCGGGCCTGCCCCAGGCGGAGGACCACGCGCTGGTGGTCGAGGCCCTGGAACAGTTCGCGACGACGATCGGCGGCTGACCGGCCGGAGGGGTGGGGCTGCCAAAGACAGCCCCACCCCTCCGATCTTTGAAACGAAACCGAACCGTATCTCTGGACCGAACCACACCGAACCCCGCCCATCAAGCCGAGCCCGGCCAGATCAAGACGAGTCGGGCCCAATCAAGCCCGTCCGGCGATCGAGGACGTCTTTCCTGCCCGTCCGGCGATTGAGGACAAAGCGGCCCCGGGCGCACCCGGGCCCAAGCCCACCCCCCCTACGCCCCCTTCAGCTCCTGCCGCTGCCGCCCCAGTCCAGCGATCTCCAGCTCCACGACATCCCCCGCCCGGAGATACGGCTTGGGCTCCGGCTGCCCCATCGCCACCCCGGCCGGCGTCCCGGTGTTGATCACGTCACCCGGGTACAGCGTCATGAAGTGGCTCAGGTAGCGCACCACCTCACCGACCGGGAAGATCTGCTCGGCCGTCGTACCGTCCTGCTTCAGCTCACCGTTGACCCAGAGCCTCAGCGGCAGCGCCTGCGGATCGGCCACCTCGTCGGCCGTCACCAGCCACGGCCCCAGCGGGTTGAACGTCTCGCAGTTCTTGCCCTTGTCCCAGGTGCCGCCGCGCTCGATCTGGAACTCCCGCTCGGAGACGTCGTGCGCGACCGCGTACCCGGCGACGTGGGCGAGGCCCTCCTCCGCCGAGTCCAGGTACCGGGCGGTGCGGCCGATGACGACCGCGAGCTCGACCTCCCAGTCGGTCTTCACGCTGCCGCGCGGCACAAGCACGGTGTCCTCGGGCCCGACGACCGTGTCCGGCGCCTTGAAGAACAGGATCGGCTCGGCCGGTATCTGCGCGCCGGTCTCCGTGGCGTGGTCGTGGTAGTTCAGCCCGATGCACACGATCTTGCCGATCCGGGCGAGCGGCGGACCCACCCGCAGCCCCTCGGCGTCGAGCACCGGCAGCTCACCGGGCGCGGCCGCGGCAGCCCGGACCCGGGCCAGCGCGTCCTCGTCGGCGAGCAGCGCGCTGTCGATGTCGGTGACGACTCCCGACAGGTCACGCAGGGTTCCGTCCCCATCCAGCAGCGCCGGTCGTTCCGCGCCTGCCGTACCCACACGAAGCAGCTTCAACGGTCTGTCTCCCCTTGGTCGAGATCGGGCCCGTCGGATGGGTTGCGGCCATCGCAGGCTTGTCCGATCCTCCAAGACATCCGATCACCCCGCAAGACCCTGTTCACACACTGGACCGGCACACGCGCGTACGCGACTACGCCGCGGTGGCCATGGCGGCACCGGTGGCCGGGATGTCGCGGTACAGGTAGGCCCGCTCGATCGCGGTCCAGGTGGTGCTGGTGACGACGTACAGCGCGGCGGCCAGCGGCACGAAGGCGACGGTGAAGAGGGTGAAGAAGGACATCAGCGGCATCACCTTCGTCATGGCGCCCATGCCCGGGACCGGCTGTCCGTCGGGGCCGGTGGCCGGGGTGGCGGGATTGGCCGCCATCTGCCGCTTCGTCCGCCCGTAGTTGAACGTGGCGACGGCGGCGACGATCACGAACAGCCCCAGGTACACGAGGCCATGGGCGCCGAACACCCCACCGTCCGCGAGGGCGTCGTGCCAGCGCTCGCCCAGCGGGGCGCCGAAGAGCTGGTGGCCGAGGAGTTCATTGGCGTCGCCGCCGATCTTCTGGCTGGAGAAGAGGTGGTAGAGCAGGAAGAAGGCCGGCATCTGGAGCAGGCTGGGCAGGCAGCCGGAGAGCGGCGAGACCTTCTCCTCCTTGTGCAGCTCCATGAGCGCCTTCTGCATCCGCTCGGGGTTCTTCTTGTGCTTCTTGCGCAGTTCGGCGATCTGCGGCTGGAGTCGGCGCTGCGCCTTCTGCCCGCGCGCCGCGGCCCGCGACAGAGGGTGGACGGCGAGCCGTACGAGCGCGGTGAACAGCACGATCGCGGCGGCGGTGGACGCGGCCTGGAAGAACGGGTGCAGAAGATCGGCGAAGGCGCCGACCAGGCTGGCGAAAGCGGACATGAAGGCGGACATGGATGAGCCCTCCG
Organism: Streptomyces sp. AW19M42; assembly: GCA_000470535.1. Taxonomy (GTDB): domain Bacteria; phylum Actinomycetota; class Actinomycetes; order Streptomycetales; family Streptomycetaceae; genus Streptomyces. The sequence continues at coordinate 4,284 of CBRG010000154.1, forward strand.
GGGGTCTCGTCGTGCCGGGAAGTGGATCAGCTTCGGCATGACGATCCGCGCGGGGCGCCCGCATGTACGCAACGGCGTACGCACCTGGACGAAAGAGGAGGAAGAGGGAGCCCTACGCGGCCGTCAGGAGGACACGGCCGGGGGCTCGGGGGCGTCGGCGCCCCTTGGCGTCGGGGTCTCGTTGCGGGAGGAACGCGGTGCGTTTCTCCCGGTCGCGCATGGCGGTACGGACCCGGGTGCGGGGCACCGGGACGGCGCAGCGGGCGCTGATGACCGAGCAGGCGACCAGTGCGGTACCGGCGGCCGCGGTGGCGGCGAGCGCGACGGCGGCGGAGAGGCTGCCGCCCTCCGCGAGCAGGACCTCGGTGAGGAAGAAGAGCAGCAGCCCGGCGGGACGGAGCAGCCGGGCGAGGCCACCGCGCAAGCGGTTCATGGCACGTGCGTCCACGGGTCCTCCCCCTCTCGCTCTCGCGCTCCTGCGGCCGCAGCGTCAAGCGGCACTTCAACCTTTAACCGTTATACACGATGGGTGTCGCCCGCTCCCGCGTCCGATACGCGGTCCTCGATCTCGTCGCGCGCCAGCACGTCCGCGTCCGGCCGTTCGTCGCGTTCGCGCGGCCCCGCGTACGTCACCGCCAGCGCGACGGCCAGATTCGCACCGAGCGCGATGATTCCGGCGTTCACACCCCACACCGGATCGTTCTCCGTGAAGACGAACCCGCACACCACGCCCACCCCGACGACCAGCCCGCTCATCGCCCCGAGCAGCGTCAGCCGCCGCCACATCAGCCCCAGCAACACCATGGGGAGCAGCTGCGCCATCCCCTCGTACGAGATCAGCGACAGCCGTACGAGGGTGTTCGGCGCGGTGTAGGTGAGCAGCAGGGCCAGGCTCCCCGCGATCACGACGACGACCTGGGCCGCGCCCTTCTGCCGCCGTTCCCAGCGCGGCACGAGCGAGAGCACGCTGCGTCCCCACATCGTGCCGATGACCAGCATGAAAACGGCCATCGGCACGATGGAGGAGAGTGCGGCCGCGACCCCGATGATCCCGACCGACCAGGCCGGCAGCGAGTCCACGACGAGTTCGAAGAGGGCCAGGTTGGACTCGGCCCCGACCAGCCCCGGGACGACGAAGAGGGCCGCCATGCCGAGCAGCATCGGCACGAACAGCAGCACGTTGTAGGCGGGCAGCCACATGGCGTTGCGCCGCAACACGTCGGCGTTCTTGGCGCCGAGGTAGCCGGCGACGGTCGTCGGGAAGATCACGACGGTGAGGGAGTTGAGGAACGAGGTGGTGATGAACCAGGCCTGCCCCATCCCGCTGTCCCCGTGCCCGGGAAAGGTCAGCCAGTCGCTCTTCTCGGTGACGAGCCGGTCGAGGAAGGGCCCGTAGCCGTCGAAGTAGTGCATCGGTACGTAGACGGCGAGGAAGCCGAGCGTGGCGATCACCATGACGTCCTTCAGCACGGACACCCATGCGCTGCCGCGCAGCCCGCTGACGACGACGAAGCCGGTGGTGACGGCGAAGGCGATGAAATAGGCCCAGTTCAGGCTGATGGCGCCGTAGGAGATCGTCGAGACGACGACGCCCATGCCGGTGATCTGGAGCTGGATGTACGGGAGCAGGAAGACGGTCGCGAGGACGGCGGTGAGCGCCCCGAGCCAGGGCCGGCCGAAGCGGTGGGCCACCATGTCGGTGATCCCGACGAGCCCGTGCTCGCGCGCGTACGCCCAGAGCATCGGCCCGACGACATAGCCGACGGCGTACCCGCAGGACATGTACGCGACCACGTACAGGACGGGCGCCCCGTAGTTGTAGCCCCAGCCGGCGGCGCCGAGGTAGCTGAAGCTGGTGTAGCCCTCACCGGCCATGAGCACCCAGATGAAGACGGTCCCGAGGCTGCGCCCGCCCACCGACCACTCGGCAAGCCCACCGCCCTTCGCCCCGCGATGCCCGCGTACGGCGAACAGTCCGAGGGCCACGGTGGCGACCATGAAGACCCCGAAGACGGAGGTCGCGACGGCGGCGTTCACCGGCGGTCCCCCCGCCTGGTCAGCCAGACGGCGACGGGGGTCAGCACGGTCGCCCCGAGCAGCCAGAAGAAGAGGAACGGCAGCCCGAGAACGACGGGACGGACCCGGTTCACGAACGGCAGCGCCCCCAGGTAGAGCACGTAGGGAACCAGCAACCACAGCAACTGCGGACGTCGTCTGAGCACGTCAGCGACCCTAGTGCCCCCGCACGGTCGCCCCCGGCGGCCTTCCCGCATCCCGCCCGGTATCCCCCTGCCTCGTCCTACCTCCCCCGCACCTCCGTCAGCTTTCCCCACACCACCAGCCGGTAGCGGGAGGTGAACTCGGGCGTGCATGTCGTCAACGTCACATAGGACCCGGCCGCCCGGTACCCGACGTACGGCTTCACGTTGCTGCGCGGCACGGCGGCCACCACCCCGCCGTCCCCCGCACCGGTCTGCCGGAGGGTCTTGTCGACGGTGTACGTGTAGACGGCGTCCCGGGTCTCGACGGTGACGCGGTCGCCCCGGCGCAGCCGGTTGATGTAGCGGAACGGTTCGCCGTGGGTGTTGCGGTGGGCGGCGAGCGCGAAGTTCCCGGAGGCGCCGGGCTGTGCGGTGCCCGGGTAGTGGCCGATGTACCCCTTGTCGAGGACGCCGCTCCTGCTGATGCCCTGCGCGACGGGTGCGGTGAGCCCGATGCGCGGGATCCGGATGACGGCGTAGGCCTGGGACCGGCGGAACGCGGGGACGGTGGCCGGGGCAGCGCCACGGCCCTTCGTGTCGCCCGTCTCCCCCTCCCCCGCGGACACGGCGGGGCTGTCGTCCGCAGCCTCCTCTGGCACCGACCGCGGCGGCTCGGGCAGCGGCTCACCCCAGTCCCGCTGGAGGGCCCGCACGGTGTGCGCGGCGCCGGCGCGGGCCTGCCGGTTGGTCCACCACAGCTGATGGGCGACGAGCAGCAGCAGGACGACGCCGAGGGTCACCGCCACCTCGGCGCTCGTCCACAGCCCGCGCACAGCGGCCCGCCGCCCCCGCGAGTTCCGCTGCACCACCACAGGTATCCGCTCAGGCACGGCCCGCACGATAGGGCCAAGCCCCGTAACTCTCCAGAGCCCGAACAACTCTCCGCCCCGTGGCCCTACCGCAGTACGGTGTGGTTCATGCGCCCCGACACGCCTGCCGACCACACCACCGAAGCCGAGCGCCTGCTGCGCACCGCGGCGCGGTACCCGGAGGACCACGAGCCGCTGCTCCTCCAGGCCGCTGCCCATCTGGAGCTCGCCGGCGAGCGCGCCCGCGCCACGGCGCTCTACGACGAACTGCTCAGCGCCCCCGGCACAGAGCACCCACACCTGGTCAAGGCGCTCAACGCCGCCAACCTGTGGGAGTACGGCCACGAGGCCGAGGCCCGCGCGATCATCGACGGCATCCGCGCGGCGGGCCCGCTGGAGGCGGCCCCCTGGGAGATCGCGGCGGAGACCCTGGAGGCCCACGACGAGCTGGAGTCGGCCCACGACTACTTCTCCACGGCCCTCACCCTGCTCATCGCGCCGGGCGAGGAAGTCCCGTACGCCACGCAGTCGTTGCTGACCGGCCGGCATCGGGTCCGCCGGCTGATGGGCGTTCGGCACGACGCCTGGGACGAGCTGGCAGACGCCCTGCACACGGCGGCCGTCCCGCTGGACGAACTCCACGACCCGAAGCGCCTGTGGGCCCTGGGCTCCTCCGATCCGGGCGAGCTGCGCGCCGAGATCACCCGCCTGCGCGCCGAACTCGGCACCTACCGCACCGCTCTCTCCCGCCCCTTCCCGGTGGCGGTGCTGCACTGGCCGCAGGCCGAACTGGACGAGCTCCTCACCGCGTACCCGAACCTCGGCAGCGAGTACGCCTCCCACCCGGACCACCTGGCCCGCCTGGAGGCGGCCCTGCGCGACCTGCATGCGACGGGCACCCCGAACCTCGGCATCGTGACGGGCACGGTCCCGTCGTACGAGGCGTTCGCCGCCTCCGAGGCCGCCTCCCCTGCCGACCCGGACCTGCTCCCCCAGTACGCCACCACCCTGGCGGCCCGGGGCCGCGCGGTCCCGTGGCCCCCGGCGAGGAGCGCGGCCTGCTGGTGTGGCACGGGGCGTTCGTACCGGGACTGCCACGGGGGCGCGCTGTAGGAGCGCCCTTCTGCTCTGCCTGCCGGGTCCGGGTCCGGCAGGCCGCTGATTACCGGATGCGGGGGCGGCGACCGCCCGGGTACGGTCCCGCCATGCCCGAACTCCAGCGGCTGCGCGCCGACCACGCCCCGGACCTCCTCGCGTTCGAGCGGGAGAACCGCGTCTTCTTCGCGGCCTCGGTGCCGGACCGCGGCGACGACTACTTCACCGACTTCGCCACCCGCCACGAGGCCCTCCTCATCGAACAGGCGGCCGGCACCTGCCACTTCCACCTCCTGATGGCTGGGGACAGCGGCGAGGTGCTGGGCCGCTTCAACCTGGTGGACGTGGCGGACGGCACCGCGGACCTGGGCTTCCGCCTGGCCGAGAAGGCGACGGGCCGCGGCCTGGCCACGTCGACGGTCCACCACCTCTTCACCCTGTGCACGACCGCGTACGCGCTGACCGCGCTCCGCGCCTCGGCCGCCGTCACCAACACCGCGTCCCGGGCGGTCCTGACCCGGACGGGCTTCGTCCCCACGGGCGAGGAGGTGCAGCTGAGCGGAAAGCGGGGCCTGGCGTACGTACGGGAACTGCCGGCGGAGCAGCGACCGTGAACCAGTAGGCGAGGCGGGCAAGTTGACGCGCTCGGGCGGAGCTCGACGAGTCCCGGTCGAACCTGTCCAACGGACCGAAGCCGCCACCCGGTTGCCGTAGGAATGGGGCAGTGGCATCACCTGAGGCGATGACGACGGCCGACTACGTCCACGGGCGCTCCGACCGCGAGGCGACCCGGCTCGGCGACCAGGCGGACACCTTGGCGGCCTTCCTGCACGCGGGCACGGCCTATCCTCCCGGCAGCCGGGTGCTGGAGACAGGTTGCGGGGTCGGCGCCCAGACGGTCCACCTGGCCCAGGCCGCCCCGGAGGCCCGGATCACCGCGGTCGACCACTCCGCCGAATCCCTCTCACAGGCCCGCGCCCGTGTCGCGGACCACGCACCGGGGGCGGACGTGGAGTGGCACCACGCCGACCTGTTCGACCTCCCCTTCGCCCCCGCGGACTTCGACCACGTCTACGTCTGCTTCGTCCTGGAGCACCTGCCGGACCCCCGGCGGGCCCTGGCCGTGCTGCGGCGCGTCCTGCGACCCGAGGGCACCATCACCGTGGTCGAAGAGGACCACGGCTCCGCGCTCCTCCACCCCACCAGCGCCCTGGCCCGAGCAGTGATCAACTGCCAGGTCCAACTGCAGTCGGCCGCCGGCGGAGACGCACTGATCGTCCGGCAGTTACATCCGCTGCTGCCCCCGGGCCGGATACGACGACATCGTGGTCCACCCCCGCACGGTCTACGCCGACCGGACCCGCCCCGCCCTGGTCGACGGCTTCACCCGCAACACGTTCATCGCCATGATCGAAGCGGTCCGGGACGAGACACTGGCCGCCAACCTCATGACCGAGGCCGACTGGGACCAGGGCATCACGGACCTGCACCGCACCGCTCTGGACCACGGGACCTTCCACTACACGTTCTTCAAGGCGGTCGCGGTGAACCGGTCCGGCGCCGGCGCCGTGGGCGGATAATCATAGCTATTGCTCCGCCTTTGCCCCATGACCACCACCAGAGGCCGGAACGTAGGAGACTTGGCAATGATGAACACCGCGAAACCGTCCTCTCCCGGCGTGTCCGCCCGGATGAGTCGCCAAGCCAGCCGCGACACCACGCCCGAAGTCGCGGTCCGGAAGTTGTTGCACGCGTCCGGATACCGGTACCGCCTCAACGAACGAGTACCTCACATGTCCCGACGGACGATCGACATCGCCTTCACGCGGGCCAAGGTCGCCGTGTTCCTGGACGGGTGCTTCTGGCACGGCTGCCCCGAGCACGCCACGCAACCGAAGTCGAACGCCGAGTGGTGGCGGCAGAAGCTCGACCGCAACATGACGCGGGACGTCGAGACGACGGCGCACCTGATCACCGAGGGATGGACGGTTCTGCGTTTCTGGGAGCATCAGCCCCCGGTGCAGGTCGCCGACCAGGTGGCGGAAGTCGTCGATCGCGAGAGGTCCGCGGGGCGGACGGGGCCGGAAGGTGGGGGCTCGTGAGCGGATTGCGGTTCGTGGATGTGTGCGCGGGGGCCGGAGGGCTCGCCCTGGGGCTGGAACAGGCAGGGTTCGAGCCGGTACTGCTGTTGGACAAAAAGCCCGTGGCCTGCGAGACGCTGGGCATGAACCGACCGCACTGGAAGATCCTGCAGCTGGACCTGCTGGACTTCGTTCCGGACGAGCACCCGCACACGTACGACGTGGACTTGCTGTCCGCCGGGCTCCCGCGTGTGAAGTCGAGCGCTACGGCGGCCAGAGCGGAGACCGACGAGGAGGAACAGCTTCTGAAAGCAGCGGTCCTCCTCGCACACTCGATCCAGCCCCGTGCCCTGATCATTGAGAACGTGCCGGGTCTGGTGGACGCCAGCGCCTTCGAGTCCCTGCGGGGGTTCGTCCGGGAAGAGCTGGAACATCTCGGGTACGGGCTGCGCTGGTTCGTCCTGAACGCGGCGGACTTCGGTGTACCGCAGGATCGGAAGCAGGGATTGCTCGTCGCGCTCAAGGGGCGGTACTTCGACCGCTTCCGACCGCCGGTCCCGACCGTGAAGGATCCCGTGTCGGTGGGGAGCGCGCTGCGACACTCCATGGTGGCCCGTGGGTGGACCGGCGCCGATGCGTGGGCGGATGGGGCGAGCTCCGTGGCGCCGACGTTGGTCGGCGGTTCCGACAACCGCGGGGGCGCCGATCTGGGCCCCACGGGCACGAAGGCCGCCTGGGCACGGATGCGGGTGAATGGTGGGGCTCTGGCCGATGAGGTTCCCGGCCCGGAGGACGACAACAGCCAGGGCCTGATCAAGCTCACGGACGCGCAGGCCGCGCTGTTGCAGGGCTTCCCGGCCGAGTGGCGGTTCGCGGGGCGGAAGACCGCTCGGTACCGGCAGATCGGGCATGCCTCGCCGCCGCAGGTGGGGAAGGCGCTGGGGCTTGCCGTCGCGGAGGCGCTGCGAGGTTGAGCGCGCGGGAAGCGGTCTGAGGCACGATGAAAGCTGGCTAGACTTCCATCCCATGACCCCCAGGCCCCACCCACCACTCCTACCTGCAAGTTTCCGCATCGTGGACTTGTTTGCCGGCCCGGGGGGCCTCGATATCGCCGCCACGGTCATGGAAGTGAAGAGCATCGGGGTCGAGTGGGACGATCCGACGCGCGCGACGCGCGACGCGGCCGGCCTTCGCACCACAGTGGAGAAGGATGTCGCCGCCCTGGGCCCGTGCGACCCCCAGGTGAAGGATGCGAACGTTCTCACCGGCGGGCCCCCCTGTCAGTCGTTCTCCGTGGCTGGCAATCGGGAGGGCCACAAGGCCCTGGAGGACGTCAAGCGGCTGGCCGGCTGCCTGGTCAGCGCAAGAGATCGTAAGTCCTTCGACGCCATTTGGGGCGAGGTCAAACGCGAGACCGATGCCATGTCCGACTCACGTACAGGGTTCGTGCTCCAGCCGTTGCGTTGGATCATGGAGGCGAAGCTCAAGCGCAAAAAACCCTACGACGTTGTAGTGCTGGAGCAGGTCCCCACGGTACTGCCGGTGTGGAACCACTACGCCGAGTTGCTCAACGGCATCGGCTACGCAGCCAAAGCCCACCTCCTGCACGCGGAGGCATTCGGTGTCCCGCAAACACGCCGGCGCGCAGTGCTCATCGCCCAGTGGGACCCGGAGAACGCGGGAAGGGATGTGTACTTCCCTGAAGCGACCCACCAGCAGTACCGCAAGGGGGTCGAGCGCCTGCTGCCCCCGCCGCATGAGAACTCGCCCGTCGAACCGCAGGAGGGTGCCCTGTTCGACCGCCCCAAGAACAGCAGGGAGCGGAAGAAGGAACCCTGGGTGTCGGTCGGGGACGCTCTCGCCGGCGCCCGCCCCCGTGACTTCGTCCTGGTCTCCAACTACGGCTCCGGCGGCGACCCGAAGAACCGGGGGCGCCGCACCTCGGAGGAGCCGGCCGCCACGATCACCGGCAAGTTCCGCCGTAACCGGCTCTTCCTCCTGAAGGAGAACGAGTCCGGCGAGAAGGAGGTCGGCGAGGAGCTGGACCGGCTGTCGTTCGAGGAGGGCGGCCTTCTCCAGTCCTTCCCCGCTCGCTACCCGTGGCAGTCCACCGACGTGGCCCAGCAGATCGGCAACGCTGTCCCGCCTCGACTCTCTCTGCACATTTTGAGCGCCGCGCTCCTGCGGGAGGCCCCGAAGGACGAGTGGTTCACGCGTCTCAAGGAATGGGAGCCGCAACCTCGACGCATCATCGAGAAGGGCGCCCCTACCGAAGGCCCCTGATCCGCAGGGGCCTTCGGGCCGGCCCGGTCAGTCCGACTCGTTGTCGTCGGTATTCTTCCCTCGCACCGGAGCTCCGGCGAAGAGCTCCGAGAAGTGATCGGTGAGGGTGGCCACGGAATCCTCCGGCGCCCTCTCCTCGTCCGGCCCGTCAGGAAGCGCTCTTCGCGGCACGGCCGGTGCCCACTCCGCGGCCTCGATCCACCGCGCCATCGGACGACCATCACGCTCGATGTCCGGTGCCATGACGTCGTACATGAGCGTGGCCGCTGACGCGTTGACCGCCTTGACCAGAGCGTTGATCTCCCGACCGGTACGCACAGTCCCTCGACCGATCAGCTCGACCAGAGCCTGCGCGGTAGGACGGTGGTCGATCACGGAAAGTCGCAGCGCGGTGTTGAGCATGTCCTGCTGCGCACAGACCTTCACCACCGGACCGTAGTCGGACCCGTTCCGGAACAGTTCGGCGGCCCACCACAATCGGGCGAACGCCTGCGTGTCGGCCGCACCACGAAATCGTGTGGCCGCGACCCTCGGCACCTCCTCCCCTTTCCGGGGCTCGGTCAGGTGCCGCCAGACCACGTAGTCGGGCGCGACGCCAAGTGCCAGATAATTCCACAGCCTGCGGTCGGCGGCTTCACGACGACTGAGCCTGAGAGTCGCGTGAATCCGAGGCGCCAACCAGGCATCCGCAGCGGTGACCTTTTCGTCGCGGAAGGCGTGCATGGCGTCTTCCGTGAGTCCTCGGACCGGCATCAAAGCGCCTCTGGCCTCGTCGCGCGGCAGGGGTTCGGTGACCTTGTTGAGCGCTATGGCTGGCACGTCCTCCTTGCCAGTGAGTAGGCCTTCGGTGATGTAGCGGGCGGCATTGAGATCCGCGAGGAACGCCAGGCGCTCGGGCAGATGACTGGGCTTGTCGGTCACGCGTCGGTCCCCCGGTCGAGTCGGTCGAGGCCACGGATGGTGGCGGTCAGCGCCTTCGGCACTTCTGCCCTGCGCGTCGCGGCGTAATGAATGCGCGGCTGGAGGTCGGTCCATCCGGCCGCCCCGGTCCTTCGACCGTGCACTTCCCGGAGCGCGTCCCCCAGCGGCCGACCGGGCACGACGTCCGGAAGCATCTCGCGGAGCACCTCACCCCGCCAGTCCTGAGGGAAGAGCGGGGCGCCGTCTTCCTCGATCTCCAGATCGCCGATCGCCGTGTGGAACACGGCCGTCCACACGTCCGTGCACATCTGGGCCAGGAGCAGGTCCCGGACCAGACTCTCGACCGCCGTGCCGTTGCCGTCGACCAGTTCGGTGATGCCTTCGAAATCGGTGTTCATGTGCACGGTGGGAACCTCGCCAGAGGTGTCGACGGTCCACGGGACGTCTGCGAAGGGGCGCAGCCACTCCGGGCCCTCCCGGAACCCGACCTCGGAAACTTCGAGTTCCCGCTCGCGCAGAGGGGCATCGGCCTTCAGGTCGACGATCCAGTCCCGCTCCGACACGGCGATCATGCGACCTGGCACTCCGTCGACCGTGGCGATCACGTGGACCGACATCGTCGCGCGGTCGAGATGATCGGCCCGCCAGAGGTCCAGATAGCCGGCCCATTCACGGCCGCCCTCGGCGCGAGGCTCCAAACACACGCTGGTGCGTGCGTTGGTGGCTCCTTCGGTGAGTACGACCGCGACCGATACGTCGGACCAGGGCCCGTCGGGATCCGTCGCGCGTCCGGGCACGACAGCCGTGAGGGTCACCCGGGCTTTCTCCCAGTCGTCCCGCTCAGCCAGCCCCAGGGCAACCACTTGCTCAACTGTCGAGAAGGTCTTCGTGTCGAGCGGTCCCCGAGCCTCGCCCGGGCCTCGCAGTTCGACCGAGGTGACCCGCAGACTCACTGAGCCGGCAAGCCGCTTGTACGGATAGCCCCTCATGCCCGGCCTCCCTTGTCGGTCCCGAGTTCGACGATCAGCCCCGTGAATACGGCCCTCACGGGGTGCGTCGTCACGTCGGTCCTCCCTCGGAACGTCGCCTTGCGGGCACCCGGCACGAAGTGCAACACCCCATCCACCACTTCGCAGTTGTGAACAGCAACGAGCTCCGACCACGCCAGGACGGGGCGCGGCCCCGATCGCACGTCCAGCTTCGCCACGGGACTCGGCCGCGAGGAGTCCGCGCCGGCTGGGACCTTTACCTCACCGGTGACGGACCACGCACCGTCGGCATCGACGAAGGCGTCGAGTTCCTCCAACGTCGGGAGCGCCGTCGGGCCGGCGGGTCGGGGGGCTCGCTTGCCACCCAGCGTCAACTTCTTGCGGAGCCGTTCAGCCCCGCCCGAGCGCTTCGCCTTGGGTAGAGCGACGAGTTCACGCACCGCCTTGTTGGTGTCGGTGGTGAGTTTGGCGATCCGGCGATACGCGGACGGCGAGTACAGCATCCGAAGTTCCTCCGTCTGCCCCCACTTGTTGTGCTCTGGCGGTTCGGAGGTTCGCAGGAAGACTTCCGCTTCGACGGCGCCAGGAGCGTCCTCACCGGCGGCATGACCCGCGAGCAGTACCGCCTGGAAGGGGTTGGTCCCCACGGGCAGATCTCCTACCCGGGCCGTCCTGACGGTCATACGGTTGCCCCGCATCATGACCACGTGGTTCGGCTTGCCCACGTCGTCGGCCTCCGTCACCAGGACGACAGCCCGGTGTTCGACCTTCTCCTTCCCCCCGGCGGGGGGAGGCACATTGAGCGTCACGGTCGACATGGCCACCTGGCCGGCCTCGGTCAGCCGGTCCACGGTCGTGCCGTCCAGGAACGCCTGCAGGGCCCGAGTGCGTGAGGGCTGCGCCGTCCGAGGATCCACCCGTTCCTCCTGGATGATCTCCGCACCATTACGGAGGGTTTTGACGGACGCCTCCAACAGCGGTCGTCGTGTCTCGCCCACAGTCATGGCCGCCCAGAAGTTGCGGCCGAGGGCCTGGACGAGGCGCTTGTGCATCCGGTGCACGCTGTCGTCGTCCTCGATGCCCTTGCTGTCGGCGTCCGGGTCCGCCTCGACGAGGCTCGCCACGTCATGGGCGCCGACGATCAGGAACGACGTGCCCGGCTCGTCACTCTCCCGCGTGAGGTGGAGACGCTCGACCTTCTCCTCGTCGGCCCACCACGAACGGGCCACGTCCGAGCTGTCCGCGTCCGGATCCGGACGTCCGAACCAGGCGGGGCCGGCCCAGGCACGGCCGCCCACTTCACGCCAGGGAAGATCGATCCGGCCGATCAGCCGTCGCTCGGTTCGCCCCTCGTGCGGCTCGGAGAGAGTGGAGTTCATCAGGACGAGACCGAGGCGACTCGTCGCCCAGAGCGTTGCCTTTCCCAGGCCGTACGAGCCGCCTGCTCCGCTCACCGATTTGTGGCTGTCCAGTTGCCGACGCACCACCGCGGCGAATCGACCGGTCTCGTAGTCGTCGCCGGTCAGGCCGGAGGCGTTGTAATCGTCGACCCGCAACAGAACGAGCCGGTCCCGCTCGTACATGTCACGCAGCCCGGCAGCGATGACCCGCCCGACCTTCTGGTTCTGGGTTGCAGCCGACTCATAGTGCGGAAGGAGTTCGTCCCAACGGATCTCTTCGCGGAACCGAGCCAGGGGCTCGCCCGTCAACTCGTGCAGCGTGTACCGCACTCGGACCGGCTGCTTACGGTCCAGACGCTCATCGAGGCTGTTCTGCGTCGCCTCGCGCGCCAACACCTCGACGTCGGCCTCGAAGGCGAAGGCTGCGGCGTTGCCGAAGTCGCGCCCTCCGTCGGCGTATCCGGGGCGGTGGTACCAGGAGACGGGAAGACCGGCCAGGGTGTCGGCTGTACGGGTGTGGATCGTGCCGAGATCGGTGCCGAGCGCCTCCGCGATCTTGGCGATAGTCTCCTCACGGGGGGTCGCCCGCCCGGTGATCCAGGCCGATACCGCAGCCCGCGTCATCCCGATGCGCTCGCCGAGGTCAGCCTGGCTCAAGCCCGACTGCTTCAGCTGCCGGGCGAGCCAGGGCCCGAAATCCATACCGCTGTCCAACGTCACCACTCCTCTGCTACCTGGACGACCGTGGGACTACGGTACAGGGAAATTTGACAGGCCCCCAGGAGTGACAACGGGGTTTGACACCCCCTCCAGACCCTCTGAACCGTTCATCACTCCCCTGATCCAAATGCGTAACAGGTCCCACAATAGGCGTCGCGCCCGGCTTGCAACCTCTGCCCACTTGTCCCGAATTACGCCTTCAATGCCGTACGTCAACGGCGTCCTTACATGCCGAAAAGCTCTTGCGGAGAGCCCGACGGGACATGTACGTTCGCTGCCGGAAGGGCTCTGATCGGGCTCGGAGAAGCACCCTTTCCCAGGTGCTTAGTTTGCTGCGCTCGAACGCCAACCTCACGTCCTTATGCAGGATTTCGGCGGGTCGGCGAAACCCTTTGCTCGCACTCAAGAAATGCGGTTTGATCCTCGGCGATATCCGCATCGGATACTCATCTTCTCAGAAGAAACCTTTCATCCGAACGTGCGCAAATACTCGCGAAGCAAAACCGTGCCCGTACACACAAAATCCCAAGGGGTAAGTCCTACGGACAAGCGCCCGTTCGGCCCTCATGCCTTCTTCCTCATTCGTGAGTACGACGGCAGGAAGCCGTGGGAGAAGGACAATTTCCTGACAATCACCGGCCTTGAGGCTGCCGACATCGAACGACTTCGGGCCCTCCAGGACAGCTCTGAGGCCACCCGCGAGTCCTCCCCGGAGGCCCCGCGTCGTCGGCGCCCGCGTTCGCCCCGCCGTCCCCGGGTGATCGGGAAGCGTCCCGCGAACCGGAGCGACATTCTGTCCGCGGCCCGGAACCGCCGGGCCCGCCGCCCCGTCGTCCTTGTCATCTTCGTCATCGGGCTGAACTGAACCAGGCGTCCCCCTGGGCATCTGCCACCTATCGTTGAGTTCGTCGGCCGGCCGCACCCCCGCAGCGGCCGGCCCCGCTCCCCCACGTTCATCTCACGGCCATGAAATGGGATCACCTTGAACCACAGCGACGTGACGGGTATTTCGGGAGCCCTGCCCGTCATCCAGAAGATTCTCGACCAGTCGATGCGCGTCCTGGAGACGTACCGTGTGGACCCCGGGTTGATCCTGGAGCATGCCAACGGCGAGCGAAGGATCACTCAAGGCGGTTACGGCGACCGCCAGTTGTTCGAGCTCGTGCAGAACGCGGCGGACGAGATCGCCTCGGCTCCCGGCGGGAAAGTCCATGTAGTCCTCACCCGGACGCACCTCTACTGCGCCAACGAGGGAAAGCCTGTCACGCCCGAAGGCGCCGAGACCATTCTCCGTATGAGTGTGTCGAAGAAGCGCGGTGGCCAGATCGGTCGGTTCGGTGTCGGCGTGAAGTCGATCCTGGCCGTCACGGACACCCCCCAGTTCTTCAGCACTACGGGTGCGTTCGGTTTCGACCGTGTGTGGTCGCACGAGGAAATCAGGAAGGCTCGGGGCACGTCCGCCGAAGAGGTCTTCGAAGCACCTGTACTGAGGATGGCTCGTCCGCTGGACACCGAGAAGGAGCGGCTGACGGACCCCGTCCTGAACGCTCTGCTCGACTGGGCCACGACGGTGGTGCGGCTGCCGCTCCTGCCCGGGGCCGCCGAGCGGCTCGGTCACGACATGCACGACTCCCTGAACAAGGCCGACGAGAAGCGTGAGTTCCCGGCCAGGTTCCAGCTGTTCTCCCATCACGTCGGGACCGTGATCCTTGAGGACACCCACTCCATGCCGCCGATCCGCCGCGAGATCACGGTCGACCACGACGGCTTCTGGCACACGATCCAGGAGTCGCGCACGGGGCGGCCGGAGTCCGGTTCCGCGTGGAAGGTATTCACGCACGCCCACCGACCGTCCGAGGTCGCTCGCGCCAGCGCGGGCGAGATGCACGACCGGGGCACCATCGACATTTCGTGGGCCGTACCCGAATACACAGGTGAGACGGTGCTCACCACTCCTCGGGGCCGCGGCGAATTCTGGTCGTTCTTTCCAACGAAGTATCCGATGACGCTGCGAGGCGCGCTGAACGGTGCGTGGAAAACGAACGAGGACCGTCAGAACCTCCTGGATTCCAGTCCGTTCAACCAGGAAATCATTCGTGTCGCCGCCCGTCTCGTGGTCGACTCCCTGCCGCACCTCGCCCCTTCCCAGGACCCGGCCGCCTATCTCCCGTTGCTCCCGGGCCGGACCAAGGAATCGGAGACCCTGAACTGGGCGGACAAATACCTGACGGAACAGATCTGGAAGCTGGCGGCCGAACATCCTTCGCTTCCCGACCAGGAGGGTGTGCTGCGGGTCCCCCGTGACATTCACGTACACCCCGCGCCGCACAACAAGGTGCCGCTCAAACAGGAATGGCTCCACATGTGGAGCGCATGTCCAGGTCGGCCATCGGACTGGATCCACCCCTCCGTCGAAGCCGCGGAGTTCCGCGCCGGCAAGGTCGGGCACATCCTGGAGGAGACCAAGCAGCGACGCGCGACCGTCCGGGAGTGGCTGGAAGCGCTGGTGACCGAGGAAACGGTCGAGGCCTCCGCCGTCGCGATCCGCATCCTCGCTGCCATGATCCGCGAGTCCTCCCCCTTCGCTATCGAGGCGCGGACGGCCCGCATCGTGCTGACCGAGGAGAGCGGACTGGTGGCCCCCGTGGTGGGCAAGGTCTACCGTCGAACCGTTCAGGACGGACTGCGCGACGGCACGACCTACGTCGACCCGAGGCTGTCGGAGGACGAGTCGCTGATCAGCGACCTCAACGAGATCGGCATTCGCGAGGCCGACCCCCGAGGTCGATTCATCGGTGTGCTGGAGCAGGGGATCGAGAACTACGGCCCCCAGGACTGGACACGCTTCTGGGAGCTTTTCCACAGCGCCGGTGGCAGCCGGGTCAGCGGTGAGGTCACCGCCCGTGTGCCGGACCCGCTGGGGAGTCTGCACGTGCGCACCGTCGGCGGACGGTTCCACCGGATGCGGGAGTGCCTCCTGCCCGGCCCCGTGGTACCGGGCGACGGTTCCCGGGACTCGTCGATCGCCGTGGATCCGTCCTTCCACTCGGACGACCTGCATGTCCTGCGCGAGTTCGGCATGCGGGACAGGCCCACCCACGGGCACAGGCCGACGAACGAGTCATGGTTCGAGGACTACCGCGCCGCGATCTACGACAGCTACTGCAAGACGTTGAGCAGCAACGCCGCACGCCCCAGCCTGGCACGGATCAAACTGGAGGGCTCCCCGGTCGGCGGCCCCCTGCACCTTCTGGAACTGCTCTCGGAAGAGGGGAGAGCGGCTTTCGTCAAGGCGCTGCCCGACGACAGCGTCATCGACACCTGGACCCTGCAGGTGGGTGTCCAGGCCTCGACGCGCAAGGTGATCCACTCGCCGCTGCGCTGGATGCTGCGCCGTCACGGACGCGTGGCGACCTCACAGGGCGTCGTCCCGATCGCCGGTGCCGTCGGCCCGCAGCTCCAGGCGTACGCGGATGTTCTTCCCGTGGCCGACATCAGTGCGGAGAAGGCGCGCAAACTCCACCTTCCCGTGCTGGTCGACGAGGTCCCCACCAAGCAGTGGGAGCGCCTACTCGAACAGCTCCGGGGCAGCGACGACGACGTCTTCGTCGGGCGCACCTACGTGATGTTGACCCGCCTCGAAGTGGACTTCCCGGATCAACTCACCCGCTGCCGTGTGGGAGCGGAGTGGGCTGCCCGCGAGGACAACGAGATCGCCGTGGCGGCGACCGGGGCCGAGTACCGCGCACTGCGCGCCGAGCAGATCCCGGCGTTGTTGGCCGGTGGGCCGGAGGACGCGGCGCTGCTGGTCAAGACATGGGGGATGCTGCGCTACGCCGACGTCATAAGCAAGGAGATCCGGCACGTCGGGGTCGGTGAGCCCGTCCTCCTGCAGGACGAGTTCCCCACGCTTCGCCAGCGGCTGGGCCCTGCCGTGAACAACCATCGTCTGCTGCGCTGTTCGGAGCTGGAGGAGGTGGTCCGGACACCCCAGGGTTCCACCACGACCCCACTCGACAGTGCGTTGCAGGGCACGACCGTACTGGTGCTGGACTCCGCGGATCGCCTGGCGACGCTGGTCGCCGCTGATCGCGAACTGCGGTGGGGGCTGGAGGAGTCGGGGTGTCGAGCGGTCCTGGAGGCGCAGACGCGCCAGGAGGCGGACCAGGAACTCCAGGCATCTCTGCGCCGTGTCCGGCAGGCGAGCAGCGTCGAGGAGAAGTTGGAGCTGCTCATCGGTGCGGCCGCACTCCGTGCCGGCCTCCCCCCGGGCCTGTTGGAGAGCGAACCGTCCGAACCGGGAGGCGGCGAGCCGTCCCCGCGTCGCATCGCTCGCCTGGCCTACAACGCCCACGGCGACGGTGTGCTCCAGGTGCACGCACGGGACCTGCAGGCCGCCTATCCGAGTCATGCCCCGTCCAGCTTCGCCGGGGCGTCACCCGCCGTGAAGTTCGTCTCGGAGTTCGGTTTCCCCGACTCCTTCGCCGGCGCGCGGACGCCCTCGCTGCCTCCCAGGATCGAGATCCCTGGCCCGTCGGAGTTCCCACGCCTGCATGACTATCAGGAGCGTCTCGCGGCCAAGGTCTTCGCTATGCTCGATCGCTTCACCCCGCAGCGCGGCATGCTCTCCCTGCCCACCGGGGCGGGCAAGACGCGTGTGGCGGCGGAGGCCGTCATCCGCTGGATCAAACAGGTGGGCGAGCTGAGTGGCCCCATTCTCTGGATCGCCCAGACCGAGGAACTCTGCGAACAGGCCGTGCAGAGCTGGAGCTTCGTCTGGTCGAAGGTGGGCGCGGAGACTCCTCTGGCGATCAGCAGGCTGTGGACGACCAACGAGGCCGGCCCCGTCGCCGACCGTCCTCACCTCGTCGTCGCCACGGACGCCAAACTTCGTAACTGCCTGGACACCGAGAGCTATGCCTGGCTCCGGAATGCCAGCCTGGTCATCGTCGACGAAGCCCATGTCGCCATCTCTCCCCAGTACACGGAGATCCTCACTCAACTCGGCCTCACGGCCTACGAGACGCGACGCCACCTGCTGGGACTCACAGCCACACCGTTCCGGAACACGAACGACGCGGAGACCAAGCGCCTCGTCCAGCGCTTCGGGGCCCAGCGCCTCGACGACGGTGTCTTTCCGTCGGACGATCCGTACGGGGAGCTCCAGGAACTCGGCATGCTCGCGAAGGTTACGCACCGGGAGCTGCTCGGCGGCACGATCGAACTGACCCAGGACGAGAAGACACGCGCCGATCAAATGAGTCTTCTCTCCAAAGCCGCGGAGCAACGCCTGGCCGACGACCAGGACCGCAACAAGCGCATCCTCGATGAGATCGGAGCCATGCCGGACGACTGGCCCGTCCTGGTCTTCGCCACGTCCGTCGCTCACGCCAAGTTCCTGGCCGCGAAGCTCAAGGGCCACGGCATCACCGCGGCTTCGGTGGACTCGGCCACGTCCACGGGCGAGCGCAGGCGGAGCATCGACGACTTCCGGCGCGGTCGCGTCCGAGTGCTGACGAACTACGGCGTCCTGACGCAGGGCTTCGACGCACCGGCGACCAGGGCGGTCGTGATCACACGTCCGACGTACAGCCCGAACGTCTACCAACAGATGATCGGTCGCGGACTCCGTGGCCCCGGCAACGGCGGCAAGGAAACATGCCTGATCCTCAACGTGCGCGACAACATCACGAACTACGACAAGGCCCTCGCCTTCACTCAGTTCGAGCACCTGTGGAGGGCCCAGTGACCGACGCGTACCTCGACAGCCCGCCCCTCACCGAGGAACAGCAGGCCGTGGTCGACCAGCCCTGGGACACCCGGCTACTGGTGACGGCGGGCGCCGGCGCCGGTAAGACGCACACACTCGTCCGCAGGCTCGACGCGCTCCTGAGCGACGAGGAGGAAGCACTCGAAGCACGCGAGATCCTGGTCCTCAGCTTCTCCAGGGCCGCCGTACGGGAACTGCGGGAGCGGATCGCTCTTCATTCCCGTGAGGCACGCCGGGTCAGGGTGCAGACCTTCGACTCCTGGGCCTACGCGCTCCTGCGCGGCGAGCAGCCCGACCGGGACTGGAGCGCGCTGCGCTTCGACGAGAGGATCGGCGGGGCCACGGAGGCGATCCTGCGTGGCGCGGTCGAGGACAGTGAGCCCGGCCCGCCGGCCCACGTGGTGATCGACGAGGTCCAGGACCTGGTGGGTGACCGTCGGGACATGGTGGAGACCCTGCTCGACCGGTTCCAGGACAGCTGCGGTTTCACCGTGGTCGGAGACGGCGCTCAGGCGATCTTCGGGTTCCAGGTGGCGGACGAGGATGCCCGCGCCGCGGAAACGAACTACTTCTTCGACTGGCTGCGAGCGTCATACCCGGACGATCTCGTGGAGCTCCACCTCTCCGCCAACTTCCGCGCACGCACCGACGAGGCGGGGGTCGCGCTGCCCCTCGGCCCCGCGCTCCAGCGTCTGCCGTCGGAAAGCGCAGCCTCGGACGCCGCTGGGGAGGCCGCCTACCGAGACCTCACCGACCTGCTCCGGGTCTGCCCCTCGTTCGGTGCCGTCACCGACGTGTTCATGCTCGACTCGTTGAGAGACTTCCGAGGTACGTGCGCGATCCTCTGCCGGGACAACCGCCAGGCTCTGGTGCTGGCGGAGACGCTGTTCTCCCACGGCGTGCACCACCGGCTGCAGCGCGATCTCCAGGACCGCCCGGTGCCTGCCTGGGTGGCCTCGGTACTTCGTGGCACCGGATCGACCACGCTGACGGAGGAGCGTTTCCAGGATCTGCTCGTCTCCGGGTCGCTCTCCCCCGTCGGAGATCGCGCAAGGGTATGGCGGTCGCTGCGCGGCGCGGCGCGAGCGCCCCGGGGACACATGGATGTGTCCGCTGTGCGGCAGGCCGTGGTCCAGGGCAGATTTCCCGACGACCTGGCAGCGGTCGAGCCGGCCGATCTCGTGGTGTCGACCGTCCACAGGGCCAAGGGACTCGAATTCGATCGCGTGATCGTGGTCGAGCCGGCCTTGTTGGCCGAGCTCCGAAAGCAACACACCCATATCGATCCTGCGGCAGAGGTCCGCGCGCTCTACGTCGCGATGACTCGTCCCAGGGACGATCTGTTCCGCGTCGACGCGCCGGACACCGCCCTGATCCGCAGGGACCACAGCACCGGGCGCCACTACGCGGGTGGTTGGAAGGCCTACCAGCGCTACGGGATCTCGGCCGCTTCCCTGGACGTTTCCCGCGAACACCCGCCGGGCACCGACGGCTTCGCGTGCGACGCCGGGGCTCTGCAGGATTACCTCGCCTCCTCGGTCTCGCCGGGGGATGCCTTGGAACTGCGCCTTCAGCACGAAATGACCATGGCCGCGGATCAGAGCCCGCCGTACACGGTGTTCCACCGGGACCGCCCTGTCGCCGTCGTCTCGGAGAGGTTCCGACACGACCTGCACACCTCACTCAAGATCAACAAAACCTGGGACATCAGCTGGCCGACGAGCATCGAAGGGTTCCGGGTCGACTGTCTGGAAAGCGTGGCAGGCAGTACGGCCTCCGGCGCCCGTGCAGGGCTCGGTGAACACGGGCTCTGGATGGTGCCTCGCATGTCAGGGATCGGTCGCTACAGGTGGACCAGCAGGAACACGCAGGAGGACATCGCCCGATGAAGGACGAATCGAACCCGCACGCCGCCCACTACGTGGCGCGCCAGGCACTTGTCGATCAACTTCGCCGAGACCTTCTCGGCCCAGGCTCCCCCGACGAGGTCCTGAAGCAGGACCCACCGATCACGGCCTATCCCATCGGGGTGTTGTTCCCCCGGCCTTCCGACGAGAAGGCCAGACGTGCCCTGGAGGAAGACGCGGACGAGATCGAAGGCTTGGACGACGCCCCCCTCGTGCGGGGGCGTCGGGACCTCGAGGAGTCGGCTCCGGATACCGGCGCCTCGCTCGCCGGTGACCGTCGACCGTCCTCCATGGGACTGACATTCGCCGTCGACCCCACCGTCTCGTCGACCATCGTCGTGCACACGGAGGCCGCGATGTACGACCCCGTCGATCCCGACGGGCGTCCGATCCCCGCCAAACGGGCCGAGGCCCGCAGCACCTCCGATCAGAAGGAACACTGGCGTCGCCGGGTCCTGGACCTGCGCCCCGTGACCATAGACGTGACGGTGCCGGAACGACACCGGCCCGCACCCCTGCACGACGGTGTGAGCGTCGAGATCCTCGTGCGTCCGCCGGCTGCCGGTACGGTCACGGTCACGGTCACCCTGATCAACACACACTCGGTGGGCGAACGAGAGCTTCAGGACGCGCACGCTCTCTACCAGCCCCGTCTCACCGTGACGACTCCGTCGGGAGCGCCCGCCTTCGTCGAGCGCCCCGCCGGCGGGCGAGCGGTCGACGGAGAAGTGGCCACGAGCAGACTGCTCCACCGGCACGCCCCCACTTTCGCCATGGGCCACGGCTGTGCGGCGGAGTGGGATTGGACTCCGCCGCCCATCGGCGCGCCCAACAACGCACGCGCCTCGATCGCCGGCGTGCGGACCGAGTTCGTACCGACCCACGACGTGTTGCTGACCGACTCGAACCCTGACATCGACGACTCCGCCCTCACGATGCACGGTCTGGCGACCCGGCCGGAGAGCGACGTCCTGGCGTCATTGAACGAACTGATGGCTGGGTACGCGGAGTGGATCGATCGCAAGGAGACGGAGGCCGAGTCCTTCCGCGGCACTCCGCACGAAGCTCCGGCGCGGGCACAGATCGAGCAGTGTCGTACCGCCCTCGGCCGGATGCGTCGGGGCATCCGGGTGCTCGGTGAGAACTCCGACGCATTGCACGCGTTCCGACTGGCCAATCGCGCGATGGCTCACCAGCGCGCCCGAAGCGAGTGGGTGCGGAACGGACGTGATGGAACCCCGGACGAGACGGTCGGACGCTGGCGTCCGTTCCAGATCTCCTTCGTGCTGCTCTGCCTCGAAGGGATCGTGGACCCCCACCATGAGGACCGAGCAGTCGCCGACCTGTTGTGGTTCCCGACCGGTGGGGGGAAGACGGAGGCGTATCTGGGCCTCATCGCCTTCACCACGTTCTTTCGGCGTCTGCGCCTCAAGGAGCACGGAACCGGCGTCACCGTCCTCATGCGCTACACACTGAGGTTGCTCACGTTGCAGCAGTTCGAGCGTGCTGCCGCCCTCATCTGCGCCATGGAGCGCATCCGACTCGGCTCTGTGGAGACGCTCGGTGCGGAGCCCATCTCCATCGGCATGTGGGTCGGCCAGTCCGCCACTCCCAACCGGCTGTCGGACGCCGAGAAGAGTCTGGTCGAGCTGCGCAAGGAGAAGGAACTGCAGGAGAAGAACCCGGTTCAGCTGCACGCCTGCCCCTGGTGCGGAACCCGTCTCGACGCCTATCAGTACGAGGTGGACGAGGAGGCCAAGCGGATGTACATCCGCTGCCCCGACACCTGGTGCGACTTCCGCGACGGTCTACCGGTCCACCTTGTCGACGAAGCCGTCTACGATGCCCGTCCGACGCTGGTGATCGCCACGGTCGACAAGTTCGCCGCGATGCCGTGGCGCGCGCAGACCGCCGCTCTGTTCAACCGGGACCGAGAGGACCGCACTCCTCCCCCGGAGCTGATCGTCCAGGACGAACTGCATCTCATCTCGGGCCCACTCGGCACCCTCACCGGCCTCTACGAGACAGCCGTGGATCTGTTGGCCGACAGCCCGAAGGTCATTGCCTCGACTGCGACGATCCGCCGCGCTTCCGATCAGGGACGACAGCTCTTCGATCGCACGGTCGCGCAGTTCCCGCCGGCGGGGATCGACGCCCGGGACTCCTGGTTCGCCGTGGAGACCCCGAAGGAGCGCAAGGCGACACGTCAATACGTCGGTCTGCTCACCCCGAGCACCAGCCAGTCGACGCTCCTCATCCGCACCTATGCGAATCTCCTTCACCGCGCGGCGCGCACCGACACCACGGAAAACGTGCGGGACGCCTACTGGACGCTCGTCGGGTACTTCAACAGCCTTCGGCTGCTCGCCGCCGCCGAGCTCCAGGTGCATGACGACGTCGATTCCTACCTCGGGTATCTGGCCTCGCGCGACGAATGTCCACAGCGAAAGGTACTGGAGCAGACCGAGCTGACGAGCCGAGCCAACTCCAGCGAGATCCCGAAACGTCTCAAGCAGGTGGAGAAGCGGCTACCCGATCCCGATGCCGTGGACGTCCTCCTGGCCACCAACATGATCTCCGTGGGCGTCGACGTGGATCGGCTCGGGTTGATGGCGGTCATGGGTCAGCCGCAGACCACGGCCGAGTACATTCAGGCGACAAGCCGCGTCGGCCGACGTCATCCCGGACTTGTCGCCGTGATGTTGAACTCCTCGCGCTCCAGGGACCGTTCTCACTACGAGAGCTTCCAGCACTTCCATTCGGCGCTGTACCGAGAAGTCGAATCGACCAGCGTGACGCCCTTCTCGTCCCGGGCGCGTGACAGAGGGCTGCACGCGGTGGTGGTCGCACTCGCGCGCATTTTGATTCCGGAGGCGCGCGAGAACGACGGAGCGGGCCGGATCCACCAGTTCCGCGCCGAACTGGAAGAGGTCGTTCGGACCGCGCTCCTCGCCCGTGTCCAGTCCGTCGCCCCGGACGAGTACCGCGCCACCGCAGATGCCTTCGACGAATTCGTCGACTGGTGGGCCGAAGAGGCCGACATACACGGCGGCCTCCTCTACGAGCCGAAACGGGGAAAGAAGACACCGTCCCTGTTGCATGCATTCGACAACGAGAACGAAGACGCGTGGCCCACACTGTGGAGTCTGCGCGATGTCGACGCCGAGTCCGCCCTGTTCATGGAGGCATCCCGATGACCCCGCCCCCCTCACGCCGTCGCCGGGCCGGCGCTCCCGAACGCAGCTACCCGCGCCGAGGTTCGGTGCGTCGTGCCCAAATGATCACCACGTACGGCGTGGGATCCATCATCGCCGTCGACAACGAATCGTTCATGGTGAGCGGCACCGATTCGTGGAACATCAGTGAGGCACCGACCGTCCACGAACACCGACTGGCACGTGTGCTCGGCGTGAAGTCGTTTCGTCTCCCGCCGGCCTCCGACGACACCAGCAAGGACGGGGTCCGTGTTCGGCGCTTCCCGCTGTGGCATTCCTGCCCGGGGTGCGACGCCCTGCAGCACGTGAGCCGGTTCAACTCTCCCCCGGGTAGGAACGAGTGCGGTGAATGCGCCGAGGAACTGGTGCCGTCGCGTTTCGTCATGGCGTGCGCCAAGGGCCACATCGAGGACTTCCCGTACTGGAAATGGGCCCACCGCCACAACCGCCAGAACGCCGATACAGGGCTGTGCGGCGGAGAGATGCGGCTGCGCACCAGCGGAAAGACCGCCTCGCTCCGGTCGATTCTCATCTCCTGTACCTGCGGAATCCCGGATGTCTCGATGGAGGGGGCTTTCCGCCGCGCCGCCCTTTCGGACCTGAAGGTCTTCTGCGGCGGTCGGCGCCCTTGGCTCAAGGATGCGCCCACCGAGCGCTGCTCGGAGAAGCCGCGCACCCTCCAGCGTGGTTCGTCCGTCGCCTGGCAGCCCATCGTGAAGACGGCCCTCTCGATCCCGCCCTGGAGCGATGGGCACGCCGCCCGGCTGGAACTGCACTGGGACGCTCTTCGTGAGATGGCGAGCAACCGCGATGCGATAGAGGTATATCTGAAGGCTCTGACGCTGCAGGAGAACTACGAGTTCTCTGTCGACAAGGTCACTGCCCTCCTGGAGGCGGAGAACCAAGAGGACTACGAGCCGAACGAGGACAAGGGAACCGACAGCGCCTACGTCGCCCTGCGCAAGCAGGAGTACGAGCGACTCATCGCCGGTCGTCTCGAGAACGAGACCGATCACGAGGACCAATTCGTCTGCGAACCTCCTCGGTCGCCGGCTGCCGTTCTTTCCCCCTACGGCGTGACGGGCCCGATGCTCGTGAAGCGATTGCGCGAAGTGCGCGCACTGAAATCCTTCTCTCGGGTGGACACCCCCGAGACACGCACCGACGTCCACGAGGCCGCGCTGTCTCTGTCCCCCATGGACTGGCTCCCGGCGATGGAGGTGCAGGGCGAAGGCGTCTTCCTGCGCCTGGACGAGCACCGTCTCGACGACTGGGCACGAACTGCCGCCGTCGCCGCCCGAGCGGACCGCATCCGGACGAACCACCTGCGCATGCTTGCAGAGCGCGCCAACGACCCGGCGTCCGTGCCAAATTCGCCCGCTGACGCCCGCATGGTGCTCCTGCACACCTTGTCGCATGCACTCATTAACGAATGGAGCCTCGACGGGGGGTATCCGGCAGCTTCGCTCCGGGAACGGTTGTACGCGGACGAGTCGATGGCCGGCATCCTGATATGCACCGCCACCAGCGACTCCGCCGGAAGCCTGGGCGGCCTGGTCGCCCAGGGCGAGCCGGATCGCCTGGAGCGCGCTCTCCATTCGGCTCTCCTCAGGGCGCAGTGGTGTTCGGCCGACCCGCTCTGCGTCGAGTCCCGAGAAAGCGGCGTGGGCGGAATCAACCTCGCCGCATGTCATGCGTGCGTCCTGCTGCCCGAGACCAGCTGCGAGCACAACAACGGACTGCTCGACCGAGCGTTGCTCATCGGGACACCTGAGGACCCGGCGATCGGCTTCTTCAGCGAGGCACTGCGGTGACGCCTCCGCCATCAGACTGCTCCGGCCTCCGCCTCGAAGCGAGTCTGGACCCGGTCCAGCGCCTCGTCCACGTCGGCGCCGTGAACGCGTAGCCAATGGAGGAGGTTGGTGATCAGACCGATCGCCGCCTCCTCCATGACGGCCGCGCTCGCCCGCCCGCCCTCACAGCCGCCGGTACCCGAGTAGAGCGTCAAGCACGCCTCCCCCTTGGCCACCCGCCCGTCATCGACATGCCCGCCCGGGGTGATGAGCGACGTGGCCAGATCGCACCAGACGAGCTTCGACTCGGCACTGAGGATGACGCCCCATCGGTCCGACACAGCGTTCAGCAACGCCATACCGCGCCCCGACTCGTCGTCCGGCCCCGCATGCACAAGCGTCGGAAGTACCCGGGTGTCCGGGTCCCTGAGCGCCACCCGAAGATGTGTGCCGTTCATCTCGACGACGAGTGTCGTCGGCGTTCCTTCGCCGACGTGTCTGATGACATTCGCCGCGAGCTCGCTGACACAGATCTCAGCAGCATCCACCACATCCGAGAGACCCCACAACCGCAGGTGCAGCCGAACGACGCGCCTCAGGCCGGCTACCTCCTCGGGCTCCGCCAGGAACGGCAGCTCCCAGGGCTTTCGCGTCATGCAAGCTCCGATCCCACTCACCACGAACCAACTCCTCCCACCGAGCGAGCACCGCCCATCACCCTTCGCGATGAACCGTTACTCACGGTTGCCTCAGGCCAAGGATGAGGCCTCGAAATCCCGCCGTGCAATATGCACGGAGAGATTCGCTCGTACGAGTGATGACACCCTGCGTCGGTTCGGGATGAGATGGAACCCTCACTGGTACAAGGAGAGTTGAAGTGTCCGGATCCCCCACCGCGCGTCGGCGCCGCTTGGCTATCGAGCTGAAGAAGCTTCGCGAGGAAAGCGGCCTCACCTGCAACGATGTTGGCAAGGAGCTCGATTGGAGCGGATCAAAGGTCAACCGGTTGGAGACGGGCCTCGGCCGCGTACAGCCATCGGACATCGATGCTCTCTGCCGCTTCTACGGGACAT
The DNA here is from genome assembly GCA_000470535.1 of Streptomyces sp. AW19M42. Classification (GTDB taxonomy): domain Bacteria; phylum Actinomycetota; class Actinomycetes; order Streptomycetales; family Streptomycetaceae; genus Streptomyces. The sequence continues at coordinate 30,601 of CBRG010000154.1, forward strand.
CAGTCGAACTCCGTGACCTGCTCAAGTCGTTCGCCAAGGAGTCGAAGACCAAGGGATGGTGGCACGCCCACGGCGAAGCGGTCCCCGCCTGGTTCTCCGTATACGTGGGTCTTGAGCAAGCGGCGTCCGACCTGCGCAGCTACCAGAGCGAGTTCGTTCCCGGCCTGCTCCAGACGCCGCAGTACGCAACCGAGCTGAGCAGAGCCTCCGCCGACCACTCCGAGGAGGAGATCGAAAGCCTCGTCGAAGTACGGATGCGCAGGCAGCAACTACTCACTACCGCCCCGTCACCGGACCTTTGGACGGTGATCCACGAAAGTGTTCTCAGGCACGTCGTCGGCAGCCGATCCACCATGGCCGCACAGATCAGTCATGTTCTGAGCGCTACAGCCTTGCGCAACGTGACCGTACAGGTCCTGCCCTTCGACGCCGGTGCCTATCCGGCGACAGGCCCGTTCACGATCCTGGGGTTCCCCGAGCAGGAGGACCCGGACGTCGTCTATCGAGAGGGTCTGACCGACTCGGTCTACCTGGAGGCGGCATCGGATGTCAGCCTGTACACCAAGGCGTTCGACCATCTCAGGGCCTTGGCTCTCAGCCCTGAACGATCGGCCTCGTTGATGCGCGCGATCCTGAAGGAGCATGACCGATGACGCAATTCCCTCCTCTCCCCCAGTGGCGCAAGAGCAGTTACAGCAACGGCACGGGGGGCGAGTGCGTCGAAGTGGCTGAGCTGCACGATTCGGTCGGCGTGCGGGATTCGAAGGAACGCGAAGGCCCTCACATATCCGTGCCCCGCAGCTCCTGGGCGGCTTTCGTGACGTCACTGAGGCGTGGATAACCGCCACGACCCGCGCGACAGGGCCCGACTCCGACCGCCCGGACTGTAGCCGCCCGCCGAGGATCGCCTACACGCCCGGAGTCGCGCGCCCCCGCCCCGGGCGAACAGCGAGCCAAGCCCTGATTGCACTCTCCCGCCAGGCGGGGGAGCGGCCGAACTGATCGTCAGGGAGGGGGAAGTCCGCCGGCCTGACGCGGAGGCCGTCAGTCACGCGCTTGCGGGTTCGCTTGAGGTATAGGCGGACGGTGGCCGGCGTAATCCCCGCAACTTCCGCGACACCGCCGGTGTCAAGCAGCCGCTCGGGTGTGGTGGCCATGTCTCTCCTTCGCCCATGTCGTGAAGGCAAAGATACCGAGAGGTCAGCGGACGACAGAAGCGTCTCCCCCGTCGCATCTCCTTGATTCGCTACATGTTTGACCCTGTCATGGGATCATTTATGTACTGAAGCCGCCGCGCAGAGCTCTTCCGCCATGCGCCCCGCGCTTCTGCCGTGGCCTGCCCTCCCTCCATTTCCTGGACTGTCATGCGTCGTACTCTCGGCGCGGCCCCGCGCCGCGTCTCCCAGCCATGCCCGGATCCGCATTGGCAACCCGTCCCCCGGCCGTTGCAGGAGGTGTCCGCGACCGCCGCCCGGCATGCGCAGCCCCGCGCATGGTTGCGAGCCGTGGTGTGGCTGGTCGAGGAGGCCCGGCTGCATCCGAGGGCCGGGGACGCGACGTTACGTATCGCGCGGGACCTGGCCGGGCGGATGGACTACGTCGCGGGGACCGTCCTGTACGACCTCGACGGCACGGCCACCCGCTGCGCGCTGTCGAGGGCGACGGTCAAGCGGCACGTCGGCTACCTGCGGGAGCTGGGGGCGCTGGCCTGGGTGCGGCACGGGTCACGACGCAATCTGCGTCTCCCCGGGCGTCCGTACACGAGTACGGCAACGATCTACGCGGCCACCATCCCGTATGTCTACGACCGGGCGCACGGGAACCGGATCGACGGTCGGGGGTTCACGGCCCGAGTGATCGGGGTGCCGGTGCCGCCAGTGCGCAACTCAGCAGGGGACAGTCCTGATGGCCAGGTGTGTGAGCCCCAATCTCTAGGCACCCACCCCCACGTACCTAGGATTGAGGCGGCGGGGAGGTGTAAGGACACCCCGCGCAGGCACGGAAGGCCCCGGGCCACTCCCCTCCCCGGAAGTCGGACCTCGAGAAACCCGCTACAGGTCGCCACCGACATCCGGATCGCCGCTCAAGTCCGACCGCACATCCCATGGGCGCAAAGCGAGGGGCTGCGCCGACTCGCATATGTCTTGCGGCCGTTGATCGATCGAGGGATCGAGGCTCACGACATCGCCGCCGAGCTGACATCCTGGTGGCTCTCCTGGCGCCCTGCGAGGCCCGCCGCGTACATCGCCTCGCAGCTCCGCGACCGACTGGCTACCGCTTCACACGACCCTCTGTCAGCTGATGCCCACCCGCGCACTGCCGGCCCCACCGGTAACCCGGCATGGCAGGAATGGCTTCAGCAACGCGCCACGGCAACGGAGTTCCGCGAACCGCAGCGCACCGACGACGACCGCCGCCACGCCCGCCTCTACAGCTGGGACCGCTGGGCGGAGGTCACCGACCACTACGCCTCGGACCCCGACGACGCCCTGGACCTCTACGGCGCCCGACTGTGCGCCTATGCGGTCAAGCGTGCTTCGGGCGGTTGGCGGAGGCCGTGAAGCGGACGCGTCGCGCCCTCGCACCGCCGGACTCTGCGGCAGCCCGGGGACGGACCGGACGGCAGTGCACATTCACGCATCCATGCAGCGCTGTCACGATCGGCTGGACGCGGGTCCGGTCGTTTCTGCTGGTCAGCCTCGGGCGACTTCGCCGTCATCCGCCCAACTGTCCGGTCGATGCAGCGGGACGAGCAGTTGTGTTCGGGTGGCCGGAAGTCACTGCCTGACATGGTGCCGGGTGTGATCTCGGTTACCTTCGGGGGGACTGAATGGAGAACCGTGATGACGCGGGGCTGGGAAGCCGATCCTTCTTCGCCGCTGGTACGCCGCTTGGGTAAATCCCCCACCGAGCTCGGGACCACGGGCGGTGAGCAGGGCTGCCCGGACATCTGGGAACTGGAGAACGGGGACATCGCCGTCGTTGGCCGCGACCTCACCGATTCCTACCTGCCCAGTCTCCCCCCGGGGCTCGTCGTCGCCCCGGACGAACGGATCGTCATCATCCCTCGCAGGACAGCAGCTGCGGCGAAGGCGGACCTTCCTGATGCTTAGCCCACAGGCCGACGGCTCCGGGCGCCGCCTGGGACTTGACGACTACTCCGAGGACTTCGGTCGCCATTTCTGGAGTTCCGGCCCCGATGGGTTCTGGAAGCTCGAACGCCAGCAGAGCTTCCAGGAGCCCGGGGTGGAGAGCTGGGAGGCCTTTCGCAAGGGGCACTGGGACGAGTCCCTGGCGCTGATCGAGAGACAGCGGGATCACTACGAGGAGTACTTCCAGCGAATCACCGAAAGCGGATTCGCCCTCCACCGTGTGCGCTGTGTGGAGAAGCCCATCTCTCCGTACCTTCAGTGGGAACTCCATCTGCTGCATCTGAAGGCCCAGTGCGGGGAGGACACGAGAGTCCTCGGTCGGGACGGCATCCTCCGGCACGAAGCGCAGCGCCCGCTTCCGGAGATCGTGGTCCTCGGCTCCTCGGTGATGTACGAGGTGCTGTATGACGGCGACGGGAAGCTCGCGGGCGGGATCCGTTTCGACGATCCGCGCACCATCTCCCGGTGGCGGAGGACGATCCAGGAGATGCACCAGTCAGGTGAGCCGTTGGGCGACTTCTTCAGTCGCCGGGTCGCCCACTTGCCTCCACCGGCCGTGACCGAGGAGTAGGCCGAGTAATCGCGCCCAGAACTCGGTGGAGCGTCGTGGATGGACTTGAGAGTTCGATTGAGGGCCATTCGCACTATAAGGGCTACATATGCGCATTATCTTGATTTCTTACTCTGCACAGGGATTCGCCCTCCTGCACAGCGTGTGCGAGCGGGCCGGGCACATGCCCGTTGCATACCTGCATGCGCGGTCACTGCGACCGGGCGAACCGACGCGACGCGGTGCGGGCGATGTCGTGAGCGAGATCGTCGATGCGCTGCCGGCCGGGATGGATCTGCTGATTCCGGGCCGGAAGATCATGCTGCCGCAGATCGTCGCGGGGTACCAGGCCGATCTGATCGTCTGCTATGGGTTCCCCTGGAAGTTGCCGACGGCGGTGCTTCGGTCTACTGATTTGGGCGCCATCAACGTGCATACATCGATGCTGCCGAAATATCGAGGCCCCATTCCAGTCAATTGGGCGATCAGGAATGGTGACAAGGAAATCGGCATCAGCATCCACTGGATGGAGAGCGAATTCGACTCCGGCGGAATCCTGGCCCAGGAGGCAGGGATCGCGTTGGGCGACGATGTCGCCCCCCAATTGTTGTGGGAAGAAGTCGACCGATACATCGAGCGACTTCTGCCTCGCGCGCTCTCGCTGGCCGTCGCCGGTTCGCCTGGTACACCGCAGGAGGAGAGCTCTGCTACCTACGCGGGGTGGATGGAACCCGGGTTCGCGCAGATCGACTGGAGCACCGCCAGGGAAGTGGTCCACAACCAGGTGCGCGCCATCAGGTTCGGCAGCTCGGGAAGGTCTGGCCCAGTTGCCACGGTGACTGACCGTCGTCTGCGGGTTCTGCGCACGTCGTTGAAGCCGGCAAACGGAATCAAGGTGATGTGCGGGGATGGACCAGTCTGGATCACGGAGTCCGTCCCCGTGGCAGACTCCGAATCCTGAACGGGCACCAAACCGCTGCCTGTCAGTTCGGGTCCGGTGACGTTGCCTCCGCCAGGGAACGCCGGTACCGCCCGAGCTTGTCCCGGATCCCTCTCGTCCACGGGTGCTCCGGACCGAGTACGCGCTCGCGCCATTCCCTGACGACTTCCGCCTGTTCGATTGCTTCCCGGTGCTCTCCGACCGTGTTCAGGACGTTGCTGAGCAGGCTTCGTGCCGCCAATGTGATGGGGTAGTCGGCTCCGAACCGGCGTTCGTGGGCCGCCAGTGCACGGCGGGACGACAGCAGTGCTTCGGCATGTTTTCCGGCACCGAGCAGAATCCCGACTTCTCGGGCGTGGAACCCGCGGGCCATGCCGGTCGGCGCCAACGGATTGAAGCGATCTTCGGCTCCCCTCCGAGCGCCTCGGGGAACCCGGCCCATGCGGAATAGGCGCAGCGACTCATGATGAGCATGTGACGGGCCTGCCGGCCTGAGGCTCCTGAAGCCGTCCACAACCTTTAAGGCGCACGGACCGACTACCGGGTGCGGTACTGCGCCGCGTACTGGCACCGCGAGGCACGCGAACTTCTGCCGGCGCCCGAGCTGCGCGCCGGAACCAAACGTATGGCGCGCCAGGCGGAGGAGCGGGCCGCGGAGGATCGGCGACTCCACTACGAGCGGTGGGAGTGAGACGGGCAGCTGCCGAGCGAGGAGCTGCGCGGTGCCCGCGAGAGCAGTGTCCTCGGGCTGCTCCGACTCCGGCGTCGCGCCGAGCAGGGCCGGGGCACCAGGGCGTTCACCGCTCGGGGGTCGCAGAACGACGAACCTCGACCGGGTGACATGACGGCGGTTTCGCCTCGGCAATCAGCTCTGCAGCTCTAGCGTGCGTCCGCACCATAAAATTCGCACAGAGGAATCGCCATGACGGCAGCTTCGGATCAGCAGCCTCCGCAGGCCGCAATGCCACCGATCATCATCAACAACAACGTGGTGGCTTCGTCCTCCGCGTCGGCCTCGGCGAACGCCGGCGGCTTCGTTGTCCGGCGGCGACGCCAAAGCCTGTGGGTCCACTTCTGGCTACTGATGCTCACGGTGGGCATCGGTAACGTCTTCTACGCGGTTCACGTCAGCCGGTGGAACCGGGACCGGGGTCTGTAGAAGGCCGGAACGGAACGTCCAGGCCCTTCCCGTGCACTTCGGGGAGGGCCTCTCGCGGTTGCCGTACAGGCAGAAGTGGTTGCTCCGCCGCCTGCGGTCCTGGCGTTCCCGCCCCCCAGCGGGGCCCTGATCGGTGGGGGCGTGGGTTATAGTTGATCTTGAGGTCGCGGACCGTTTCGGCGGTGCGACTGCCTCCTGTGCGTTGGTCGTCCAAGGAAGGACGCCCCGCTTCCTGCGGGGAGATGCAGGTGCGAGGCCTGCCCAGCGCTCCGCCTGAGGCCCCGTTCCTGCTACGGCAGTAGCGGGGCCTTACGCATGGGGTTCTGCCGGTCCGTGCTCCGGATGACGAGTGAGCCAGGAACCGGCTGGGTCCGTTTCGGTGTGTACGTCGTCGCGGAGTCAATGTGGCCGAGCACGGTTCGCCTCCGGCCACCGGCATCTCCGTTGGATGCGAACAAGACAGCGCAGATGCGGGCCGCCCGGGCGGATAGCGGCCGAGGGCCCCTCGTCCGGTGGTACTTCCGATCGCTCGCACTCGCCTGCGGGATCATCTGCTTGAGACGACTCCGGGCATCGTGCTGAAACGATCAGTACGAACGACTCCGGCCGAGCCCACTCCATGGTGATCGGAACTCAGGGAGACCACGAAACCGGTCGGCCCCCAACACCCCGCCCAGGTAGGCATTTTCGAAGAACAGTGCCTGAAGGGCTGTCCCGCGATTCCTGACCGGGGACAGCCCTTGGAAGATCACTGAGACTAGACGTCCGTCGAAGCGCTGGTGATGTGGCAGTTGTACGCGTCGCCGTCCACCAGGGAGTAAGGCTGGTTCGACACGCCGGACGTCCGGGACTTCCAGGGGCCGTAGATGGTGATCGAGTACGGGTAGCTGGGCGAAGCGCAGTTCGCCTTCACTCGGTACCGTCCGAAGCCCCCGTCGCAGGTGGCCTCCGCCAGGTTGTCACTGCTGTTGAACGATGCCCGGCAGTCATAGACGGCCGCTTGGGCGGGGGCCGCGCCGATCACCAGACACGTAGTCAGCCCCATGGATGCTACGGCTGCTTGGGCCGTCAGCTTGGCGATACGCTTCATTTCGCACCCCTTCAAGCATGATCATTCAATAGTCGCGCGTCATATTAGCTGATCCTTCCAGAGTCGGACCGGCACGCACCGGCGCCGATCGGCTGCACACAGACAGACCCTCCTCGCGATGGCCCATCCGCGCTGCGGGCACTCGTACGCCCAGTCCGCGGTCGGCTTCGGAGCCGGCAGGCCGGCGTCAGACGACCGGCTCGTGCCCCGCGACCAGCGGCCCCGCGCCCACATGTGCCGCGATGCGAGCGAGCGTGCCGGCATGGTCCGCGAACACGTGCGCCTGCATGCCCGCGGACCCGGCGGCCTCCGCCTTGACCGCGAAGTCGTCGCGGAACGGGCAGCCCTCCGGCCGCACACCCAGGGCCGCGCATGCGGCTTCGAAGGCGCGTGGGTCCGGCTTCTCGATGCCGATCTCCTGCGAGTAGACGATCTGCTCGACCAGTTCGTCGAACCGGTACAGCGCCGTCTCCCTCTCCCGGGCACCGACGAAGCTGTTGCTCAGGATGCCCGGCCGACACTTTCGCGGAGGCCCCACACGTAGGCGATGAGTTCCTCGTTGGGCGTGCCCAGGTATTCCGTCCAGGGGTCGGCCGTCAACGCTGCGACCTGCGGCGCGGCGAGCGCCAGGCGGGCGGCCAGTTGCTCGTGCACCTCTCGTTCGCTGATGCTCCCGATGCTCCCGGCCTGCCATACGTCACGCATCCGCTCGTGCACCGCGCCCGGCGGCAACCCCCGCCGCTTTTCCTACTGTTGCACCCGCCCCGTTGCCGGGGTGAGTTCCAGGACGCCGCCGATATCGAAGAGGATGCACGCCTTGGGCACTGTCATCCCCCTATCCCTTTCGTCCTGTCTCAACTGTTCTTCGGCCGGTCGAACCACATCGTCGCCACCGACGGCACCAGGCCCGCCCAGAAGAGGACGAGCGGGATCGTGCGTTCCGTCCAGGGGATCTGGGTGATCAGCAGCGCGCAGAGCATGGCCCATGCCGCCTGGCCCAGGACGACGCGGGACCAGGTCAGGCGCCGGATGAGGGAACGCAGGTTGACCCGGATGCCGGCGCGCAGGCGGCGGTAGCGCAGCAGGGCGCCGAGGGCCCAGATGACCGCCATCGGGACGAGGTCCCACAGGCGCTGGCCGAGGACCAGGGGCAGCTCTCGCTGGGTGTCCCCGTCCGTGGCGAACAGGTCGATGCCCGTGGCGGCAAGGGCCAGGCAGAGCAGGGCGGGCCAGCGGAGCCCGCGCAGGAGGCGGTAGGAGGCCGCGTCCAGGCCGCGTTGCATCGGGGCGGAGTCCGGGGTGGAGGCCAGCGCGTCGGCGTACAGGGTGGCGGCTTCCGTCGCCTTGACGCCGGGGGCGGTCGCCGCCGCCTTCGTCCGGCGGGCCAGGGCCTGCTCGTGTTGCGGGTCCAGCCGGAGGATGGCCTCGTCCATCCTGGCGGCGACGCTCCGGTTGGCGGACATGTCAGCGATGAGCCAGGCCACCTCGTAGGCGTACACCTGCTCGGGGCCCAGCCGGATGGCCTCCTGGGCTATCAGGTCGGCCTCCCGCAGGGCGGCCTCAAGGTCCTCGCGCCGGACCTGGCCGCCGTTGGCCCGTCCGGAGCTGATCATCCTGATGCGCCACAGCCAGTCGGCGAGCCGCGCGTAGGTGAACCAGTAGTCGGGCGCCAGCCGGATCGCCTCGCGCAGCACGCCCTCGGTCTCCGGGAAGCGGCCTCCCACGCGCAGGGCGCGGGCATGCATGAGGAGCGCCCCGATGTCCTGGGCGTTCAGGGCCAGCGCCTGCTCGGTCGCCTCCAGCGCCTTCGCGCCATCTTCCTTGTCCTCGACATGACTCCGGGCGAGTTCGACCCAGGCCCGGATGTCCTCGGGGTCCTCCGCGAGCCGCTGTGCCAGCACCTCCCTGGCCTCCTCGTACCGCTTGAGGTCGATCAGCAGGTCGGCCCGCTCCACCGCGGGGTGCAGCATCGCGGTCACAGCTTGCGCCTCTTCTTCAGGTACGTCACCAGGTCGTCGTACATGCCGCCCTCGTTGGCGAACATCGCCACGTTGCGCGCGGAGGAGAACCACGGTTCGGCGGACGGCACGACCTCGTTCGCGGCGGCCAGCAGGTCCTTCATGCCGATCATCCGTACGGTTCCGGTGCGCACCGAGTCCAGCAGCGCACGCTCCGCCGCCGCCTCGCAGACATGGGCCAGGTCCGCACCGGAGAGGCCCTCGGTGATCTTGACCAGCTTGCCCAGTCCGACGTTCTCGATGGGCCGGTCCCGCAGGTGGTAGCGGAGGATCGCCTCCCGGGCGGGTCCGTCGGGAGGGAGGACGAGGATCGTCCTGTCGAGGCGGCCGGGGCGGCGCAGGGCGTTGTCCACGTCCCAGGGCACGTTGGTGGCGGCCAGGACGAAGACGCCCTCGTTCGCCGCAGAGTCGATGCCGTCCAGCTCGCTGAGCAGCTGGTTGACCACGTTGCGCATGCCGCTGTGCCCGGTGCGGCTGCGCTTGGCGCCGAGGGCGTCCAGCTCGTCCAGGAAGACCACGCAGGGCGCTTGGCGGCGGGCGGTCTCGAAGACCTCGTGCATGTTGCGTTCGGAGTTACCGATCCACATGTCGAGCACGTCGTTCACGGACACCGACAGGAACGCGGCGCCGAGTTCGCCGGCCACCGCCCGCGCGATGAACGTCTTGCCGCAGCCGGGCGGCCCGTAAAGCAACAGGCCGCCGCGGAGGCTCTTTCCGTACAGCTTGCGCAGCTCGGGATTGCGCAGCGGGGCGAGAAACGCGGCGTCCAGGCGGTCCTTCACCTCCTGCATGCCGCCGACGTCGGCCAGCCGTACGGTGCCGGGGTCCTCCACGTCCCACGCGTCGGCGCCCGCGGAGTCGTCCTGCCCGTCCGCGCGGACCGGCGCCTCGGTGAACCGCGGTGGCACGGCGTCCCCGACCTGCTCCTCTGCGGCCCTCCAGTCGAAACCGCGGCGCGGGCCACGGGGTTGGGACGGGCCCGAGGCCGAGGACTGGGACGAAGTCGGGGTCGGGGGTTGGGCCGCGGCCGGGGTCGGCACACTCATCGCCCTGACCATCAGGTCCCGGGCCTGGGCGTCGCCCGGCGCGTGTTGCAGAGCCACGGCCGCCTCGGCTACGGCCTCGTCGGACCGGTCCGCCTCCAGCAGGAGCTGGGCCAGGTGGAGCCGCAGGGGCACGTCGGCGGGCGCGGCGGCGACCGCAGTGCGCAGGCTCTGTATGAGAGGGGAGTCGTCCGACATGATCCACAGCCTAGCCTCGGCTTACGACACCTCAGGGCCCTCGACTTCAGGCTGTTCGACGCAGGACTGGTCGACGCGGGAGAGCTCGATGCGGGAGTGCTCGACGCGGGACTGCCGGATGTGGCACGTCCCCGAGGAGATGGCCGAAGGAATGGTCGGCCGACGACGGCCGGTCGAGCCCATCGGGCGGCCCGGTCGGGTCCGCCCGTCGGGCCTGTCGCTCTCGTCGTGGTGGCAGGTGCCCGTCGCTCACGCCCCCGGGCCGGTGCTCACGCTGCGCTCCGGGCGGTCACAGAGCGGCCCCGGCGTCCTCGTGCGGCCCTGCCGGAGCGGCGGCGTCGGGCGCCCGGCCGGCCGGTGGCACGGCAAGGTGGTTGTCCGGCACTTCGGCTGGGCGGTCCGCTGCCGCGCGGCGACGTGTCACGAAGCCGGTCGCGATGAGTGCGAGGGCGACGGTCCCGGCGAGCGCGGGCCAGTACACGTAACGGTAGTTGGACTCGGGCGCCGTGGGCAGGTAGGCGAGGATGTACAGGAGCGAACTCGCCCCGAGGAGGCGGAGTTCCCGGGAGTGGGGTCCGGCCCAGCGGCGACGCAGCACGAGCACCAGCGAGACGGCCAGCCAGAACCAGCCCTGGAAGAGCATCGGCAGATCGCGGGCGAAGCCGGTCACGTAGTTCTGCAGAGCGGACCTCAGCGTGTCGTTCAGTGGTTGCTTCCGCACCAGGGGATGCAGTCGGGCACCGGCATTGGCATGGGTACCGTCCCAGAAGGTCTGGTTGCTCTGGAAGAGCAGTTTGGTGAACACCCGGCCCCGGTACTCGGCGTAGCCCTTCCAGTGGCGCGGCATCTGCTGCGCCCACATCCGGACGATGACATCGGCGTGCCGATCCATGTACGTGACGTCGAACGGCTGGGTGTGCGGGAAGCACTGCAAGTACGCGTCCGAGGCGATGTGCCGCTTCTGGCAGTTCACGGCGGCGGCAACCAGACGGTCCCGCAAGTCCGGTTCTGCGTGCGCCTGTTCTGCGGCCGAGCGCATCTGATGCGCAGTCAGCACGTGCGCGAGATCGTCCACCGGGATCACCGCGTACACGCGCGTGGCCAGCGGAGTGGTGGCCGCGGACACACCGGCGCCGCAGGCGATCACGACAGCGGCGAAGACACCGGTGGCGGCCAGCCAGCGGCGCCGTCCCGGGGCGGGCCACGCGGCCAGCACCAGGAGGGCGAAGACCGGGATCACGGCCGGGACACCGTTCTTGCGCACCAGGGCGGCGTACGCGAGGAACAGCAGGCCCGACGCCAGAAGGGCCCAGCGGCTCACGACCCGTTCGCGCGGCAGCTCACGCACGGTGAGCGCGATCGCGAGGACGGCGAGGAGCGCGTACGCCAGGTGCACGTCCTTCCACACCACTCCCGTGAAGTTCATGATGTGCGGCGCGAAGCCCACGGCCAGTACCGCGAGGGAGAGCGCCCGGCTGCCGGAGCTCTTCCACGCCAGCCGGGCGAGGACCCACAGCGACCCCCACAGCACCGCGGTCTGCAGCGCGGCCATGGCAGAGAAGTCCCCCGTGATCCGGATGAGGACGCGCCACAGGAGCGCCATCACCGGGGGGTGCCAGTCGTTCACCGGCTCGTCCCCCAGCGCCTGCCACAGCTGGGTGTTGCTGTCCGCACTGAGGTACCCGGGGTGAAAGACGGTTGCCACGGCGTAGCCGCAGACCGTCGCGACGGCCGCCAGGCACCACGGCCACAGTGTGCCGACTCTCCAGGCCCTGCGCAGTGCTGTGGTCCACCGGTCGACGGTTCCGGACATGTGGGCGGAGCCCTCCCAGCCGAGGATGACGGGTCGCGCTGCCGCTCGACCACGTTCCAGGGGCGAACAGCGTCCCAGGAGGGAACAGCTGGCGCACAACGTGGCGGAAATCTATGCGTATTGGACCTCAAAGGACAAACCAGAACGATAATTCGCCTGCGGGTCGACGCTGACAGCGAGCCACCGCACCACACCCGGCCGGACCGTCGCTCCTTCCGCACATCCGGACCGGTCCGGTCTCTTGACGTGCCCCTGACTGAATGGCTTCATGGGAGCGCGAGGTGTGGGAGCGCTCCCACACCACACCGTCAAGCCACGGAACGTCTGTCGAAGCTCAGCTCTTGACCCGTCCACCCCCTGGAGCCGCAGTGAGAACAGCACAAGGCACGGCGAAGAACCCAGCACGCAGGAGTCCCGTCGTCGCCGTCCTCCTGACCGTCCTGGCCACCCTCCTCGGCTTACTCGCCCTCGGCGGTCTCGCTCCGGCGCAGGCCGCCGGACAGGTTCGGCCCGCAGCCGCCGCCACCGGCCTCCACATCAGCGACGGCCGGCTACTCGAAGGCAACGGCAGCGACTTCGTCATGCGCGGGGTCAACCACGCCCACGCCTGGTATCCGGGCGAGACGCAGTCGCTCGCCGACATCAAGGCGACCGGCGCCAACACCGTTCGTGTCGTCCTCTCCGACGGATTCCGCTGGACCGAGAACAGCCCGGCGGACGTCGCCGCCGTCATCGCCCAGTGCAAGGCCAACCGCCTCATCTGCGTACTTGAGGTGCACGACACCACCGGTTACGGGGAGGACTCCGCCGCCGGCACGCTCGATCACGCCGCCGACTACTGGATCGGCCTGAAGGACGTCCTCGCCGGGCAGGAGGACTACGTCGTCATCAACATCGGCAACGAGCCCTGGGGCAACACCGACCCCGCCGGCTGGACCGCGCCCACGACCGCCGCGATCCAGAAGCTGCGCGCCGCCGGATTCACGCACACGATCATGGTGGACGCGCCCAACTGGGGCCAGGACTGGCAGGGCGTCATGCGGGACAACGCGCAGGCGGTCTACGACGCCGACGCGACCGGCAACCTGGTCTTCTCGATCCACATGTACAGCGTCTACAACACCGCCGAGAAGGTCACCGACTACCTGAACGCCTTCGTGGACGCCGGACTGCCGCTGGTCATCGGTGAGTTCGGCGGCCCCGCCGATCAGTACGGCGATCCGGACGAGGACACCATGATGGCCACCGCCGAGCAGCTGGGGCTCGGCTACATCGCCTGGTCGTGGAGCGGCAACACCGACCCGGTCCTCGACCTCACGATCGGCTTCGACCCCACGCGGCTCAGCTCCTGGGGTGAGCGCATCTTCCACGGGGCGGACGGCATCGCCCAGACCTCCCGCGAGGCCACGGTCTACGGCGGAGCCGCAGAGCACGACACCGAGGCCCCGACCGCGCCCGGCACCCCGGCCGCCTCCGCCGTGACCGACACCTCCGCGACCCTCGGCTGGGCAGCCGCCACCGACAACGTCGCCGTCACCGGCTACGACGTCGTCCGCGTCAGCGGTGACACGGAGACCGCCGTCGCCTCCACCACCGCCGCCTCCGTTACGGTGAGCGGCCTCAACTCCGGTACGGCGTACACCTTCGCCGTGTACGCGCGCGACGCGGCCGGGAACCGCTCGGCGCGCTCGGCCACGGTAGGCGTCACCACGGACGAGGGCGGTACGACGCCCGGGGCCGGCTGCTCCGTCGGTTACCGGGTCGTCGGTGAGTGGTCCGGCGGCTTCCAGGGCGAGATCACCATCCGCAACACCGGCACCACCGCCATCGACGGCTGGACGCTCGGGTTCGCCTTCACCGACGGCCAGACCGTCACCAATATGTGGGGCGGAGTCCCCGCCCAGACCGGGGGTTCGGTGAGCGTCACCCCCGCCTCTTACACCTCCACGATCGCCGCCGGCGGGTCCGTCACCGTCGGCTTCACCGGGGGGCGGAACGGAACGAACGCCGCCCCGACCTCCTTCACCCTCAGCGGCGCCACCTGCGCCTCCTCCGCCGCCTGACGCGGCCGGATACCCTCGGCCGACCGGCACGGGGCCGCCCCGTGCCGGTCGGCGTGCGAAACCTGCTGGCCCCTCCCCCGACGCTCCTGATCTACTGATCGGGGCTCGGGCCTCGGGGCTGGAGGGATCTCTGTGACGGACGACGGATGCGTGTTCTGCTCGATCGTGCGCGGCCGGACGGATGCGAGCGTGGTCCACGAGGACGAGTCGGTGCTCGCCTTCATGGATCTCCAGCCCGTGAACCCGGGCCATCTACTGGTCGTTCCCAAGGTCCACGCGGTGGGGTTGGAGGACCTTGAGCCGGACGTCGGCGCCCAGGTCTGGAAGGTCGCGCACCGGCTCGGGCGGGCCATGCGCCGGTCGGGCCTGCGCTGCGAGGGGGTCAACCTCTTCCTCGCGGACGGCGAAGCGGCGTTCCAGGAGGTCTTCCACGTGCACCTCCACATCTTCCCCCGTTTCGCGGGCGATCCCTTCCGCATACAGGCCGACTGGCACGCGCACGAGCGCGGGCAACTCGACCGCTCGGCCGCCGCCGTCCGCCGCGGACTCGCCGCCCTGGACGGCCCGCAGCCCTGACGCCCGGCGCCTGATGCTCGGCGCCCGACGCCTGCCCCCTGGTGCCTGGTGCCGGGCCCGTTGTGAACCCCAACCCCACCCCCAAGTCCTGGAGGCCCGTATGTCCTGGTCCGAGCGCACGGTGACGCGGGACGGTGTCCGGCTGGTCTGCCGGGACTGGGGCGGGTCGGGGCAGCCCGTCATCCTGCTGCACGGACTGGCGGGCCACGCCGGGGAATGGGACACCGTGGCCCGGTCCCCGAGCCCCGGACTCCGGATCGTCGCCGTCGATCAACGCGGGCACGGCGCCGCCGAACGCCGTCCGCGGGAGGTCTCCCGCGCCGCCTACGTCTCCGACGTCGTCGCCGTGGCCGATCAGCTCGGACTGCGACAGCCCGTCCTCATCGGCCAGTCCCTGGGCGCCCATACCGCCATGCTCACCGCCGCCGCCCACCCCGCGTACGTACGCGCACTCGTCCTCATCGAGGCGGGGCCGGCTCTCGCGGACCCGAACACGCCCTCCAAGATCGGCAGTTGGCTGGACACGTGGCCGACGCCGTTCGCCTCGCGCGAAGCCGCCGTCCAGTTCTTCGGCGGCGGACCGCTCGGTGAGGGCTGGGCGGGCGGACTGGAGGAACGCCAGGACGGCTGGTGGCCACGGTTCGACCGGGACGTCATGGTCGGCGCCCTCACGGAGAACGCACAGCGCCCCTTCTGGGACGAGTGGGACGCCGTCGCCTGCCCGACCCTGCTCGTCCTGGGCCAGACCGGCTTCGTCCCGTCGCAGGAGGTCGACGAGATGCTGCGCCGACGCCCCGCCACCGAGGCCGCCTGCCTCCCCGGTACCGGCCACGACCTGCACCTGGAGCGGCCTGCGGCGCTGCACGACCTGGTCTCCGGGTTCCTGGCCGGAATCGGCTGAGGGGCGGGGTGCGGAACCGGCTGACCGGATCCGTGGGCTCGCTGCTCAGTCCACCATTTCGCACCACGTCTCCGCCCAGGCCGAGGCACGGTACCTGTTGGCCGGGCGGATGATCCTGTCCGGACGCGAACGGTTCAGCGCCGGTCAGCGGCACGGTCGTACGTCAGGAACATCGCCCCGCTGTCCAGGACCTTGTGATCCGTGAGCGTCCAGGCGTTCGGGCTGAACGTGGCCCCGCCCGAGAAGAGCGGGATGCCCGCGCCGATGGTCATCGGGCTCAGCTTGACGATCAGGGTGTCGATCTCGGAGTACAGCGCGCCCGCGAGTTCCCCGCCGCCGACCAGCCAGATGTCCTTGCCGTCCGCCTGCTTGAGCTCCCTGACCCGGGCCACCGGGTCGTCCGCCACGACCTCCACCGCGGGGTCCGGGCTTTCGCCGAGTGTCCGGGAGAACACGATGTGCCGCAGATGCGGGTAGGCGTCGGTCACCCCGGCCTTGAGGCCGGTCTCGTAGGACCTGCGGCCTTCGAGGACGGTGTCGAAGTGCGTGCCCGGCGCCGATATGGACAGCGCGGTACGGGCCGGGCCGGGCAGGGTCTCCGGGTACTCGGCGATCATGTGCGCGATGTAGTCCTCCGGGACCGGCCAGAATCCGTCCGGACCGGTGGGGTCGGCACCGTCCGGGCCGGCGATGAAGCCGTCCAGCGTGGTGGCGATGTAGTACACGAGCTTGCGCACGGAGGCCCTTTCGTCCACGGCGGCCGCCACGGGGCGGGCGGCCCTCGGGGGTCATGATCAAACAGGCCCGCCCGCCGCGCAACGGGAATCGCTGCTTCCGTGCACCCGCCCCGAGGCGTCCCTGCGCCCCGGGGCGGAGTACGACGTCAGCAGTACGGGAGGCCGGGCGCCGGGTCCACGTCGGTGAAGACGCGGGACGCCGGGATGTAGCCGTAAGCCCCGTGGTCATCGCCGTTGGTGTAGTACCAGACGTTGTTGCCGCCGCTGTGCTTCTCGCCGCGCACGTAGCACTTGAACCAGCTGTACGTGGTGCGCGGCGTGTCGACCTGGGAGATGCGGTTGCCGCGGGTGGCTGAGGGCTCGGTGCACGGGTGGTTGAGCAGGCCGCTCGGAGCGTAGTTGCCGCAGTTCATCCCCGAACTGTCCCCGGAGCAGTTCGGGGATGAACTGCGCGGCGGGCCGACGCGGGTGGAGCTGTCCGCCGGGGCGGCCGATGCGGCGACCGGCCGCCGGCTGTGGGAGCTCTCGGAACGGGCGACGGGGGTGCGGTTCGCGTTCCCCACCCGTGCCTGACGCCCCTTCCCCCTGCCCCTCCTCCTTCCCTCACCCCTCCCTGCCTCACGGGTGCTTCGGGCCCGTCCGGAGTGTTTCCGACCCGGCGCGGGAGCCGGCCGCGCAGAGTAGTGCGTATGACGACACCCGCAGAGCTGCTCCGCTCGTTCGCCCGCACCCGCGCCTCGCTCGACGGCGAGGAGGTCACGTACTGGTGGTCCGGCGACGTGTACGCCTGGTCCCCCGACGAGCCCTACCAGCGCGTCTTCGGCCTCGAAGGGCTCAACGTCGCCCGTCTGGTCCAGGACGCCGAGGCCGGTCCCGACGCCTACCAACTGCTCACCCGTGAGGCTGCCTTCTACCTGGACCCCGCGAGCCGCGAGATCCTGGAGACCTGGCAGGACCTGCCCGTGGTGCACATCTGGAACGACCCGGCGAACCAGAAGTGGCGGCCCTTCCCGATCCCGGTGACCGAGCTGGGCGGGCAGGTCTGCTTCAGCCTGGAGATCCCCCTCGCCTACCCCTCACCGCTGCCGGTGGCCCAGTACCCCGTCCACTCGGCCGGTGACACGTACAAGGCCCTGGAGCTCTTCCAGTTCTTCGCCGGCCGGGCAGACCTGGCAGGGCCGGCACCCAGCGTGCCGGGCACCATGTCGTGGACCCGGATGTCCCCGTGGCTCCCGTGGATGGCCCGCGGTCAGCGGCCCGGTGGCCTCACCTACCACTGCCGGGGCCGCAAGCTCGGCTCGTACGCCGAGGTCCCCGAGCGGACCCGGGCCTATATCGCCGCCCACCATCCGGAGTTCGCCCACGCCCCGGAGAAGTGGAGCGAGCCGAACGAGACCAGCTGGACGTACTTCCGCAAGCTCAACCCGCCGGAGTAGCAGTCGGACCGGCCCCCGCATCGGCACCCGCATCGGCCTCGACCGCCCGGGGGCACAGGCCCCGGCCGCGGGCCGACGGGACGGTCCGGTAGGCGAGTTCGGCCGAACCGCCCCGCAGCTCGGAGGACTTCAGGGCGACTCTGCCCAACAGCGCGTCGATCTCCGCGTCGACGAGTGCCCAGTGGGCGCCCCGCTCGGACGGCCATTCGCTCCGCCACGCCTCGATCCGGCCCCGCGCCTCCGCCACCGAGTCGGCCCGCCGCACGTGCCAGTGCTGGATCGCCGGGTCCCGGAACGCCTCCCGTACCGCGTCGGCGTCGGTGAGCAGCCAGGGCCGCAGCACGGCCTCGGCCGCGACGGGCAGGGTGGGCCGGCCGGCCGGTCGCGGCCGGCCCACCCTGCCGGGTACCGCGGAAGCAACCAGGTACGGCATGAGGGGAATTGTTACAGACGGGGTCCGGCCGCACCGGCTCGGCCCGAGAGCTCCGGCGCTCCCTGGCCCGGATTTGGATAGGGTGCCGTTTCGACAGCAGCGCTCTGCGGGGGAGATACGAGTTCATGAGCGGTCAGCAGCCAAGCGGGGGCAGCGGCTCCCAGGTATTTCAGCCACTCACAGCCGACGATCCGGCCACCATCGCCGGGTACCGGCTGGCCGCCAAGCTCGGTGCGGGCGGCATGGGGAAGGTGTACCTGTCGTACACGCCCGGCGGGCGGCCCGTGGCCATCAAGGTGATCCGGCCGGAGTTCGGTGAGGACCCCGAGTTCCGGCGGCGGTTCACCCAGGAGGTGCAGTCCGCGCAGCGCGTGCAGGGGCTGTTCACCGCGCCGGTCATCGACGCGGACACCAACGGCGCGCAGCCGTGGCTGGCCACCGCCTACGTGCCGGGGCCCTCGCTCGCCGATGCGGTCGTCGCGCACGGGGCGCTGCCGGTCGAGGCGGTCCTGCTGCTGATCGCCGGTATGGCCGAGGCGCTTCACGTCATCCACGGCGCGGGCATCGTGCACCGCGACCTCAAGCCGTCCAACGTGCTGCTCGCCGCCGACGGGCCCCGCGTCATCGACTTCGGCATCGCGTACGCGGCCGACGCGACCTCGCTCACCGGCAGCGGCGTCACCATCGGCACCCCGTCGTTCATGGCCCCGGAGCAGGCGGCCGGGCGGCGGGTCACCCCGGCCACCGACATCTTCGCGCTCGGCCAGGTCGCGGCGTTCGCGGCGGCCGGGGTGCCCGCCTTCGGGGAGGGGACCTCGCACGGGGTGCTCTACCGGATCGTCCACGAGGAGCCCGACCTCAGCCGCGTTCCGGAACGGCTGATGGAGCTGGTGAGCCGGTGCCTGGCCAAGGACCCGGAGGCCAGGCCCTCGGTGGCCGAGGTCATCGAGCTGTGCCAGACCGCGAACGCGGAAACGGTGCTGCGTCGCCCCGAGGACTGGCTGCCGAGCCCGGTCGCCGCCGACATCACCGTACGGGCGGCGGCCCCGGCCCCCGCCCAGACCCCGCCGCCCCCGGCCACCGCCCCGGCCACGCCTCCCGGCCAGGCCGCCGGATACTCGCCGACCACTCCGGCGGCGCCGAGCACCCCGCCCCCGGGGTTCGGTCCGGCTCACACGCCGCCGCCCGGCCAGTACGCCGAGACGGCCCAGGGCTCCTATCCCCTCCAGCCGCCGCACGCGCAGCCGACCCAGCCCGCCCACCCTGGCCAGCAGTACCCCACCGGTCCTCAGCCGCAGGCCCAGCACCAGACCCCGGCCCACACGTCCGGCTCGTATCCCGCCCAGGCGCAGACCTACCCCGGGCATCTCCCGCCCCAGGGGCAGCAGACCCACCCCACGCCCCCGCCCGCGAAGAGCCGGCGCGGCCGGATCGCCGTCATCGCCATCGCCGCCGCGCTGGTCTTCGCCATCTCGGGCGCCGGAGCGGCGTACTACGTGCTCAAGGACGACGGCAAGGAGACGCAGAACAACGCCTCCCCGAAGACCAGTGCCTCCCCCAAGGACAACAGCTCCTCGCGTGACGACGCCTCGCCGGACGCGGCCGGTTCACCGGCGGGCGACCAGGGCAGCGAGGCCGAGGCCGACCGGACCCCGCAGGCCGACCCCGAGCCCGCCGAGTACAAGTCCATCAATCTCACCGAGGGCTACCACCTGACGCTCGGGGACGAGAACCTCCGGCCGCAGGAGGGCGAGGACGAGGGGTACGAACTGTCCTACGACAGTGGCGGGGACCTCGACGCGGAGAGCGACGAGGGGAAGCTGATCCTGCTCAATCCGGGGCAGGAGGGCTCGCTGGACATCTGCCGCGCGGACACCCGGTTCGCGAAGAACATCCCCTTGGAGAAGCTCACCAAGGGGCGCCAGGTCTGCATCATCACGGGTACGGGGCACATCGGCCTCCTGACGTACCAGGGCCACTCGCCGGAGGACTCGCCCAGTACGTACATGACGGTGGACGTGACCGTCTGGCGCAACGCGGACCAGTGACGCCGGGCGCGAAGTAGTGCGCGTGCGCGGGTGAGGGCCGGGAGGGGATGCCCCCCCCGGCCCTCACCCGCGATGCCGTCTACGTCCGCGCCTACGCCCCGCCCAGCAACTCCCGCTCCACGTGGGCCGACACCACCCAGTTCGGCGCGTCCACGATCTCGGAGATCCTCAGGTCCGCCGCCACGCTCGCCAGCAGGTAGGCGTCCTCCGGAACGAGCCCCGTCCGGGCCGAGATCTCGTCGATCAGCGCGCGGACCGCGTCCTTCGCCGCCTCCATCAGGTCCGGCCCGATGCCCGTCGTGGCCAGGGCGGCGCCGGGCCTGGCGCTGACCGGGTCCGTCTCGATCACCGGTGTGCGGGGCGCCGCACCCTTGCGGACGTCCACCCGCAGCCGCACCGTCGCCCGTGTCTCGACGCCCGTACCGCAGACCTCACCGTCGCCCATCGCGGCGTGCGCGTCGCCCGCCGAGAGCAGGGCGCCCGGTACCCCGACGGGCAGGATGAGCCGGGCGCCGGGGCCGATGTGGCGGATGTCCATGTTGCCGCCCCAGCGGCGGGGCGGGATGACCGAGTGCGGTCCGGGCTCCGGCGGGGCGACGCCGATCGTCCCGATCATCGGCACCACCGGAATCCGCAGGCCGGGCAGCAGTTCGGCGTATCCGCCTGTGATCGTCGAGATGCGCAGGTACGGGTCGGGAAAGTCGTCCGTGAGCAGCCCGAATCCGGGCAGGCAGGCCGTCCAGCCCCACTCCCCGACCTGTACGTCGATGATGTCGACGACCAGCGCGTCACCGGGCTCTGCCCCGGCCACGTGCAGGGGGCCGGTGACGGGGTTGAGGGTGCCGAAGTCGAGCTCGGCGAGGTCTGCGGCGGTCGATCCGGCGACCAGCTGGCCGCCGCTCGCGTCCTGGAACTCCAGGACCGCCTCGTCACCGGGGGCGAGCGTGGCGACGGGTTCGACCGTCCGGTCCCAGGCGTGGTGCACCTGTCCGCTGTGGATGCTGAAGTCACTCATGAACGGCGGGGCCTCCAGGTCGGGTTCGGTGCGGTGCGCGCGGTCGGCGGGGCTGCCGTCCGCACGGCACCGCCGATCCTGGCGCGGCCGTGCCGGTTGCACAACACAGCCGGTCCGGGGCGGTCCGCCTCCCGGCGTGACCCACATGGCCGAAGGCGGGACCGGGAGGCGGTTCCCGTTCGAGTGAGCACGTGCCGCGTGCGAGTG
This sequence comes from Streptomyces sp. AW19M42, assembly GCA_000470535.1. Lineage (GTDB taxonomy): Bacteria > Actinomycetota > Actinomycetes > Streptomycetales > Streptomycetaceae > Streptomyces. The sequence goes on from CBRG010000154.1 coordinate 51,980, forward strand.
AATCCGTGGCCAGTCGGGGCCGGCGCCGGGCCAGACTCGGGCCGGAACGATCTTGCATCGTTCCGCGCCCGTCCCCGTCAGACCGTGCCGGTCCGGCCCCGATCGAACCGTGCGACGAACAGCACGGCGAACCCCACAAGGAGTGCCCCCACCATGCGACTTCGTACCACTGCGGCCGCCGCCCTCGGCGCGCTCGCGCTCATCGTCACCCTCCCCGGCTCCGCGAACGCGGCCGAGGGCCAGTTCGCCTACACCTACACCACCCCGTCGGGACACCGGCAGGCGGTCGTCCTGCTCGACCCGCCCAGCCGGGAGTGCGTCACCCTGCCCGGACTGAACGATGCGGACACCTCCGACTCGGCCGACACGCCCTGGAACAACACCGGTTCGACCGCGACGGTCTTCACCGGCCCGGACTGCGACGGCGCCTACTACACCCTGCGGCCCGACGGCGGCCACGCCTCCAGCCGGCTCAAGCTCCGGTCCGTCGTCTTCAGCTGATCCGGCTCCGGGGTCGGGCAGGACGTGGCGGGGCGGTGCGTGGCGAGGCGGACCAGGGCAGGGCGGCCCGTATTCGCGCGCGGGTTTCCGGCTACTCGGGTAGCTTGCGGGAATGTCCTCCTCGCCCCGCCTCGTCACGGTCACGTCCGGCAACGTCGAGGACGCCTGCGCGCTGCGAGTCCGCCCCGACCAGGACGGACTCGTGAAGCCGGTCGCCTGGTCACTGGCCCAGGCCTACGCCTCGCCCGAGACCGCGTGGCCCCGGCTGATCGTCGACGACGAACTGATCGTCGGCTTCGTGATGGCCTTCCTCGATGTGCGTTTCTCCCCCGAGAAGCCGGACGACCGGACGCGCTCCGGGCTCTGGCGGCTGAACATCGCCGCCGGACAGCAGACCCGGGGCTACGGCCGGTTCGCGGTGGAGGCCGTCAACGACGAGCTGCGCCGGCGCGGGCAGACGCGTACGACCGTCTCGTACGTGCCCGGCGAGCACGGGCCGGAGGGGTTCTACCGAAAGCTCGGATTCCGGGCGACCGGTGAGCTGAGCGGCGACCAGGTGGTGGCCGAACTGGAGCTGGCACAGGCCCCGGCCCGGCAGCGGTAGCCGGGCGGGCCGGGGCCTGTGCGGATACGGGAATGACCCGCCGGGTCCGCCGGGTTGTCCGTACATGCCGACGCCACGCGTGATCCTTCTGCTGTCCGGAAGCCTGCGGTCCGGTTCCTCCAACGAGACCGTGCTGCGCACCGCACGGGCCGTGGCCCCCGCGGGGGTGCGGACCGTGCTCCACGAGGGACCCGCGGCCCTTCCGCACTTCAACCCCGACGACGATGCCGAGCCGCTGCCGGAGCCGGTGGCCCGGCTGCGCTCGGCGATCGACACGGCGGACGCCCTGCTGATCTGTACGCCGGAGTACGCGGGGACCCTGCCGGGGGCGTTCAAGAACCTGCTGGACTGGACGGTCGGCGGGACCGAGATCTGCGACAAGCCGGTCGCCTGGGTCAGCGCCGCCGCACCGGGCCGTGGCCTGGGCGCGGAGGCGACGCTGCGGACCGTGCTCGGATACACGGGCGCCACCATCGTCGAGGCCGCCTGTGCGCGGGTTCCGGTGGACCGGCAGGCGGTCGGCCCGGACGGGGTCATCACGGAGGCGGGGGCACGGGAGCGGCTCGCGAAGGTGCTCGCGGTGCTGGCGGAATCGGCTTCGGACGCGGACGACGACGCGGACGCGGACACGGACGTCGTTACAAAATAGGCACCCCGGCCGCCCCTCGGCCAGGCCCCTGGTTACCAGCTCCCGGTAGGCCTTCAGGACCGTGTTCGTATTGATGGCCGACGACTGGGCCACCGAGCGGACCTCGGGCAGCTGATCGCCGGGAGTCAACTGATCGCCGGATGCCACCTGCTCGACGGGCCGTCAGGCCGACGGCAGCTGACCGGGGTTGTCCGCCAACAGGGGGAACAGCCTGGTGACCGCAGCCACGGCCACGGCGCCTGCGGGGCGCGCCCCGGGGTGCCGCTCGCGGTAGCCGGCCAGCAAGTCGCGTACGGAGGAGGCGAGTTCGGCGGTCTCTGCCGGAGTGAGATGGACGACGGCACTGATGGACTCGTCCTGCCGCCACTCGGCCGGCGCCCGGTCGCGATGGCTCAGCCAGTGCTGGTAGCTCTCGTCCTCCAGTTCACGTGCGAGCAGCCCGCGCGCGAGCGCGTCGAACCCGTCCGGCTTCCCCGACTCCGTTGCGCTGTGCGGCGCCTCACCACCCGGCTCATGGGAGGTCTCCCAGCGCAGCCGCCACGGCCGCACCCGGCCGCCCTTGTGCGGTGCCTCCTCGATGAGGCCGTACGCGGCGAGCTGGCGCAGGTGGAAGGAGCAGAGGCCGGAGCTGTGGCCGAGACGGGTGGCGGCCTCGGTGGACGTCACGGTGCCGGCCTCCGCGAGCAGGTCGAGCAGGGCCACCCGGACAGGGTGGTCCGGGAGCGGCTTGCGGGCCCGGTACGGCAGCGGGCCCGTGGACCCGGCTTGACGCTTTTCATCGCTCATTTTGCAAAGAGTGCTACTTTGCAAAGCATTCGGTCAAACCGGCCGCCCCGCGGCCGACTCCCCTGTGCGCGGAAGGCGTTGATCATCCCCATGGCCGCTCGGTTCGATGACACCTCGCAGGACCGTCGGGTACGTGTGCAGGGCGTGCCCGTCGACTCCTTCCCCCGGTTCGCACCGGAGAGCGAACGGGGCTCGGTGCGCCGGATCACCGTCGTCGGGGAGGAGGTCCTGCGCCGCCCGTGCCGGGACGTCACCGAGTTCGGCACCCCCGAGCTCTACCGGCTGGTCGACGACATGTTCGCCACCAACCAGGTGGCGGAGGGCGCCGGACTCGCCGCCAACCAGGTCGATGTGGACCTGCGGTTGTTCATGTGGGACATCACGGACGACTGGGGGGTCCGCCATGTCGGGCACATCGCCAATCCCGTCCTGGACGAGGTGCCGCCCGAACAGCGCAGGCTGGTCGAGGAGTCCGAGGGGTGCCTGTCCGTCCCGGGCCCCTACCGGATGGTGGCCCGGCTGGACCGTACCGTCGTACGCGGCCGCGACAAGGACGGCAATCCGCTGGTGATCGAGGGCCGGGGCTACTTCGCCCGCTGCCTCCAGCACGAGACGGACCACCTGCGCGGGCACCTCTATCTGGACCGGCTCGCCCAGCGGGACCGGAAGACGGCCCTGCGCGAGATGGACGCCGCCAAGGAGGAGACGTTCGCCAGGCGTGCCGCGCGGGCGGCGAAGCTGGGCAAGTGACCGCGGTCCGTCAGCGGTAGTCCTCCGGGTGGCCCTGCATCCAGGAGTTGACGCGGTCGCGGGTGCCGACCAGGTCCTTGAAGTGCTTCTCCAGGTTGGCCGTGGAGGTGTCACCGGCCAGCGTGGTGCGCAGCGTCGCCGTCCACTCCAGGGGCTCCTCGAAGTGGCCGGGGCCCTGCGGGTCCACCTTCATCGAGGCGTCCGTACCGGTGAGTTCCTCGTTCACCCGGCGCTCCATGTCTGCGGGCGCGGATACGGTCGGTCGCAGGAGGCCCCCCCACGTCGGATGGCCCAGGCCATACCCTGAGCCGCTCAGCCCGTGATCAGCTTCTGGAGTGCGGGCGCGTAGAGGTCGGCGATGTGTTCCGGGGTGGCCAGGGCGCCGGCTCCCTCGCGGTGCAGGCTGAGGGTGGCGCCGAGGCCGAGCAGGTGGCCGGCCAGCAGCTCGGCGCGCAGCGCCCGGTCGGGGCCGGAGAGCCGGGCGGTCAGGACGTCGGTGACCTGTTCGTGGAAGCGGTCGCGCAGCAGCGAGCGTTCGTCCTGGTTGCCGAGGGAGAACACCACGCGCAGGAGCGGGTCCGACTTGAGCTCGCGGCGCCGGGTCACCAGCGTGACGACCAGGTGGCGGCCCAGCAGGGCGAGCGGGGCGTCGAACAGTTCGGCGGCGGCCGGACCGAAGTCGGCCACGGTGTTGAACAACTCCTCCTTGCGGCCGAAGTGCTTGACCACCAGGGCCGGGCTCACCCCGGCGTCCGCGGCGATCTGGCGGATCGTCACCTCGGCGTACGGACGCTGCGTGAACGCCCGCCGTGCCGCACGCAGGATCGCGCCCCGTCCGGTGCCCGCGTCCGCGGACCCGGTGGCCGGTGTGGCGGGGGCCTGGCCGCCGGTCATGCGCCCTCCTGGATCTGTGCTGTCCGTACACCGCCCTCGCGGATGCCCGGCGCCTTACGGCTCTCCCCGACCGTACCCGCCCCGGCCCGCCTGTGGCCCGGCAGGAACAGCGTGACGACCAGGGAGGCGAGCGACGCGCCCGCCGCGATCACGAAGACCAACTGGTACGCGTGGAGGGTCGGAGCCGTACGTCCCCCTGCCTGGAACGTGATGTTGGCCAGGACCGCGGCCACGGTGGCGCTGCAGAAGGACTGCCCGATCGACCGCATCAGGGTGTTCAGACCGTTGGCCGCCCCGGTCTCACTGACCGGGACCCCGCGCATCACGAGGGCGGGCAGGGCCGAGTAGGCGATGGCCGTGCCCGACGCGACGACGGTGGCTCCGGCGATGATCAGCCACAGGCTGTGGCTGGTGAAGTAGCGCACCCCGTAACCGACGGCGATGATCCCGGCCGCCAGCGCCAGACTGACCTTGGGGCCGCGCTTGGCGGAGATCCGCGCCGAGACGGGCGAGAGCGCCACCATCGCCAGGCCGCCGGGCAGCAGGCACAGACCGCTGACGACGAGCGAGGCGCCGAGCCCGTATCCGGTGGCCTTCGGCTCCTGCACCATCTGGGCGGTCACCAGCGAGTTGGCGTAGAACGCGAAGCCGATCAGCAGGGCGGCGATATTGGTGAGCAGTACGGCCGGGCGGGCGGAGACCCGCAGGTCGACCATGGGCGTCGCGACGCGGAGCTCGTACGCGCCCCAGAGCAGCGCCACCACGACGGCCGTCACGAGCAGGCCCACCGTCCGGACCGAGCCCCAGCCCCAGTCGGCGCCCTGGGTGACCGCGAGCAGCAGGCAGACCAGCGCGGCGGACAGGCCCAGCGCGCCGACGGCGTCGAAACGGCCTCGGCTGCGCAGCGGGGACTCCGGCACGCAGCGCAGGACCAGCGCGATGTCGATGAGTCCGATCACGCCGGAGACCCAGAACATCGTGTGCCATTCGAAGTTCTCGATGACCACGGCGGCGACCGGCAGGCCGATGGCCGCGCCGATCCCGAGCGTGGAGCTCATCAGCGCGACGGCGGACAGGACGCGCTCGGGCGGGAGTTCGTCGCGCAGGATGCTGATGCCCAGCGGTACGACGGCGATCGCCGCACCCTGAAGGGCGCGGCCGGCGATCAGGACCCCGATGTGCGAGCTGACCGCGCAGAGCACAGAGCCCACCACCAGCACCGCGAGCGAGGCGACGAGTACCCGCCGCTTGCCGTACATGTCACCGGCCCGGCCCAGGACCGGGGTGAAGACCGCGCCGGTGAGGAGCGTGACGGTGACCAGCCAGCTCGCGGCGGCGGGGGTGGCGCCGGTCAGCCCGGGGATGTGCGGCAGCAGCGGCACGACGATCGTCTGCATGACCGCGACCACGACACCACAGAACGCCAGCACGCCGACGGCGAAGCGGGGGTGCGGGGCCTCGGCGGCAGGGGTGGCGGGATCGGCTGGGGCGGGTATGTCCGCGGGCATGGTTCTCCGTACGGTGCTCGACGGCAGGGAGGGGGTGTACGTGCGTTCACCCCCTAGGGTAAACGCACGTACACCCCCTCGGCGACGGGACGCCGGAAAGCCGCGTTAGCCTCGGATCCGGGATCCGGGCCCGAGAAGCGGCACCGGACGACGGACGCGAAGGTGAAGGTGGCCGCGATGGCGAGGATTCCGGCAACGGCAGTGGCGGCGGGCGGACTGGTCGGCGGCTACGCCGTCGCGCGGTGGACCAGGAAGCGCCCGCTCGGCGGCGTCGCCCTCGCCGCGGCGGGCACCGCGGCGGCGTACGAGTGGAACCGGCAGGCCGGGACGCGCGCCGCCGTCGGGCTGACCACCGCCTATGTCGCCGCCTTCGCGGGATCGCACCCGCTCGCCAAGCGGATCGGCGCGTGGCCCGCGGTCTTCACCGTGGCGGGCACGGTGGCCGCCGCGTCCTGGGCGGTCACGCGGCGAGCGGCCTGATCCCTGGGCGGGGCCCGTCCCGGGCGGACCGGGCGAGGCGCGGACGGGCCCCGGGGGCGTCCGGGGAACCGTGTGTCCTCAATCGCCGGACGGGCTCGATGGGCCCGCCGGACGTGACCGAGCTGCCTCAGCCGCCCAGGGCCCGTGACACCGTGTAGATCGCCAGACCGGCCAGCGCGCCCACCACCGTGCCGTTGATGCGGATGAACTGCAGGTCGCGGCCGATGTGCGCCTCGATCTTCTTCGACGTCTGGTCCGCGTCCCAGCCTGCCACCGTGTCGCTGATCAGCGACGTGATCTCCGTCCGGTACGTCGTCACGACGTACACCGCCGCGTCCTCCAGCCAGCCCTCCAGCTTCGCCTGGAGGCGGCCGTCCGTCGCCAGGCGGGCACCCAGGGACATCAGGGAGGCACGGGCGCGCAGCCGCAGTTCGCTCTGCTCGTCCTCGGCCGCCGCGATGACCATCGCGCGGACCGAGGACCAGGCGGACGCGATGACGTCCTGCACCTCGCCGCGCCCCAGCACCTCCGACTTCAGCCGCTCCACCCGGGCCCGGGTCTCCGAGTCCGTCTGGAGGTCGGCCGCGAAGTCCGTCAGGAACGTGTCGATCGAGCCGCGCGCCGGGTGCCCCGGCATGTCGCGCATCTCCGTGAGGAAGCGCAGCAGTTCCTTGTAGACCCGCTCCCCCACCCGCTTGTCCACGAACCTCGGGGTCCAGCCCGGCGCGCCGCCCTGCACCGCGTCCATCACCGAGTCGCCGTGCAGCACCAGCCAGTCGTGAGCCCGGACACACACCAGGTCCACCACCTTGCGGTGGCCGCCGTCCGCGACGACCTTCTCCAGCATCTTGCCGAGACCCGGACCGATCTCCATCGCGTTCGCCCGCCGGGTGATCGCCTCACCCACCACGGCCTGCACATCCGAGTCGCGCAGCACCGTCAGCGCACCGCGCAGCGCGGTCGAGAGTTCGGCCGTGACCCGGTCCGCGTGCTCCGGTTCCGCGAGCCACGCACCGAGCCTGCCGCCGATGCCGAGGGAGTGGATCCGGTCCCGTACGACACCGCCCGAAAGAAAGTTCTCCCCCACGAAGGAACCGAGTGAGGCCCCGAGCTGGTCCTTCTTCGTGGGAATGATCGCGGTGTGCGGAATCGGCAAACCGAGCGGACGCTTGAAGAGCGCCGTGACGGCAAACCAGTCGGCCAGCGCACCCACCATGCCCGCCTCGGCGGCCGCGGCGACGAAGCCCGGCCAGCCACCCACCCCCTCGTTCTTCGCCCAGGTGGCGAGGACGTACACCAGCGCGACCAGCAGAAGGAGGCCCGTGGCCGTGGTCTTCATCCGCCGTACGCCGCGCCGCTTCTCCTCGTCCGCGGCGGTGTACGAGAACGAGGCCAGGGAGGCCGGGCGGCGAGTGCCCGCACCTCGGCCCCCCACGCCCGCGCTCCCGCCCTCCTGCGCACCTGCCTCCCGCTCGCCGGGCCCGGTGCCTTCGATCCGTTCCATCCACTCCACCCGTCCGCGTACTCGTCGTCCCCCGACGCCCCGTACGCATTGTCCCTACCCGACCTACTCCCGGGCCGCACGTTGAGTTCCCCGCGCCCTGCCGCATCATGGAACCGGCCCACCAACAGAGGAGAAACACCGCCCATGCCCAGGCGCCAGGGATACGCCCTGCTCATAGCTCTCGTGACCGGCACCGCCGCGCTCGCCGCCGTCGTGGCGTTCGCCGGCTCGATGCTGTTCTCCGGGCCACGGGCGAAGGCCTCCGCGTCCGCCGCACCGCAGAGCACGGCCCGGCCGCGCGCGGCACCGGCCCACTCCACCGGACTCTGGCTCGCCACCTGGGCGGCCGCGCCCGTCCTCGGGTCCCCCGACCCGAACCACGACCAGGACCTGAGCCACCGCACCATCCGCAACGTCGTACACACCAGCATCGGCGGCAACGCGGCCCGCGTCACCCTCTCCAACCTCTTCGGTACCCAGCCGCTGCTGATCGACAACGTCACCGTGAACACCCGCCCGGTGACGTTCCGCGGCGCCCCGGCCACCACCGTCGCCGCGGGCGGGAAGGTCGTCAGCGACCCCGTCGTCGTTCCGGTCGCCGCCGACGCCGACCTCGTCATCACCGTGCGCACCCCCCACGCGAGCGGCCCGGTCACCGCGCACCCCAACAGCCACCAGAGCTCCTACGTGGAGACCGAGCAGGGCACCTGGCGCAGCACCGCCTGGCGCTACCTCACCGCCGTGGACGTGCGCAGCACGACCGCCACCGGAACCGTCGTCGCGCTCGGTGACTCGCTCACCGCAGGCACCGGCTCCACCACCGACGCGAACAACCGCTGGCCCGACGTCCTCGCCGACCGGCTGAACGGCCGCTACGCGGTGGTGAACCAGGGCATCGGCGGCAACCGCGTCCTGCGCGACGGCATCGGGCCGCGCGCCCTCGACCGCTTCCAGCGCGATGTGCTGGACATCAGCGGCGCGAAGACCGTCATCATCGCCCTCGGCATCAACGACGTGCAGGGCTTCCCCCAGGAGACGGACCCACAGCGGATCACGGGCGCCCTGCGCGGCATGACGCAGCAGGCCCACGCGCACGGGATGCGGGTCGTCGGCGCGACCCTGATGCCGTACGACGGCTACCGCAGCTGGACCCCCGCCCAGGACGCCGTGCGCAACCGGCTCAACGAGATGATCCGGGCCGGCGGGGTCTTCGACCAGGTCCTGGACTTCGACCGCGACATGCGCGACCCGGGCCACCCGTACCGGCTGCACCCCGCCTACGACTCCGGTGACCACCTCCACCTGAACGACGCGGGCTACCAGCGTCTGGGCTCCCTGGTGAACCTGGCCGACCTGGCAGGCGTCCGGCCGTCGTCCGACGCTCTGTGAGGGACGACGGAACGGGACGGGGCGGCGGAACAGGGCGGGGCGGACGCCGGGGCTGACTGAGGCTACCTGCCCTTCCCCCTGCCCCCGTCGCCCTTCTCCAGCCGGCCGCGCGAGCGCTCCGCCTCCCGCAGCCGCTGCTTCTCCGCCTTGCTCCGCTTGCGCTCCACGCCGACGCCGCCCATCAGCGCGAAGCCGGTGACCCGTACCCGGGGGGAGTCGGGGGCCGGGACGCCCTCGTCCTTCGTGTTCTCCCCGAAGCCGCCCATCACGCCGATGCCCCGGACCTCGACATGCAGGTCCGGCGGGACCGTCACCTGCATACCGCCCATGATCGCGAAGCAGCGGATGACCACCTCACGGTCCTCGAAGTTCGCCTCGCGCAGGTCGATCTCACCGCCGCCCCACATCGCGAACGCGGTGAACTTCCGGCCGACCGTCCAGTTGCCCCGGCGGCGGAACCCGCCCCAGAACGCGAAGGCGCCGCCCGACGTCGCCGGCGTGCCCACCCGGTCCGACCAGCGGGCCATCGAACCCGTTCGGGGCTGCCCCGCGGCCACCGGCGCCACCGCCGCGCCGACCGCCGGAAGGTCGCGGACGATCGGTTCCAGCTCCCCGTGCGTGCGGGCCCTGTAGGCGGCGTCGAGGCGCTGCTCGAACTCCTCCATCTCCAGCCGCCCCTCGGCCACCGCCTCGCGCAGAATCTCGGCGATGCGTTCACGCTCGGCGTCGGAGGCACGCATGTCCGGAAGTTCGCTAGTCATAGCGCGCAGCCTATTGAACGCCCGTGCTCCCGTCACCGGACTACCTGCCCTCAGCCGGTGCTCCCGTGGCCGGTGCCTCCGTGGCCGGGCGCTCGGGCGGGCCCTTGGCCGACGCGTACATCTTCGCGATCACGGCCTCGATATCGGGCTCCCGCACCGAGAGGTCCACCATCGGGTACTCCGCGGCGATCCGCGCCACCAGGGGCGCCGCGGAGGCGGATGCCGGGAACGCCAGCCACTGTCGCGGCCCCTCCACCTTCACGGTGCGCACCTGCGGCTCCGACTCCAGCCGGATGGGCGGGAGTTCGCGCTCCAGGTCGACCACCAGCGTCCGCTCGCTCTCCCCCACCTCGTGCAGGCCGGCCAGTGCCCCGTCGTACATCAGACGACCGTGGTCGATCACCATCACCCTCTTGCACAACTGCTCGATGTCCGTCAGATCGTGGGTGGTGAGCAGCACCGTCGTACCGCGCTCCGCGTTCAGGTCCCGCAGGAACCCACGCACCTTGGCCTTCGACACCACATCGAGGCCGATCGTCGGCTCGTCGAGGTACAGCACCTCCGGATCGTGCAGCAGAGCCGCCGCGATGTCGCCGCGCATCCGCTGCCCCAGCGAGAGCTGCCGTACGGGTACGTCCAACAGCTCCTCCAGGTCGAGGAGTTCGACGCAGCGCTCCAGATTGACCCGGAAGCGGGCGTCGGGGACCCGGTACATCCGGTGGACCAGCCGGTACGAGTCGCGCAGCGGCAGGTCCCACCAGAGCGTGGTGCGCTGCCCGAAGACCACGCCGATCCGGTGCGCAAGCCTCGTACGCTCCCGCGAGGGGTCGACGCCCGCCACCCGCAGCGAGCCGCCGCTCGGGGTGAGGATGCCCGTCAGCATCTTGATCGTCGTCGACTTCCCCGCCCCGTTCGGGCCGATGTAGCCGACCATCTCACCGCGCTCCACCCGGAAGCTGATGCCGTCGACGGCCCGCACCTCGCGGCGTTCGCTGCGCAGGAAACCCGTACGTCGGCGGACGTCGAACACCTTCTCCAACCCGTCCAGTTCGATGAAGCCGCCGCCGGTTTCACTGCCGATGCCACCGCCGGTCTCACTGCCGGTCCCACTGCCGACGCCGCCGCCCACGCCCATGCCCGATGCCCCGCCCCGCTCGATGACCGTCAACTTCCCGTACTCCGGTACGCCCGCAGCCCCGCCCGCCAGGCCAGACCCGCGACCACCCAGCACAGCGCCGCCACCGCCGGCGGCAGGAACGCCACCCAGTCCGGCAGGTCCAGCGGATACTCCCGGCCCAGCACGTACAGCGCCGGCAGCCAGTTCACGAAGGCCAGCGGCACGACGAACGTGACCCCGCGCACCAGATCCTTCGCGAAGACCGTCGGCGGGTACTGGAGCAGCGTGTTACCCCCGTACGTGAAGGAGTTCTGCACCTCGGAGGCGTCCTGCGCGAAGAACTGGAACGCCGCCCCCGCCACGAACACCGCCCCGAAGATCGCCGCCCCGCTCAACAGCATCAGCGGCACCATCAGCACCCTCGCGACGGTCCAGTCGATGTCCAGGGTCACCAGCGCATAGCCCAGCACCAGCACCCCCTGCGTGATCCGCCCCAGCCTGCGCAGCGCGAACCGGTCCGCCGCCACCTGCGCCAGCACCGGGACCGGCCGCACCAGCAGGGTGTCCAGCGTCCCGTCCCGCACCCGCCGGCCCAGCCGGTCCATCGAGCCCATCACCAGATCCGCCAGGCCGAACGCCGTGCCCGCGGCCCCGTACAGCAGGGCGATCTCCGGCAGCGTGTAACCGCCCAGCACGTCCACGTGCGAGAACATCAGCATGATCGCGACGAAGTCGAACGCCGTCGCTGCGAAGTTACCGAACGCCGTCATCACGAACGACGCCCGGTACGCCATCGTCGAGCGCAGCCACATCGCGGCGATCAGCCCGTACGCCCTGACCCCCTCGACCACCCGCGACCGGGGCTCGAACACCGCGGCGGGCGGCTCCGCCACTGCCGCCTCCAGCGCCTCAGCCACCCTGGACCACCACCCTCCGCGTCGCCGCCGACTGCATCAGCCGCCCGGCGAACAGCAGCACCAGCGCCCAGCCCGCCTGGAACCCGTACGCGCCCACCAGGCCCCAGCCCGTGCGCTTGCCGAGGAACACATCGGCCGGCACCTGGAGCAGCGCCGACCACGGCAACGCCCGCGCCACCTCGCCCAACAGCCCCGGGAAGAGGTTCAGCGGCAGCAGCAGCCCGGAGAAGAACATCCCCGCCAGGAACGCGATCTGCGCCACCCCCGCCCCGTCCATCAGCCAGAACGCGGACAGCGCCACCAGATAGCGGATCGCGAAACTCACCACGACCCCCAGTGCCACGGAGACCAGGAACGCCGGCCAGATCCCCGGCGACGTGGGCAGCGCCAGCTCGAACGCCATGGAGCCCAGCAGCATCGGCACGATGCCGCGTCCCAGCAGGTGGAACGCGGCCCGCCCCAAATCCCCCGACAGCCACCACAGTTGAAGATCGATCGGCCGGTAGAGATCGACCGCGACATCGCCGGTACGGATCCGCTCCATCAGCTCGTCCTCGAAACCGCCGCCCATCATCGCGCACGTCATCAGCAGCGCCTGCCCCAGCCACACGTACGTGAGCGCCTGCGACATGTCGTAGCCGCCGAGATGCGGACGCTCGTCCCACAGCGCCACATACGTGTACGCCATGATGAAACCGAAGACGGTGTTGGTGAAGATCCCCGCGACCGTCGCGATCCGGTACGTGGCATAGCGCCGGAACCCGCCCGCCGCCACCACCGCATAGAGCCGCACCGCGCCCCCACCCCCGATCCCCCGCTACCCGTGACACCGACCGGCACCCGGCACCCGGCACCCGGCACCCGGCACCAAAGCGCACGAGCCTAGTCCAGCCGGGGCAACCGCCGCGACCGCTTTTCGGGGGTAGATCCGGCGGTTATCCCGGAGAAAAGGGCACTATGGGGGAACTGACCGCGGCCGAGGAGTCTGCACCGACATGAGCGACGAGCCACAGCAGCGGAACGGGGACCCCGACCCCAGGGGCTGGACCCCCAGAGACCTGCCTGCCGACGCCGCCGCTCCCGGAGACCAGGGCACCCCGGCCACAGACCCCGACACCGGAAAGACCGGGCCGGACGGCACGACCCGCACGACCGGCACGAAGCAGAAGAAGGCCAAACGCCCCAAACGCGCGGGCTGGCGCCGCGCCGTCCCCACCTGGCGGATGGTGCTCGGCGGCATCCTCCTGATCGCCCTGGTCCTGATCGGCGGCTTCATCGCCGGGTACCAGCTCGTCGACATCCCCTCCGCCAACGCCAGTGCCACCGCCCAGTCCAACGTCTACCTCTACAGGGACGGCAGCGTCATCGCCCGCGACGGCGAGGTCAACCGGGAGAACATCAAGCTCGCCCAGGTCCCCCGCACCGTCCAGCAGGCGGTCCTCGCCGCCGAGGACCGCGACTTCTACTCCGAACGCGCCGTCGACATCAAGGCGATGGTCCGGGCCGGCTGGAACACCCTCACCGGCAAGGGCAAACAGGGCGGCTCGACCATCACGCAGCAGTACGTCAAGAACTACTACCTGGGCCAGGAACAGACCGTCGGCCGCAAGATCAAGGAATTCTTCATCGCGATCAAGCTCAACCGCGAGGAATCCAAGAACCAGATCTTCGAGGGCTACCTCAACACCAGCTACTTCGGCCGCAACGCCTACGGCATCCAGGCCGCCGCCCAGGCCTACTACAGCAAGGACATCGGCGACATCACCACCGCCGAGGGCGCCTACCTCGCCTCCCTGCTCAACGCGCCCAGCGCGTACGACGTCATCACCCACCCCGAGAACAAGAGCGCCGCCGCCGACCGCTGGAACTACGTACTCGACGGCATGGTCAAGGAGGACTGGCTCAGCGCCGGCGAACGCACTGCCATGACCTTCCCCCCACCGGGCCGGGTCAAGCCCGCCAACAGCCTCTCGGGACAGCGCGGCTACATCGTCCAGGCCGTCGAGGACTACCTCGTCCGCAACGACATCCTCGACGAGAAGACCCTCGCCACCCGCGGCTACCGGATCACCACCACGCTGGAGAAGAAGAAACAGGACGCCCTCGTCGAAGCCGTCGAGGACAACGTCATGTCCAAGACCAGCAAACAGAACAAGGCCGACCGCAACGTCCGCGTCGGCGGCGCCTCCATCGACCCCGCGACCGGCCGCGTCGTCGCCATGTACGGGGGCGTCGACTACACCCGGCAGTACGTCAACAACGCGACCCGCACGGACTACCAGGTCGGCTCCACCTTCAAGCCGTTCGTCTTCACCTCAGCCGTCGCCAACGACTCCACCACCCAGGACGGCCGGCGCATCACCCCCGCCACCATCTACGACGGCACCAACAAGCGCATGGTCCAGGGCCCCGACGGACCCACCGGCTACGCCCCCGCCAACGAGGACGACGTCAGCTACGGGCCCATCACCGTCAACGCCGCCACCGACAAGTCCGTCAACGCCGTCTACGCCCAGATGGCCGAGGACGTCGGCCCCGGCGAGGTCCGCCAGACCGCCGTCGACCTCGGCATCCCCAAGAACACCCCCGACCTCACGGCGTCCCCCTCGATCGCGCTCGGCCCCGCCACCGCCAGCGTCCTGGACATGACCGACGCCTACGCCACCCTCGCCGGCCACGGCAGGCACGGCGCCCACGTCCTCGTCGACGAAGTGACCAAGGACGGCGCGGCGGTCAAGCTCCCGGACCGCAGCACCGAACAGGCAGTCAGCCGCCAGGCGGCCGACACCACCACCTCGATCCTGCGGAGCGTCGTCGACGGCGGCACCGGAACCGCCGCGCAGGGCGCGGGCCGCCCCGCCGCCGGCAAGACCGGCACCGCAGAGGAGGACAAGGCCGCCTGGTTCGCCGGCTACACCCCCGAACTCGCCACCGTCATCGCCGTCATGGGCCAGGACCCCGCCACCGGCGTACAGAAACCGCTCTACGGCGCGCTCGGACTGCCCCGCATCAACGGCCGCCCCCGCCGAGACCTGGGCCCAGTACACCGGAGCCGCCCTGCGGGGCACCCCCGTCAAGGACTTCACGCTCGACCTGGAGAGCGGCACCGACGAAACCGAACTGCCCAGCGCCCGGAGCAGCGAACCCGGCAACACCGGTCAGCCGTCCCGAACCCCGTCCGGCACCACCTCGAACGCCCCGTCCAGCACGCCGCCGACCACCCCGTCCACCCCGGAAAGCCCGCCCGCCACCACCGGCACCCCCACCGGCGGCACCGACACCGCGGGCGGCACGGACGGCGGCACGGACGGTGGAACCGACGGCGGCACGGACACCGGAGGCGGCGACAGCGGCGGCGGGGACAACGGCGCAGGCACCACCGGCGGCCTCCTGGAAGGCGCTCGCGGCACCCGCGCACCCGGACGCCTCTGAGAGACAGCGGCGCCCACAGACCGGGCCCGGCCCGTCATCAGTGACCCGAAGTCGCCTTCAGCCCCACGACGGCCACCAGCAGCAGACACACGAAGAAGATCCGGGCCGCCGTCACCGGCTCGTGCAGCACCACCATGCCCAGCACCGCGGCACCGGCCGCACCGATACCCACCCACACGCCGTACGCCGTACCGATGGGCAGCGTCCGCGCCGCATGGGACAGCAACACCATGCTCGCCACGATCCCGAGACCCGTGAACACACTCGGCCACAACCGGGTGAACCCCTCGGTGTACTTCATCCCGATCGACCAGGCCACTTCCAGCAGACCCGCGATCACCAGCAGAACCCACGCCATGACAGCACCTCCGACGACACACGACACATGAACAACACGGGGTGCGTCGTCTTTACGAAGCCCGGTACGGCGCGTCTCGTCGGGGTCCCACCACCGTAGCAAACAACAGGCAAAAGGCCTGGTGACAACGGTCACCAGGCCTTGCACACCGCCATGGGGGGCTACAGATACAGACCCGTCGAATCCACCGAGCCCTCGAACCGGTCCGCCGCCACCGCGTGCAGATCCCGCTCCCGCATCAGCACGTACGCCACCCCCCGCACCTCGACCTCGGCCCGGTCCTCGGGGTCGTACAGCACCCGGTCCCCCGGCTCCACCGTCCGCACGTTCTGCCCCACCGCCACCACCACGGCCCACGCCAGACGGCGACCGACCGCAGCCGTCGCCGGAATCAGGATGCCCCCGCCGGAACGCCGCTCACCCTCGGGCGAATCGGACCGGACCAGCACACGGTCGTGCAGCATCCGGATGGGCAGCTTGTCGTCCGCGTTCTCGCTCACGCCCCGCAACCTACCTGGCCGCGACGCCACCGCGCGCCCTCGGGGCTCAACGCTTCTTCCGCCGCGCGGACACCGTGAGCAGCCCCACCACACCCACCGCGAGCAGCGCCGCCGGAATCACCCGCTCCAGCCGCGGCGCACCGTCCTCCCTGACGAACTGGGCCTTCACGTCCGACACCGTCCGGTTCACCGCGACGAACGCCCGCCCGGCCGTCCGGTCCACGGCCCCGGCAGCCTTCGCCTTCGCGTCACCAATGATCGTCTTCGGGTGCACCCGCACCCCGATCTCATCAAGCACCACCGCGAGCTGCTCGCGCCTGGTGATGATGTCCGCCTCGATCTGCGCAGGGCTCCTGGCATCCGACACTGCGCCGCCTCCGTGGTCCTCGTCCGGTAAACCTTCATCGACAGTCTGTCAGCTCAGCCGCCCCCGCACCCGGCGGCACCCCTATTACTCTCGGTCCCTTACACCCCACGTACCAACGAGGAGAACCATGAGCGAGCGACTCCAGCCCGGCGACACCGCCCCCGCCTTCACCCTCCCCGACGCCGACGGGAACGACGTCTCGCTCGTGGACCACAAGGGCCGCAAGGTCATCGTCTACTTCTACCCGCGTGCGCTTACCCCCGGCTGCACCAAGCAGGCCTGCGACTTCACCGACAACCTCGACCTGCTGGCCGCCGCCGGATACGACGTCATCGGCGTCTCCCCCGACAAGCCCGAGAAGCTCGCGAAGTTCCGCGACGAGGAAAACCTCAAGGTCACCCTGGTCGGAGACCCGGCCAAGGCGACCTTGGAGGCCTACGGCGCCTTCGGCGAGAAGAAGAACTACGGCAAAACGGTGATGGGCGTGATCCGCTCCACGATCGTCGTCGACGAAGAGGGCAAGATCGAGCACGCCTTCTACAACGTCAAGGCCACCGGCCACGTCGCGAAGATCATCAGGGATCTCGGGATCTGACGACCGCGTCCGGGCAGTAGGGGATTGGGCCGAACGGCCGAAAAAATGTGATGGACATCCCAATCCCACGTCGTTTCGGTTTGCGACCGCCATGACCGCGCAGAAGCCTTCCCTGGAACACCCACCGAGGAAAGGACCCGGCCATGGCGGCCTCCGACCCCCATCAGGCGGCCGACCCCGAAGCGGTCAAACGCCATCCCGCCCTCTTCCGCGCCATCCGCAAGCGGCAGAACCCCAGGCTGCGGCGGACGGACATCACGGTCACGGACGACCAGGCCGTCAAGCGCGCCGTGAAAGCGGCCTCGCTCGGCAACGCCATGGAGTGGTTCGACTTCGGCATCTACTCCTACATGGCCGCCACCCTGGGACACGTCTTCTTCCCGTCAGGGAACGACACCACCCAGCTCCTCTCGTCCTTCGCGACCTTCGCCGTCGCCTTCCTCGTGCGCCCCCTCGGTGGCATGTTCTTCGGCCCCATGGGCGACAAGGTCGGCCGCAAGAAGATCCTCGCCCTCACCATGATCATGATGGCGATCGGCACCTTCGCGATCGGCCTCATCCCCTCCCACGGCTCCATCGGCGTATGGGCCCCGGCCCTGCTGATCTTCTTCCGGATGCTCCAGGGCTTCTCGACGGGCGGCGAGTACGGCGGCGCCTCCACCTTCATCGCCGAGTACGCCCCCGACAAGCGACGCGGCTACTTCGGCAGTTTCCTCGAATTCGGCACACTCGCCGGCTACGTCGGCGCCGCCGGCCTGGTCACCCTGCTCTACGCCCTCCTCAGCGACCCGCAGATGGAGTCCTGGGGCTGGCGCATCCCCTTCCTCGTCGCGGGCCCGCTCGGCCTCGTAGGCCTCTACCTGCGACTGCGCCTGGACGAGACCCCCGCCTTCCAGAAGCTGGAGGGCGGCACGGCACACGCCACCGAGGCCGCGGACGGCGTCGAGGTGACCGCGAAGGGCGATCTCGCCAAGATCTTCCGCAACTACTGGCCGACGCTGATCCTCTGCATCTGCCTGGTCGGCGCGTACAACATCACCGACTACATGCTGCTGTCGTACATGCCGACGTACCTCTCCGACGAGCTCGGCTACAGCGAGACCCACGGTCTGCTCATCCTGCTCGCCGTCATGGTCTTCCTGATGCTGATCATCAGCCAGGTCGGGAAGCTCTCCGACCACTTCGGCCGCAAGCCGCTCCTCATGACGGGCATGCTCGGCTTCCTGATCTTCTCCCTGCCCGCCTTCCTGCTCATCCGGCAGGGAAGCATTCCGGCCATCACGATCGGCATGCTGCTGCTGGGCCTCTCCCTGGTCTGCATGCTCGGCACCATGTCCGCCGCCCTCCCGGCCCTGTTCCCCACCCAGGTCCGCTACGGCTCCCTGTCGGTGGGCTACAACCTGTCGGCGTCGATCTTCGGCGGCACGACCCCGTTCGTCATCACAGCCCTGATCAGCATCTCGGGCACCAACCTGATGCCCGCGTACTACGCGATGGGCGCGGCCGTGGTCGGCGTCATCGCGGTGGTCTGCATGAAGGAAACGGCCAATCAGCCCCTGGCCGGCTCGCCGCCCTCGGTGGAGACGACCGAGGAGGCGGAGGAACTGCTGCACGCCCAGACGCCGGACCCGAAGTTCTGACCCCCTCACCTACGGGGAATGGCCCGTCCCGCTTCGGTCACCGCCGAAGGGGGACGGGCCATTCCGCATCTTGTCGGATATCGGACGTACCTCTCCGACAAACGGTTCGTTGTTCCGTACGAGGCTGCGAACGTGCGGCCGGATGCGGAGGGGAACGTGTCGGGTCGGTATACGCGCGAGCTGCTCGAAGAGGCGGCGCGCGAGACGACGAACGCCAATGACGCTGTGCGGTGGTGCGGGGGGACGCCTACGCCGGGGAGCCGGAGCTATCTGCGGAAGAAGATGGCCGAGTGGGGCGTGGACATCTCGCATTTCGCGACGGGCAGGATCCGTCACAGCGAGACTCGGCTTCGCGAGGTGGTTAGCCAGTCCGCCACACTCAAAGAGGTGCTCCGACGTCTTGACATCAGTCCGGTCGGCGGCAATCACACCCACATCAGCCGCAGGATCCGTGCACTGAACATCGACACAGCGCACTTCTCGACGCCACCTCGTCGCCCGAAGGGACAGCCGGGAAATCTGCTGGTTCTGAGCACTCCACTGGCTGGAAGGACACCCGGTAAGCGGCTCCGTCGAGAGCTCATCCGTATCGGAGTAGAGGAACGATGCGCTGTGTGTGGCACGGGTACTGTCTGGAACAACGTGCCGCTCCGGCTTGAGGTGGACCACCGGAACGGAAACTGGTGGGACAACCGCCCGGACAACCTGCGCCTACTGTGCCCCAACTGCCATGCGATTACGGATACTTACCGCGGTCGCAAACGGTCGTCCACGGCATGACCAAGCTCCCCTTCCCGCGGGAGGAACTCATGCGGGCCGTTGCGACGTCCCACAGCATGGCCGCCGTGATGCGCACGCTTGGGAAGCACCCCTACAACGGCACGGCAAGGGCGAAAGCCAAGCAGAGCATCGCGGCCTACGGCCTCTCGACAGCCCACTTCACGGGACAGGGCCACAACGCCGGTCGCGTCTCACCCGCCCGTAGAGGAGCGGAGGAAATTCTGCAGCAGTTTCCAGCTGGTTCGTCGCGCACGAAAACGGGGCTCCTGCGACGAGCGCTCGACGAGGCGCGCCTTCCTCAGACCTGCCGCCTGTGTGGCCTCGGCACTGTATGGCAGGGGCAAAGGCTGGTCCTGGAAATCGACCACGTCGACGGCGACCGGCTCAACAACCGCCTGGAGAACCTGCGGTACTTATGCCCGTCCTGCCACAGCCAGACCGAAACCTTCTCGAAGCGCCGCAACACCGCACAGTAGAGTGGTGCGCGCGGGTCCGTACCCCAGCTGGCTAGAGGGCGCCGGTTTAGGTCCGGTGTGTCGTGGGTTCGAATCCCACCGGGCCCACAAGCACAGAGGGAGTACTGCCTTCGTTTCGAAGGCAGTACTCCCTCTGTGTGTCACCCCACCAGCTCCCGCACCACCGGCACCAGCGCCCTGAACGCCTTCCCGCGGTGGCTGATCGCGTTCTTCTCCGCCGGGGTCAGTTCCGCGCAGGTGCGGGTCTCGCCCTCCGGCTGGAGGATCGGGTCGTAGCCGAAGCCGTGGGTGCCGGACGGGGCGTGGCGCAGGGCGCCGAGCAGGCGGCCCTCGACCACGCGTTCCGTGCCGTCGGGGAGGGCCAGGGCGGCGGCGCAGGCGAAGTGGGCGGCGCGGTGCGGGGCGTCGATGTCGGAGAGCTGGGCCAGGAGCAGGTCCAGGTTGGCCAGGTCGTCGCCGTGGGTGCCGGACCAGCGGGCGGAGAAGATGCCGGGGGCGCCGCCGAGCACGTCGACGCAGAGGCCGGAGTCGTCCGCGATCGCGGGGTGGCCGGTGGCCCGCGCGAGGGCGTGGGCCTTGAGGAGTGCGTTCTCGGCGAAGGTGACGCCGGTCTCCTTGACGTCGGGGATCTCGGGGTACGCGTCCGCGCCGACAAGTTCGTGGGTGAGGCCTGCGTCGGCGAGGATCGCGTGGAGTTCGGTGATCTTCCCGGCGTTGCGGGTGGCGAGGATGAGGCGGGTCATGGGTCGATTATCGCCGCCACCGGCATCGCTGGTTACGGGGTGCAGACCTTGCCGATCTCCTTGGCCGCGTCGGTGACCGGGGTGATGTCGGGGGTCTCGTCGCCCTTGTCGATGGAGTCGCGGACGTTGCCGACGCCGTCCCGGAGGTCGTCGACGGCCTTGCTGAGGTCGGCGTTGTCGGTCTTGTCCCCGAGGTTGCCGAGTTCCTTCTCGATGTCGTCGAGGGCTTCGGAGGCCTGGCTGGGGTCGTTCGAGGCGTTCGTGACGGCCTGCTGGAGGTTGTCCACGCTGGTGGCGATGGCGTCGGCGGTCTGTACGCAGTCGATCGCCTTGTCGAGCGCCCCGCAGCCGGCTGCGGCGGTGACGGTGAGCAGTGCGGTGGTGATGGCCAGTGCGGTGCGGTGACGTCGGTGGCGCGCGGCCATGGTGTGGTCCCTCCCCGGGTGCGGATACGCGGACGGGCGCACGGTTCGACCCGTGCGCCCGTACTCGTATCGACGCTGTGCGTGGGGACTTGGTTGCTTCTTTACCTGGCCGGCCGGACCGGTCCTCAGGCGCCGAGGGTGCGGGCCAGGGCGTCGTTCTGGAACGCGGCGAGGTCGACGCAGCCGGCGGTGGCGAGGTCGAGGAGGGCGTTCAGTTCGTCGCGGTCGAAGGGCTCGGCCTCCGCGGTGCCCTGGACCTCGACGAAGCGGCCGTCGCCGGTGCAGACGACGTTCATGTCGGTCTCGGCGCGGACGTCCTCCTCGTAGCAGAGGTCGAGGAGGGGGGTGCCGTCGACGATGCCGACGCTGATGGCGGAGACGGTGCCGGTCAGCGGCTTGCGGCCGTGCTTGATGATCTTCTTGCCCTGGGCCCAGGTGATGGCGTCCGCGAGGGCGACGTAGGCGCCGGTGATGGCGGCGGTGCGGGTGCCGCCGTCGGCCTGGAGGACGTCGCAGTCCAGGACGATGGTGTTCTCGCCGAGGGCCTTGTAGTCGATGACCGCGCGCAGCGAGCGGCCGATGAGGCGGCTGATCTCGTGGGTGCGGCCGCCGATCTTGCCGCGTACGGATTCGCGGTCGCCGCGCGTGTTGGTGGAGCGGGGCAGCATGGAGTACTCGGCGGTGACCCAGCCTTCGCCGCTGCCCTTGCGCCAGCGCGGGACGCCTTCGGTGACCGAGGCGGTGCAGAAGACTTTGGTGTCGCCGAAGGAGATGAGTACGGATCCTTCGGCGTGCTTGCTCCATCCGCGTTCGATGGTGACGGGGCGGAGCTGGTCGGGGGTGCGGCCGTCGATACGAGACATGGCGTCGACTTTATCGGGTGGGGGGCGCGGCCCGTTCCGGTGCGCGGTGATCGCGCGTACGCCGCAGGCCCCGTCCTGGTGGGGCGGGGCCTGCGGGGTACGGGCCGGGGCCCGAGAGGTTCAGCGGCGGGTCACATCAGGTCTTCGATGTCGGCGGCGATGGGGTCCGCGTCGGTGCCGATGACGACCTGGATCGCGGTGCCCATCTTGACGACGCCGTGGGCGCCGGCGGCCTTGAGCGCGGCTTCGTCGACCTTGCTCGGGTCGATGACCTCGGTGCGGAGGCGGGTGATGCAGCCTTCGACCTCTTCGATGTTGTCGATTCCGCCGAGCCCGGCGACGATCTTCTCAGCCTTGCTGGCCATGGCCTTCTCCCTGGTTCTTCGCGTACATGTGACGGCCCACCATGGGTCCGTTTCGTCACGGTAACGCACGGTTGGCCCAACTTCGCGGGCGGGCAGCCGAGCCATCGCCAATGATGACGATCACCGGTGCCCTGTCTTCCGGGCGGGCTCCGCACCGTACCGCAACTGGTCTACACCAGTCTGCAACAACCCCCAGTCGCACCTTGTTCCGGGAGGACGCCGATGAGCTCAAGCAGCGCAGCGATCCCACAGAAGCAGTGGTGGAACGGTCTGTTCCAGGGCCTGCAGAAGATGGGGCGCAGCCTTCAGCTGCCGATCGCCGTACTGCCCGCGGCGGGCATCCTCAACCGGCTCGGCCAGCCGGACGTGTTCGGTGACGAGGGGCTGGGCTGGACCAACCTCGCCAAGGTCTTCGCGGCCGCCGGTGGGGCGCTGCTCGATTCGGGGCTGGGCCTTCCGCTGCTGTTCTGCGTCGGTGTGGCGATCGGGATGGCGAAGAAGGCGGACGGTTCGACGGCGCTGGCCGCGGTGACGGGCTTCCTCGTCTACTACGCGGTGCTGCACGCCTTCCCGGTGGACTGCGACACGGGTTCGACGTTCGTGTCGGGCGGCGTCTGGTTCGGTACGTGTGTGACGGGTGACGCGCAGGTGACGGCGGCCGCGTACCAGAACCCGGGGGTGTTCGGCGGGATCGTGATGGGACTGATGGCGGCCTGGTTCTGGCGGCGGTTCCACCGGGTCAAGCTGGTGGACTGGCTGGGCTTCTTCAACGGCCGCCGCCTCGTCCCGATCATCATGGCCTTCGTCGGTCTGCTGTTCGCGGCGCTGTGCGCGTGGCTGTGGCAGCCGATCGGTGACGGTCTGACGAGCTTCTCGAAGTGGCTGGTGGACCTGAACTGGCTGGGGTCCGGCATCTTCGGTGTGGCCAACCGCGCCCTGCTGGTGATCGGGATGCACCAGTTCCTGAACACGTTCGTCTGGTTCCAGTTCGGTGACTTCACGAAGCCGGACGGGACGGTCGTGCACGGTGACATCAACCGGTTCCTGGCGGGTGACCCGACGGCCGGCCAGTTCACCACCGGGTTCTTCCCGATCATGATGTTCGCCCTGCCGGCGGCCGCGCTGGCGATCTACCACTGCGCGAAGCCGCATCGCCGCAAGGCGGTCGGCGGACTGATGGTGTCGGTCGGTCTGACGTCGTTCGTGACGGGGATCACGGAGCCGCTGGAGTACTCGTTCCTCTTCGTCGCGCCGGTGCTGTACGCGATCCACGCGGTGCTGACGGGTGTGTCGATGGCGCTCTCGTGGGCGCTCGGGGTGAAGGACGGCTTCAGCTTCTCAGCGGGTCTGATCGACTACGTCATCAACTGGAGTCTGGCCACCAAACCCTGGCTGATCATCCCGATCGGGCTGGGCTTCGCCGTGGTGTACTACGCGATCTTCCGGTTCGCGATCACCAGGTTCAACCTCCAGACTCCGGGCCGGGAACCCGACGAGGTGGAGGAAGAGATCGAGAACAACCTCACGAAGTAGCCGCTGGTACGGGGTCGTAGCCCGTACCGCCAAGGCCCCCGGACCATTCGGTCCGGGGGCCTTCGGCATGTCACGGTGCGTGGGCGGTGGCTACTGCGAAGTAGTCGCAAATTGCAGGTTCCTTATCTAACCCTCACCGTGCTAAAACTGGTCTACACCACTGAGTGGTCCAGACCACGTGGCGTTCTGCCGCGTTTCTTGAGTCGTCGCCCACCAAAAACCCTGTCCCTGGCGGCGCCTTGCCTACTGGAGGAAGTTGATGAGTACGGCCACCGCTACGGCGGCCCCCGCGAAGAAGCGGGGCTCCGGCCTGTTCCAGGGCCTGCAGAAGGTGGGGCGCAGCCTCCAGCTGCCGATCGCCGTGCTGCCGGCCGCAGGCCTCATGGTCCGGCTGGGGCAGCCGGACGTGTTCGGCGCCGACGGGCTCGGGTGGGACAAGGTCGCAGCCGTCTTCGGTAATGCCGGCGGCGCGATCACCGGCGCCCTGCCGATCCTGTTCTGCGTGGGTGTCGCCATTGGGTTCGCGAAGAAGGCCGACGGCTCCACCGCCCTCGCGGCCCTCGTGGGCTTCCTGGTGTACAGCAACGTGCTGAAGGCCTTCCCGGTCACCGAAGCGGTGATCCAGAAGGGCGCGGACACGGCAGCGACGTACAACGACCCGGGCGTGTTCGGCGGCATCATCATGGGGCTGCTCTCCGCGGTCCTGTGGAAGCGGTACCACCGCAAGAAGCTCGTCGACTGGCTCGGCTTCTTCAACGGCCGCCGACTCGTCCCGATCATCATGGCCTTCGTCGGCGTCATCGTCGGTGTCTTCTTCGGTCTGGTCTGGGAGCCCATCGGCGACGGCATATCCAACTTCGGCGAGTGGATGACCGGTCTCGGCTCGGGCGGCGCCGCACTCTTCGGTCTGATCAACCGTGCGCTGATCCCGATCGGCATGCACCAGTTCGTCAACACCGTGGCCTGGTTCCAGCTCGGCGACTTCACCAACGCCGCCGGCGAGATCGTCCACGGTGACATCCCGCGCTTCCTGGCCGACGACCCGTCCGCCGGCATGTTCCAGTCCGGCTTCTTCCCGATCATGATGTTCGGTCTGCCGGCCGCCGCCATCGCCATCGCTCAATGCGCCCGCCCCGAGCGACGCAAGGCCGTGATGGGCATGATGGTGTCGCTCGCGCTGACCTCGTTCGTCACCGGTGTGACCGAGCCGATCGAGTTCTCGTTCATGTTCATCGCGCCGGTCCTGTACGTCCTGCACGCCGTGCTGACCGCCGCGTCGATGGCCATCACCTGGGGGCTCGGTGTGCACGCGGGCTTCAACTTCTCGGCCGGGTTCATCGACTACGCGCTGAACTGGACCCACGCCACCAAGCCGTGGATGATCATTCCGATCGGCCTGGTCTTCGCAGTGATCTACTACGTGACCTTCCGCTTCGCGATCACCAAGTTCAACCTCATGACCCCGGGCCGTGAGCCCGAGGAGGAGGTCGAGGACCTGACCAAGGCGTAAGCCCGGTCGGCACACCGGAGCCCTCACCTTCCCCGCGGAAGGTGAGGGCTCCGGTGTGCGGGTGGCTTCGTCGTGCGTACGGGGCCGGCGCCGTCAGATCTCGTAGACCGCGCCCGGTACCGCCAGCTCGCTCGGGCCGTCGAAGACCTCGCGGGCGTCGGAGAGGTTGCGGCCGGAATCGGTCCACGGCGGGATGTGGGTGAGGACCAGGCGTCCCACCCCGGCGCGGGCGGCGAGCTCGCCTGCCTGGCGGCCGTTGAGGTGGAGGTCCGGGATGTCCTCCTTGCCGTGGACGAACGACGCCTCGCAGAGGAAGAGGTCGGCGCCCTCGGCCAGCTCGTCCAGGGCCTCGCAGGTGCCGGTGTCGCCGGAGTACGTGAGCGCGCTGCCGCCGTGCTCGACGCGGATGCCGAACGTCTCGACGGGGTGGCGGAGCTTCTCCGTACGGACCGAGAAGGGGCCGATCTCGAACGAGCCCGGCTTCAGGGTGTGGAAGTCGAAGACCTCGCCCATCGCGTGGTCGGACGGGGTGTCGGCGTGAGCGGTGGTGAGCCGCTGCTCCGTGCCGTCGGGTCCGTAGACCGGGAGGGGGACCAGGTGTCCGCCGCCGTGCGGGTAGTAGCGGACGACGAAGTACGCGCACATGTCGATGCAGTGATCGGCATGGAGGTGGCTGAGGAAGATGGCGTCGAGGTCGTAGAGACCGACATGGCGCTGCAGCTCGCCGAGGGCGCCGTTGCCCATGTCGAGGAGCAGCCTGAAGCCGTCGGCCTCTACGAGGTAGCTCGAACATGCCGATCCCGCGGACGGGAACGAGCCGGAGCATCCGACGACGGTGAGCTTCATGGAGCGTGAACCTCCGAGACGTGGGAACGGGGAGGGTTCGTGCGGTTCGTGGAGCGGTTTGTTGAGCGTAAGGCGCGAAAGAGCTGGTCGCTCCTTCGCGGTGGGCCGTTGTGGGGGAACTCACCTGTGCTGTCACCGGTTCGATGGAAGCGGGGCCATGTGGGGGTGCGGGTGGGGGCTGAGTGGAGCGTGCGGGTCGGTACGCCCGCGGCGGGCCTTGTCCCCTCCTCGCCCCTTCCCGTGACCGGGGCTCCGCCCTGGACCCCACGCCTCGAACACCGACGAGGCCGGCCTTCAAGCCCCGCCGGGAAACGGCGG
>CBRG010000155.1 GCA_000470535.1 Streptomyces sp. AW19M42
CCGGCGGCGGCTCGTCTGCGGGACCTCGGTCGAGCCGGTGGCGGAGCCGGCCGCGCGCTGACAACTCGGCGCCGTCCGGGGATCTCCCCGTCGATGTGCGGAGAGATCCCCGAAACTTTCGGATCTCCCCGTGCGGATCAGTCCAGTCAGTCATGAATGCGAACAAATACCGGGCGAGCGGCATGGCTAAGTACTTGCCGTGAGCCGGCGGCCGCAGACCGGTCCTGGGGCCCGGCCTCGGTCTCACCGCGACCCCACTCGGCTCCTTCCTCGGACTCGCCGCCGAGGCGTCGGCCACCGGGCAGGGCGCCGGTGTGCGGCCGCCCGACCCGGGGGCGTACCCCTCGTGGTGACGCCCCACCCCGGTCGGTGAACGTCACCGGGTGAAGGGGGCCGACGACGGGACGATGAACGCGCAGTGGGCGCCCGTCGCACCTCCGACTACGTCAACATGACCAGTACCGTGCACCACACCGCCACCGGTGCGCACGTGCTCAAATTCTGGATGGTCGACCCGACGGTGGTGCTCCAGAACCTGGTGATCGCCACCGGCGGCCCCAAGCCCAGCTATCCGGGCCCGCCGGAGAGCCTCCGGCTGGGTTGATGGACCCTGGAACGTCCGGGCAAGGGAGTGGCAGAGCGGATGAAGAGCGTGAACGAGGACAGCGGTGAGCCGGCCGAACGCCTTGGGGTGACTCCCGTCGGCGCGGGGGTCGAGATCAGGCTCGGCACACCGACCGGAGAGCTCTCGATGGTCTGCACCCCAGAGCGTGCCCGCGAACTGGCCGCCGCCCTCGGCCTAGCGGCGGACGAGGCCGACAGCGTGCGCACGGCCGACCCGGTCACGGTCAGGGCGGACGAACTGCGCCGAGGAGACGTGCGGGACGGCGACCGCGCGATGACGGTGGACGGGGTCAGAGCCGACGGGCCCACGGTTCACGTCACCTGGAAGTCGGGCGCCGGACGCAGCTGGAACCAGCTGTACGACGCGGACGCCCGCATCACCCTGCGCCGCCGCGGGCGGTAGGTGCTCCGGTCGCCCCTTCCCCCGCCGCGCACCGCATGGGGAAGGGGCGCACCCTGGAGGAAGAACCTCCGGAGGTGAGAACCCATGACACAGACCGCTGTCGGATGGCACATCGAGCTGGAATTCGAGGAGGACTCCCACCGCACCCGCGCCGCCGCTCTGGTGCGGCTCTCCGACGGGAGCGAGGTGCGCGCTCACGGCTACGCCAGCCGGCATCCCTCGGATTCCGGGCAACCCCGGGTGGGCGAGGAGATCGCGGGTGCGCGTGCGCTCAATGAGCTGGCGATGAAGCTGCTGACCAAGGCCCACGACGAGATCGACGAGGAGTCCGGCCGCACGTCCTATCCGCTGACCTGACGGGCCTGGGCCCGAAGGGGGTCGCGGGAGCAGGGGGCTCGTAGTCCTTGTACGAGAGGCGTCGTAATTTGACGGGCGTCGTAGTACGGGATGTATCGTACTAGTGATCCTTCCGTACCCGGCGAAACGGAGTCCGTCGTGAGTGCCCTTTTCGAGCCCTTGACCCTGAGGTCGCTTGTCGTGCCCAACCGGGTGTGGATGGCACCGATGTGCCAGTACTGCGCCGAACCGACGGGGCCCGGGGCGGGCGTACCGACCGACTGGCACTTCGCCCATCTCGCCGCCCGCGCCGCCGGCGGCACCGGGCTCATCCTCACGGAGGCGACGGCTGTCAGCCCCGAGGGCCGGATCAGCCCGGCCGACCTCGGCATCTGGAATGACGCCCAGGCCGCGGCGTTCCGCCGGATCACCGACTTCGTCAAGGCGCAGGGCTCGGTGGTGGGGATCCAGCTGGCCCACGCGGGGCGCAAGGCGTCGACCGCCGCCCCGTGGACCGGCGGCGGACCTCTCGGACCCGACGCGCAAGGCTGGACGCCCGTCGCGCCCAGCCCGTTGCCCTTCGACACCGGCCACCCCGTGCCCCACGAACTTACCGCCGACGAGATCCAGGGCGTCGTCGCGGACTTCCGCGAGGCCGCGCGCCGCTCGCTCGACGCGGGCTTCCAGGTCGTCGAGGTGCACGGCGCGCACGGCTACCTCATCGGGCAGTTCCTCTCCCCGCACAGCAACCAGCGCACCGACGAGTACGGCGGCAGCTACGAGAACCGTGTCCGGCTCGCCCTCCAGGTCGTCGACGCCGTGCGGGAGGTGTGGCCGGAGGACCTGCCCGTCTTCTTCCGCGTCTCCGCGACGGACTGGCTCACCGAGAACGCCGACGACGCGCGCGAGGGCTGGACCGCCGACGAGACCGTCCGGCTCGCCGCCGAGCTGCGGGACCACGGGGTCGACCTGCTGGACGTCTCCACCGGCGGCAACGCCCCCCGCGCCCGCATCGCGGCCGGGCCCGGCTACCAGGTCCCCTTCGCCGAGCGCGTGAAGCGGGAGACCGGCCTGCGCGTCGCGGCCGTGGGCCTGATCACCGACCCGCAGCAGGCCGAGAAGATCCTCACGGAGGACCGTGCGGACGCCGTGCTCCTTGGCCGCGAACTCCTGCGCAACCCGTCGTGGGCGCAGCACGCGGCGCGTGAACTGCGCGGCACGGTACGCGTTCCCGAGCAGTACGACTACGCGATCTGACCGCCGCCCGAGCGCCGTCCGCCCTCCTCGCACACCCCGTCCCGGCCCGCCCGGGAAGTGCGCGGAGGGCGGACGTGTGCGTGTCGCGACACGGCAACCGTTCACCGCGCATTCATCAGGGATGACGCCTGGGGCATTCCCTCCCGCGCCGGAGGGATCTACGCTCGGCCGCGAATCGATCACCGTTGTCCCCGGCCGGACCCCGGACCAGGACAACGTTGTCCGAACTCCCTGGAAGGTACCGCGACATGCCCACCAGACCGTCGCCCGCGGCCCGGCGCCTCGCCGCGCGAACAGCCGCCGTGCTCGTCACCGGCGCACTCGCCGCCGCAGTGCTGCCCCCGGCAGCCGGAGCCGCAGCCCCCGCCACCCGCCCCACCGCCTATGTCGACCCGCTCATCGGCAGCGCGAACGGCGGCAACACCTTTCCCGGCGCCACTCTCCCGAACGGCATGATCGCCTGGTCGCCCACGAGCACCAAGGGCGACCAGACGAGCACCGGCGCCGCGAACGGGTACCAGTACGACACGACCCGGCTGCGCGGGTTGAGTCTCACCCACGTCAACGGCGCCGGGTGCGACCCGGGCGCGGCCGGTGACATCCCGATCATGCCGTTCGTCGGGGACATCACCTCCTCGCCGTCGGCCGATTCCAAGGACGCGGTCTACGCCGCGGACTTCTCGCACGACGACGAACGCGCCGTCCCCGGCCGCTACACCGTCGGCCTGGACTCCGGCGCCAAGGCCGACCTCGCCGTGAGCCGACGGGCCGGCGTGGCCGACTTCTCCTTCCCCGCCGGGAAGCCCGCCAGCCTCCTCTTCCGGGTCTCCAACTCGCTCAACGGCAGCGAGGACGCCCAGGTCGACATCGACACCGCGCACCGCAAGGTCACCGGCTCGGTGCTCACCGGCGCGTTCTGCGGTCGACGGGCCAACGGCGGTACCAACAATCGCAAGAGCTACTACCGGCTCTACTTCAGCGCCTCCTTCGACCGCGCCTTCTCCACCACCGGCACCTGGAAGGACGGCACGCTCGCTCCGGGCTCGACCACCGGCGGCGGAGGCGAGGGCTACGCCACCGGGGCGGACCGGGCCGGGCGCGGATCGGGCGGCTGGGTCGGCTTCGACACCGCCTCCGACGACGATGTCCACATGCGGATCGGCATCTCCTACGTCAGCCGGGCCGGCGCCGAGGCCAACCTCCGCAACGAGATCGCCCCGCACGCGGGCGTGGGCGACGTGGCGGCCGCCGCGAGCCGTACCTGGGACCGGGAGCTGGAATCCGTCCGCACGGGCGGCGGCACCGAGGCGCAGCGCACCGCCTTCTACACCGCCCTGTACCACTCCCTGATGCAGCCCAACATCATCAGCGACACCGACGGCCGCTACCCGGGCATGGACGGAGAGCCGCACCGGATCGAGCACGGGCAGGGAGCGCAGTACAGCAACTTCTCCGGCTGGGACCAGTACCGGGCGCAGATACAGCTGCTCGCCCTGCTGAAACCGGAGATCGCCGGGGACTTCGCCCAGTCGCTGTACAACTTCGCCCGGCAGAACGGCGGCGTGTGGGACCGCTGGGTGCACATCAACGGCGCCACCCACGTCATGACCGGTGACCCCACAGCGGCCACCCTCGCCACGTTCTACGCCATGGGGGTGCGGAACTTCGACTACGAGGGCGCCTACGAGTCGCTGGCCCGCCAGGCGACCGTTCCCGTCGACGACGGCCTCTCGGACGCGGGCTGCCCGGGGCAGTGCGCCGGCCAGCGGCCCAACCTGGCGCAGTACCTGGAGTCCCACTACGCGCCGCAGGACGTCTGTCACTGCTGGGGCGGAGCCGCCGAGACCCTGGAGGACGCGGTCGCCGACGACGCGCTCGGCCGCTGGGCCGCGCTGCTCGGCCGGGACGAGGAGGCCAAGTCGTTCAAGGAGCGCGGCGGCTGGTGGCGCAACGTGTTCAACGCCGGGGCCACCGACGGGGCCGGCACCAGCGGCTACGTCCAGGCCCGCGACCTCGACGGCTCCTGGGTCTCCCCGTTCAGCCCGGGAAGCGACCTCGGCTTCGCACAGGGCACCAGCGCCACGTACACCTGGATGGTGCCGCAGGACGTCCAGGGGCTGGCGGCGGCGATGGGTGGCCGGGACGTCGCGGCGCGGCGCCTCGACGGCTTCTTCCACAAGGCGGACGGCTCCTGGTCGGTCAAGGGCGGTGACTCCGTGCGCTACGACCCGACGAACGAGCCCGGCATCCACGCCCCCTGGCTCTACAACGCGCTCGGACAGCCGTGGAAGACCCAGGCGACCGTCCGCGAGATCCTGAACGCGGTCTACGGGACGGGCCCGCGCGGTCTGCCCGGCAACGACGACCTGGGGACCATGTCCGCCTGGTACGTCTTCTCCGCGCTGGGGCTGTACCCGCAGTCACCGGGCAGCGGTTCGCTGCTGCTGGGCGCCCCGCTGTTCCCGAAGGCCGTGATCGACCGGCCGCACGGCAGGGACATCACCCTCACCGCCCCGGCCGCCGACGCCGCACACGCGTACATCGACGCGGTGACGGTCAACGGCAGGCGGAGTGACCGCTCCTGGACGGACGCCGCCCTGCTCGCCAGCGGTGGCACGCTGGCCTTCAGGCTCTCCGCCGAGCCCAACACCACCTGGGCGACAGCTATTTCGGGGCTGCCACGTTAGGGCGTGCTGTGAAACTCCCGACTGCCCTGCGGGCGGACGGCTTTCAGGACACGCCCTGGAAGGGCGGTGGCCCCGCGACGAACCGCCGCGAACGGGGCGTGGCGGTTCGTCGAGCGGTGCGTGGGCCGGTCTTTCTATCGTTGAAAATTTCCTGCGCATGACTGTTGTTTTACGTTTGATGCTGTGACTGAATGTTCGATTGTGTGCTGTGCCTCGCAGGTTCGAGGCACTTCAGCTCTCTCGACAGGACGACGCCTTGAGACGACAAATGCCCCGCCCCCGCGCTCTGTTCCGAACGGCGGTCTGTGCCGCCGCGCTGCTGATCCCTGCCGGAGCCACCCTGGTCCCGGCCGCCGCAGCCACCCCCGCCGCAGCCGCCGGCGCCGCCTCCGCGACCACGTTCAAGGCCGGTAACCCGGCCACCGAGGTCCACGGGCTGAAGGGCGAGTACTTCAGCATGTCCGCGCCCGGCGCGCGGGACTTCGCCAAGCTCGGCGGGGTCGCTCTCGACCCGCAGATCAACTTCCCCGGTCTCACCGGCACGTTCGAGTCCACCACCGGACAGACCGAGAACACCACCGCCCGCTGGACCGGTGGCATCACGGCCCCCGAGGACGGTGACTACACCTTCGCCGCGAGCGGCGACAACGGCTTCCGGCTCTTCATCGACGGCAAGGTGGTCATCGACCACTGGGAGCCGGACTGGGACAACGAGCAGACCAGCAAGCCGATCGCGCTCAAGGCAGGCGAGACGCACGAGTTCAGGCTGGAGATGTTCCAGGACACCGGCGGCGCCAACATGTTCCTGCGCTGGTCCAGCGCGAAGCTCGCCAAGGAGGTCGTCCCGGAGTCCGCCTTCACCCCGCCGGCCGACTTCGAGGTCTACCCCGTCGGGCTGAGTGTCCCGAGCGACGGACAGCGGCTCCGGCTGGCGTTCGACGACAAGGTGGGCGACTTCTCCTCGGTGAGGGACCACCTCACGCTTGAGGCGGACACCTCGCCGATCCCCGTGAAGTCCGTCGCCCGCGTGCCGGGCGACGCCAAGGCGCTGCTCGTCACCCTGACCGCCCCCGTCCAGAAGGGCCAGCAGGTCCGGGTCGCGTACGACGGCAAGGCCGGGCTCACGGTGGGCGGCAAGGCCGTCCCCCAGATCAGCCGCACGGCGAAGAACCTGTCCACGCACCGGCTGACCACGACCTGGGGCGACAAGCTCGACCGCAACCACCCGCTGCCCGAGTACCCCAGGCCGCAGCAGGTCCGCGACGACTGGAAGAACCTCAACGGCCCGTGGGAGTTCGCCGGGGCCGAAGCCGGTGAGAAGCCCGTCTTCGGCAAGAAACTCGGTGAGCGCATCACCGTGCCGTTCCCCGTCGAGTCGCAGCTCTCCGGCCTTGAGCGCCACGAAGACCACATGTTCTACCGCAAGCTCGTCACGGTGCCGAAGAACTGGTCCGTGAAGAACGGCAAGGGCAAGAGCAAGGATGGCAACCGGCTGAAGCTCAACTTCGGTGCCGTCGACTACCAGGCAACCGTCTGGGTCAACGGCAAGCAGGTCGCCGAGCACACCGGCGGCTACACGTCCTTCACCGCGGACATCACCGACGCGGTCGAGGGCAGCGGCCCACAGGAGATCGTCGTCGCGGTCACCGACACCACCGGTGACGACCAGCCGAAGGGTAAGCAGTCCCGCGACCCCGGCGGCATCGTCTACACGCCGTCCTCCGGCATCTGGCAGACCGTCTGGATGGAGCCGGTGGCTCCCGCCTCTGTGGACTCCCTGACGACCACGCCCGACATCGACAAGGGCAGCCTGGCCCTGACGGTCAACTCCGCCGAGGCCACGGCCGGTGCGCGGATCACCGCCGTCGCCCGGGACAAGAAGGGCAAGGTCGTCGGCACGGTCTCCGGCCCGGCCAACCACGCGCTGAGCCTGCCCGTGAAGAAGCAGCACCTCTGGACCCCGGACGACCCGTACCTGTACGACCTCCAGGTCAGCCTCACCGACGGCCGCTCCAAGGACACCGTCGACAGCTACTTCGGGATGCGCTCCCTCGGCATCCAGAAGGTCGGCGGCTACCAGAAGCTGGTGCTCAACGGGAAGCCGTTCTACTCCCTCGCCATGCTGGACCAGGGCTTCTGGCCCGACGGTCTGTACACCCAGCCGAGCGACGCCGCGCTGACCTTCGACCTGAAGGCGCAGAAGGAGCTCGGCTTCAACGCGGTGCGCAAGCACATCAAGGTGGAGTCCGCGCGCTGGTACTACCACGCGGACCAGCTCGGACTGCTGGTCTGGCAGGACTTCGTCTCCTCCGACATCACCGGTGAGAAGGGGCAGCAGGCATTCCTCTCGCAGGGCAAGCAGATGATGGAGCAGCTGCACAACTCGCCCTCGATCGGTGGCTGGATCGTCTTCAACGAGGGCTGGGGCGAATGGGACCGCACCGAGACCGGCAAGATCGCCGAGTCCGTCAAGGCCGCCGACCCCTCCCGTGTCGTCAACGCGCACAGCGGTGTCAACTGCTGCTCGTCCAAGGGTGACTCGGGCAAGGGCGACATCATCGACCACCACGACTACCTCAACAACGAGGCGCCCTTCCCGGACGACCGGGCGGCCATGGACGGCGAGCACGGCGGCTTCACGCTCCGCAGCCCCGGACACATGTGGCCGGGCGCACCCGCGGCGATCTACAGCGGGGTCGCGGACAAGGACGCTCTCACCGCCAAGTACGTCGACAACACCCGGACGTACTACCTCGCCGCGGCCGGAGCAGAGCTGTCCGGCTCGGTGTACACCCAGGTCAGCGACCTGGAGAACGAGCTGAACGGTCTCTACACCTACGACCGGCGCGAGATCAAGGTCGACCCCGAGAAGGTCCGCCAGATCAACCAGCAGGTCATCGCGGCCGGTGCGAACGCCGGCCACCGCGACGAGGTCAAGGGCGGCGCCGCCTGGAACCTCGACGAGGGCAAGGGCACCAAGGCGGCCGACCAGGGCCCCAACCGCCTCCCGCTCACCCTCTCCGCCGGCACCACCTGGACGCCCGGCGTCCAGGGCTCGGCGCTGAAGTTCAACGGCGAGGGCCAGTACGCCCAGACGGCGGGCCCGGCCGTCGACACCACCGGTGACTACACCGTCTCGGCCTGGGCCTCGCTCGACGCGCTCCCCGGCAACTACGCGACGGCGGTCAGCCAGGACGGCCGTCGCACGGAGAATCCGTTCTATCTCCAGTACGGGCAGGGCGCGTTCGCCTTCAGTACCCCGGGCGGCAAGCGCGCGCGGGCGGAGATGACGCCCGAGACGGGCAAGTGGTACCACCTGGTGGGCGTGCGCGAGGGTGACGAGCTGAAGCTGTACGTCGACGGCAGCCTCGCGGCCACCTCCCCGGCCGGCCCCGCCGACGTGAGCACCGGCCCGCTCTCGGTGGGCCGTGGGCAGTACGCGGGCGAGAAGGGCGACTTCTGGAACGGCTCCATCGACCAGGTCAGGGTGTACGACAAGGCCCTGACCGCGGACGAGGTGAGCGCGCTGCACGGCGCCGGACAGCCGTAGACCGTCCGGCACCGATCCGCTGCCTGCCCTCGCCCCCGTGCGGCGGCAGGCAGCGGCATGCCCGGCAGCCGGTCCGGATTGGGCGTCGTGTGAGGATCGGGGGATGGACGATCCGGAGATCCGTCGCCGCCGCGACGACGACCTGAAGGCCTGCGTCGAGGCACTGGCCACGGTGTACGAGGCGGACCGCTACCCGGCCCGGTGGCCGGACGACCCGGCGGGCTGGCTGACCCCCGACGGTCTGCTCGACGCCTGGGCGGCCTGGGACGGCACCTGCGTCCTGGGGCATGTCGCACTGACCCGGACCGGCCGGGCCATGGCGGCGGAGGCCGGGCTTGTGCCGGACGAACTGGTCTCGGTGTCACGGCTGTTCGCCACGGCATCGGCCCGGCGGAGCGGTGTGGCGACCGCGCTGCTCGCGACCGCGGTGGCCGCCGCGACCGCCGATGGCCTGCGGCCGGTGCTGGAGGTGGAGGACGGCGGAGCCGCCGCCGTCCGGCTCTACGAGCGCGCCGGCTGGCGGCTCGTCTCCAGCCGGGAGGGCGACTGGACGACGGCCGACGGGCGGACGGCGCTGCTGCACACGTACCTCGCACCGGCCGGTGAGGCGCGGTAGCGCACCCGCCGAGAACGGACCGACGGCCCGGTCGCGACGCGCATGCGTCACGGCCGGGCCGTCGGCGTGCTGGGGAGTGTCCGAGAAGTTTCGTCGTCCGCCCGAAGGGCGGGGCCGGCGGTGTCTGGTGCGTGCTCTGGACGTACTGGGGTCTTCGCCCGGTGGGGCGAGAGTGCGTGCCAGGCGCCGCCGGCCGGACGAGACTTCGCGGACACGGCCCAAGGGCCGGTCAGGGAGCCCAGGGGGCCTCGACCGCCCAGGTGGTGTCCTCGGTGAACGTGGCGGGGTTGTCCCAGGCGTGGGTGCCGCCCGGTGTGGCCAGCCAGACCTCCGAGTCGATGTGACGCAGGTAGCTGCCCGGCAGATTGGCGCTGGACAGCCGCACCCCGCCGCTGCCGGCGACCGCGCACCAGGTGGCGTCGGCCTCGAACAGGGCCGATCCGTCGTCGGCGTCCCGCCGGACCCGGAAGTTCTGGTGCCGGAGGTACTCACCGGGATAGTTGCGGGACTCCAGCGAGTAGCAGTTGCCGTTGCCGAGCCCGGTCACGATCTTCCAGGTGGCGTCGTTCTTGAGCACGGCGTCGCTTCCCGCTCCGACGACCTCGGTGAAGGCGAGCGCGTCCTGGTGGCGCAGGTACTTGTCGGTGTAGCCGGGGGTGGTGACCCGCAGCGACTTGTACTGCCCGGTGGGCAGGGTCACCGGGGGAGCGGGGTTCCGTGAGGCGTCGATGAGGGCCTGGTTGGCGGCCTTCACCCGTGCGGTGTCCACCTTGACGACCTGACGGTCGTAGGTGAGGAGCCCGTTGGCCTCGTTCTCCACATCGGTGATCTCGGTGTAGACCGAGGCGGAGAGGCCCGCCGGCAGCTGACCGACGCGGATGCTGTCGAGCAGTCCGACGAACCGGTTGTTGAGCGCGGCGACGCTCGCCTGGTCCTCGTAGCTGAAGCCGCCGCCGGGGAACCACTCGTGACCGGGGACCTTGTAGCCGAGGCCGCCGAACTCACCGAGGACCGCGGCTCTCGTCGCGGTCGGGGCGGTGTTGCCGGGGCCGACGTAGTTGTGGTTGTCGACCACGTCCCCGTTGCCGCCGTCCACCGATCCGCAGCAGTTGACCCCGCTCATGTTGTTCACCAGGCGGGACGGGTCGTACGCCTTCACCTCGTTGGCGATCCTGGCCTGGTCGTACTGCCCCCAGCCCTCGTTCTGGTCCACCCACATCACCAGCGAGGGCGAGCTGCGGTGCTGGTCGATGATCGCGTGGAACTCGGCCTCCCACTGGGTGCGGGCCGCGGAGTCGGGGCTCTTTCCGGTGTCCATGGCCGGCATGTCCTGCCAGACCAGCAGACCCAGCTTGTCCGCCCAGTAGAACCAGCGCTGCGGTTCGACCTTGATGTGCTTGCGGACGATGTTGAACCCGAGGTCCTTGTGCGCCTGGAGGTCCGACTTCAGCGCGGCGTCGGTCGGCGCGGTGTAGATGCCGTCCGGCCAGTAGCCCTGGTCCAGGGTGCCGGTCTGGAACACGAACTTCCCGTTGAGGACCGGGCGCAGCACGCCGTCGACCTTCGCCACGGCGATGGACCGCATGCCCGTGTAGCTGCCTGCCGAGTCGGTGACGGCCGAGCCGTCGAGCAGCTCCCCCTTCACGTCGTACAGAAACGGGTCCTCAGGGGTCCACAGATGCGGGTTCGGCACCGGCACGGAGATCTCGGAGCCGACGGTCCCGGTGGCCGTACCGACCACGGTGCCGCCGCTGGAGACGGTGACCCGGGCACTGCGTCCGCCCGCGGACGCGCCCTGCACCTTCACCCGCAGGGTGCTGTCACCCAGGTTCGGGGTCATGTCCAGGCGGGTGATGTGCGCGGCGGCCACGGGTTCCAGCCAGACGGTCTGCCAGATGCCGGAGGCCGCGGTGTAGAAGATGCCGCCGCCGTCGTGCGGCCGCACGTCGTTGATGCGCTGCTTGCCGACGGCCTGCCCGCCGGTCTGCGTCGGGTCGTACACCGAGACCACGACCGTGTTCGTCCCGCCGTTGAGCTGTGGCGTGATGTCGTACCCGAACGAGTCGTAGCCGCCCTTGTGGGCACCGACCTGTGTGCCGTTGACCCAGACCGTGGTCTGCCAGTCGGAGGCGCCGAAGTTCAGCTCGACCCGGCGGCCGTTCCAGTCGGACGGCACGGTGAAGGTGCGCTTGTACCAGAGCTTGTCGTTCTCGGTGATCTTCCGCTGGATGCCGGACAGCGCGGACTCCGCGACGAACGGTACCCGGATCTGATCGGTGAACGAGGCGGGCTGCCCGGCGTCGCGCCCGGTCACGGCGAAGTCCCAGATGCCGTTCAAATTGGCCCAGTCGGGCCGGGTGAGCTGCGGGCGCGGGTACTCGGGCAGTGGCTTGTCCACCGGGACCTGGTTCGTCCAGGGCGTGGTCATGGGGGCGGGCTTGGGCGTCCAGGACGCCGCGCCGGCCGGTGCGGTGCCGATCCCCACCAGGGCGGTGGACACCAGTGCCAGCAGTCCGGTGGTGGCGATCGTCCGTCTCCACCACGGCCTGCGGCCGGGAACACGTAAGCGGCTCACGGGTTTCGTCTCCTTCGTCGGGTCCATGTCGGTCATGGGCGCG
>CBRG010000156.1 GCA_000470535.1 Streptomyces sp. AW19M42
CATGCCGACGGCGCCGCCCGGGTTCACCGCCAGGCCGAGCTGCGGGGGCAGTCCGCGGGCGAACTCGACGGCGGGCGCCACGGTGAAGGACATATGGGTGCCGACACAGCTGATGAACTGCTGCTCGGAGCTGAACACGGGGACGTACACCCCGCCGTCGATCTCCAGCGTGGGCAGGTCAAGGTCGGTGGAGTCCGGCCCGCCGCCGTTGGGCAGGGGCACCCAGAGATGGCTGCGCCCGAGCACCTCCACGAGCCGGCCGCCCGCTTCCGTGCTGCCGAGCGACGCGCCCAGTACTTCTTCTAGCTCATTGGCCGGCCATCCGCCCTGCGGGTGGATGCGGTCCTGCGCCGGAGTGTCCACTGCTTCCCTCTCTCGCCCCTGTGCCGTGCAGCAAGAGGTTAGGGCCTTTCGTTCGGATCATGCCGGGCTCGCGTGGCCGGGCACGCGCATCTGCGGCGTTGTCGTCAATCATCGACTCCCCCACAGCCCTGAAGACCATGGGGCCCCCTCCGCGTCGCCTCAGTCCTCCGCCCCGCATCTGCACGCGCCCGACCACGCCCCCTGATCCGGCGACCGAACGAGAGGCCCTAACCCCGCGCGTCCGCGAAGGTGATCCGGGTCAGCAGCGCCGCCGCCTCCCGGTCCAGCAGGACCGCCGATACGCAGCCGAGCGGCAGCAGTCCCGTCTCGGTGTCCCGCAGCAGCCTCCGCAGCGCCCCGCGGTGCCGGGCGAACGCGTATCCGGAGACGCCGCGCCCCCGCTCGATCTGCCCGGACCGCGCCGTCTGCGGGCTGACGTCGAGCAGGACGAGGTGCAGGACGCGGCCGCGCCGCCGGGCGTCGCGCGCCAGCCAGCCGCGCACCCAGGCCTGGGTGCCGCAGTCGTGGACGACGACGGAGACGCCGGAGCGCAGCCCCCGCCACAGCCCCCAGTAGTGGGCGACGCGGACGAGCGGGCGGTAGAGGGCGTACGGGACCGAGCGCGGCAGCAGGGCGGCCCAGCGGTCCCTGGTGTCCTGGGAGTCGATGACACGGGCGGACACAGTCCGCCTGATCAGGGTCGATTTGCCGCTGCCCGGAAGCCCGGAGACCACCACCACATCGCCCGCCACGAAGTGCAGGCCGCGCGGGCCGCGCCCGGCCCGGTCGCGCAGGTCCCGGACGACGGGTCCGCGCGGGCCCCGTGCCTCCCGGGCCGGCGCGCCCGGCTGTGCGGGCAGTGCGCCGTGCGCGGCCCCCGCGGTCGTCGCGTACCGCTGCAACGTCATCGCCATCCCCCTGTCGGCCGACCCACACCTGCCAAGAAGTGTAAAGAAAAGGTAATGCGGCACAAGCGCGCGACCCGCCGGATCCGGTGGGGTACCGACGCCCCACTGACCGGAGATGCGTGCGATGATGACCCGGTCAACTGCATAAAGGCCGCTTGAATCCGCGCGGGAGAGTTCCGGCCACCGGCCGGGCGCCGAAGGAGCAAGATCCTCCCTTGAATCTCTCAGGCCCCGTACCGCGTGGATGAGGCAGATCTGAAAAGCGAGTCGCTCCGCGGCTCCACCCAAGGTGCAAGCCGAACCCCTCCGGGGCCTCTCGGCGAACCTCTCAGGTTCCGATGACAGATGGGGAGGGATCGTCCTCGTCGTCATGCCCTGGGAGCCATATCCATGAACACCGCCCCCCGCCTCACAGCCCTCGATGCCCTGCACCGTTCGCTGGGCGCGACCATGACCGACTTCGCGGGCTGGGACATGCCCCTGCGGTACGCCAGTGAGCGCGACGAACACCTCGCCGTCCGCACGAAGGCCGGCCTCTTCGATCTCTCCCACATGGGTGAGATCACCGTCACCGGTCCCGCGGCCGTGGATCTGCTGGACTTCGCGCTGGTCGGCAACATCGGCACCGTCTCCGTGGGCCGGGCCCGCTACACGATGATCTGCGCCGAGGACGGCGGCATCCTGGACGACCTGATCGTGTACCGGCTGGGCGAGAGCGAGTACATGGTGGTCGCCAACGCGGGCAACGCCCAGCTCGTGCTCGACACGATCACCGAGCGCGCCGCCGGCTTCGACGCCGAGGTGGGCGACGACCGCGACGCGTACGCGCTGCTCGCCGTCCAGGGCCCGGAGTCCCCCGCCATCCTGGCCGCCGTCACCGACGCGGACCTGGACGGGCTGAAGTACTACGCCGGGCTGCCCGGCACGGTCGCCGGGGTCCCCGCGCTGATCGCCCGTACCGGCTACACCGGCGAGGACGGCTTCGAGCTGTTCGTCGCCCCCGGCCACGCCGAGCAGCTGTGGCGGGCCCTCACCGAGGCGGGCGCCTCCCGCGGCCTGATCCCGTGCGGGCTCTCCTGCCGCGACACGCTGCGTCTGGAGGCGGGCATGCCGCTGTACGGGCACGAGCTGACCACCTCCCTCACCCCGTTCGACGCCGGCCTCGGCCGGGTCGTGAAGTTCGAGAAGGAGGGCGACTTCGTCGGCCGCAAGGCCCTGGAGTCCGCCGCGGAGCGCGCCGAGACCGCCCCGCCCCGCAAGCTCGTCGGCCTGGTGGCCGAGGGCCGCCGGGTGCCGCGCGCCGGGTTCCCCGTCGTCGCCGGCGGCCAGGTCATCGGCGAGGTCACCTCCGGCGCCCCGTCCCCCACCCTCGGCAAGCCGATCGCCATGGCGTACGTCGACGCCGCGCACGCCGCGCCCGGCACCGAGGGTGTCGCGGTGGACATCCGGGGCAGCCACGAGCCGTACGAGGTCGTGGCGCTGCCGTTCTACAAGCGCCGGAAGTAGTCCCCAGGCGGAACAGGGCACCGCGTACGTGACGCAGTCCTGTCTCACACCGTAAGACCATCGTTCATCAGCACTCCCCCGCGTACAGGAGAATTCAGGTCATGAGCAACCCCCAGCAGCTGCGGTACAGCAAGGAGCACGAGTGGCTGTCGGCCGTCGAGGACGGCGTGGCCACGGTCGGCATCACGGAGCACGCGGCCAACGCGCTCGGTGACGTCGTCTTCGCCCAGCTCCCCGAGGTCGGTGACACGGTGACCGCGGGTGAGACCTGCGGCGAGCTGGAGTCGACCAAGTCGGTCAGCGACCTGTACTCGCCGGTGACCGGCGAGGTCACGGCCGCGAACCAGGATGTCGTGGACGACCCCTCGTTGGTGAACTCCGCGCCGTTCGAAGGCGGCTGGCTGTTCAAGGTACGCGTCGCGGAGGAGCCGGCCGATCTGCTCGCCGCCGACGAGTACACCGCGTTCTCCGGCAACTGAGACCCCAAGGGACCACCTGATGTCGCTTCTCAACTCCTCCCTCCACGAGCTGGACCCGGACGTCGCCGCCGCTGTCGACGCCGAGCTCCACCGTCAGCAGTCCACCCTCGAAATGATCGCCTCGGAGAACTTCGCTCCGGTCGCGGTCATGGAGGCCCAGGGCTCCGTCCTGACCAACAAGTACGCCGAGGGCTACCCCGGCCGCCGCTACTACGGCGGCTGTGAGCACGTCGATGTGATCGAGCAGATCGCCATCGACCGCGTCAAGGCGCTCTTCGGGGCCGAGGCCGCGAACGTTCAGCCGCACTCCGGCGCGCAGGCCAACGCCGCCGCGATGTTCGCGCTGCTGAAGCCGGGCGACACGATCATGGGCCTGAACCTGGCGCACGGCGGGCACCTGACCCACGGGATGAAGATCAACTTCTCCGGGAAGCTCTACAACGTGGTCCCGTACCACGTGGACGAGACCGGTGTCGTGGACATGGCCGAGGTCGAGCGCCTCGCCAAGGAGTCCAAGCCGAAGCTGATCGTCGCCGGCTGGTCCGCCTACCCCCGTCAGCTGGACTTCGCCGCCTTCCGCCGCATCGCGGACGAGGTCGGCGCGTACCTGATGGTCGACATGGCGCACTTCGCCGGTCTGGTCGCCGCGGGCCTGCACCCCAACCCGGTGCCGCACGCCCACGTCGTCACGACCACCACGCACAAGACCCTCGGCGGTCCGCGCGGCGGTGTGATCCTCTCCACCCAGGAGCTCGCCAAGAAGATCAACTCGGCGGTCTTCCCGGGTCAGCAGGGCGGCCCGCTGGAGCACGTGATCGCCGCCAAGGCGGTCTCGTTCAAGGTGGCGGCGGGCGAGGAGTTCAAGGAGCGCCAGCAGCGCACCCTGGACGGCGCCCGCATCCTCGCCGAGCGGCTGGTGCAGCCGGACGTCACCGAGGTCGGCGTCTCCGTGCTGTCCGGCGGCACGGACGTGCACCTGGTCCTGGTGGACCTGCGCAACTCCGAGCTGGACGGCCAGCAGGCCGAGGACCGGCTCCACGAGCTGGGCATCACGGTCAACCGGAACGCCATCCCGAACGACCCGCGGCCGCCGATGGTCACCTCCGGCCTGCGGATCGGCACGCCGGCCCTGGCCACCCGC
The DNA here is from genome assembly GCA_000470535.1 of Streptomyces sp. AW19M42. Lineage (GTDB taxonomy): Bacteria > Actinomycetota > Actinomycetes > Streptomycetales > Streptomycetaceae > Streptomyces. Next base: position 4,398 of record CBRG010000156.1, read on the forward strand.
GGTTTCCAGGCGGCGGACTTCACCGAGGTCGCCGAGATCATCGCGTCCGCCCTCAAGCCGTCCTACGACGCGGACGACCTGAAGGCCCGCGTCGTCGCGCTCGCCGAGAAGTTCCCGCTGTACCCCGGTCTGTAGTCCGGACCTGCGCATTTGCACGTTGGGGCGGGGCACCACGCACACTGAAGAGTGAGCGCGGTGCCCCAACCCTTGTCCCCCGCTCTTCGGGCCGACCCGGCCCGTACCGCACCACCCGGCAGACAACGGCGTCTACCAGCGCTTTTGAGGAGTTACCCGTGGCCATCTCGGTCTTCGACCTGTTCTCGATCGGCATCGGCCCGTCCAGCTCCCATACGGTCGGCCCGATGCGCGCGGCCCGTATGTTTGCGCGCCGGCTGAAGAACGAGGGCCTGATCGCCCACACCGCCTCGATACGCGCCGAGCTGTTCGGCTCGCTCGGCGCCACCGGGCACGGTCACGGCACCCCCAAGGCCGTGCTGCTCGGCCTGGAGGGCGAGTCCCCCCGTTCCGTCGACGTCGAAACGGCCGACGACCGGGTCACCGAGATCCGCTCCACCGGCCGGCTCAACCTCCTCGGCATGCACGAGATCGACTTCGACGCCGACAAGCAGCTGGTCCTGCACCGCCGCAAGAGGCTGCCGTACCACGCCAACGGCATGACCGTCTTCGCGTACGACCGCGAGGGCGCCCCGCTGCTGGAGAAGACGTACTACTCGGTCGGCGGCGGCTTCGTCGTCGACGAGGACGCGGTGGGCGAGGACCGGATCGTCCTCGACGACACCGTGCTGAAGCACCCCTTCCGCACCGGCGACGAGCTGCTGCGGCTGGCGCAGGACACCGGCCTGTCGATCTCCTCCCTGATGCTGGAGAACGAGCGGGCCTGGCGCACCGAGGACGAGATCCGCTCCGGCCTGCTGGACATCTGGCGCTCCATGCAGGCGTGCGTGTCCCGCGGCATGTCCCGCGAGGGCATCCTTCCCGGCGGTCTGAAGGTCCGCCGCCGCGCCGCGAACACCGCCCGCCAGCTGCGCGCGGAGGGCGACCCACAGACCCACGCGATGGAGTGGATCACCCTCTACGCGATGGCGGTCAACGAGGAGAACGCCGCGGGCGGCCGCGTCGTCACCGCCCCGACGAACGGCGCCGCGGGGATCATCCCGGCGGTGCTGCACTACTACATGAACTTCGCGGCGGGCGGTGCCACCGATACGGAGAAGGACGACAGCATCGTCCGCTTCCTGCTGGCCGCCGGCGCGATCGGCATGCTCTTCAAGGAGAACGCCTCCATCTCCGGCGCCGAGGTCGGCTGCCAGGGCGAGGTGGGCTCCGCCTGCTCCATGGCCGCGGGCGCCCTCGCGGAGGTCCTGGGCGGCACCCCCGAGCAGGTCGAGAACGCCGCCGAGATCGGCATGGAGCACAACCTGGGCCTGACCTGCGACCCGGTCGGCGGCCTCGTCCAGATCCCGTGCATCGAGCGCAACGGCATGGCGGCGGTCAAGGCGGTCACGGCGGCGAAGATGGCCCTGCGCGGTGACGGCAGCCACAAGGTCTCCCTCGACAAGGTCATCAAGACCATGAAGGAGACGGGCGCCGACATGTCCGTGAAGTACAAGGAGACGGCGCGGGGCGGGCTCGCGGTGAACATCATCGAGTGCTGAGGGACGACCCCAGAACGGCCCTGAACGGCCCCTGATTCCGTGGCCCCGCCGGTCAGGGCGCCGACGGGAGAGCGAGCGAGGGCCCGCCCCATGGCGGGACGGGCCCTGCGCGGCGCGGGAGGTCAGCCCTTGCTGAGGTACTCGGCGTAGAAGCTGCCGCCCTCGGCCTCCAGCTCCGCCTTGTGCTGCTTGCCGTACGTGATGCCGTACGGGCCGCCGACGTTGAAGAACTCCGTGTTCTCACGCGAAGCGTCGAACTCGTGGTAGGTGGCCCCGATCTTGCCGGCCTCCTCGCCGTTCCCGCCGCCATGGGCGGCGGCCGGGGCGGCAGCCATGAATCCTGCTGCGGCAACGGTGGCCAGCGTGATTGCGATACGGCGAATCATGGGTCACTCCTCTTGCGGTACATCACGGATAGTGCGGGTGATTCACCATGAACCGGGTGAGGGGCTGACCGGAGCAGGCGCGCCAAGCCCGCCTCGGAAGTTGCACCGAACGGATTCCCCTGTTGCCCCAACTGCCAGAGCGCGCGCCCGAATACGCCCGGCGCACGCCTGGTACACGAGCACGCTGGGAGTAATGCCGTATCTCTGACGTGACAGGCGTTATGGTCCTCTTTCTGACGTTTGTCTCACGTCGTGTCCGATTCACGAGGGGCGTCATGGAAGACAGACAGCCGATGGCCCCGGGCGGGACCGGTTCGACACTCCGGCGATCGGCGGAGCACCGGCCCGCACTCTCCGATCTGCTGCGGGACGGGCCCACGGCCGGTCCGACCCGGCGGGGTTTCTGGCGCAGCCCGTTGCGCGGGCCCTGGCTGACGTCCGTGCTCGGCGCGGTACTGCTGGTGGGCATCACGGTGATGTTCGTGACGGGGCTGCTCTCGTACGCGGCGTACAACCCCGACCTCGGCGCCAACGACAAGACTCCGGACCGGGGCTGGCTGGGCTTCTACCTGTTCTCCTGGCCCACCCACCCGTACTGGCTCTACCGGCTCACCCAGGGCGTCCACGTCACGCTCGGCATCGTGCTGATCCCGGTGCTGCTCGCGAAGCTGTGGTCGGTGGTCCCCCAGCTGTTCTCGTGGCCCCCGGTCAGGTCGGCCGGCCATGCGCTGGAGCGGCTCTCGGTGCTGCTGCTCGTGGGCGGCGTGCTGTTCGAGTTCGCCACCGGAGTGCTCAACATCCAGCTGGACTACGTCTTTCCCGGCTCCTTCTACCCGCTGCACTTCTACGGCGCCTGGGTCTTCATCGGCGCCTTCGTCGTCCATATCGCCTTCCGCGTCCCCCTCACGGTCCGGATGCTGCGCGGCGGCGGTCTCCGTGAGGAGCTGCGGAGCCCGGCGAGGGCGGGACGGAAGGACCCGGCGGACCCCACGGATCTGGTGACCCCGCACCCCGCCGCTCCCACCATGTCGCGCCGGGGGGCGCTGGGCATGGTCGGGGCAGGCTCGCTGGTGCTGCTCGCCGTGACGGCGGGGCAGAGCATCGGAGGCGTTTTGCGCTCCACCGCGCTGCTCGCGCCGCGCGGACAGGACCCCGGGCCCGGCCCCAACGGATTCCAGATCAACAAGACGGCGACGAGCGTGGGGATCAGGGCGCGGGACGTGGGCCCCGGCTGGCGGCTCGTCGTGCGGGGGCGCGGGCGGGAGAAGGTCCTCACCCGCGCCCAGGTGCTGACGATGCCGCAGCACACGGCGGCGCTGCCCATCGCGTGTGTGGAGGGATGGTCCACCGAGGACCAGGAGTGGAGCGGGGTGCGGCTCGCGGACCTGGCGGCACTCGTCGGGTTCACGGACGCGGCGCCGGGTGTGTTCGTCCAGTCCGCTCAGCGGTCGGGTTCGTTCCGTTCCACCACGTTGCGCGACAACCAGGTCGGTGATCCGCGCTCCTTGCTGGCGCTGCGGGTCAACGGGGCCGACCTGTCCCCCGACCACGGCTACCCGGCGCGGATCATCGTCCCGGCCAACCCGGGCGTGCACAACACCAAGTGGGTCACCCGGCTGACCTTCGGGGAGCAGGCGTGAACCGGTTCCGCGCCCTGTACGGGGCCTCGCCGCTGCACCTGCTGCTGGTCCTCTGCTCGTTCGCCCTCACCGGCTATGCCGGAGTACGGCTGCTCGGCGGCGCGGAGCCCTGGAAGGTCGTCATCTGGTTCATCGGGGCCGCTCTCCTGCACGACCTGGTGCTGCTGCCCCTGTACACGGTGACCGACCGGGCCGCCCAGACCGTCCTGGGCGAGCGCCGGGAGCCCGCCGCGGCCGGTGGGGCCGACCGGCCCGCCCAGCGGTGGATCAACCACGTCCGGGTGCCGGTCTTCCTCTCCGGCCTGCTGCTGCTGACGTACTTCCCGCTGATCCTGGGCCGGGTGAGTCACCGCTACACCCTGTACACGACGCTCTCCGCCGATGTGTTCCTCGGGCGCTGGCTGATCGTCACGGCCGCCCTGTTCGCCCTCTCCGCCGTGGCCCTGCTGATCCGGATGAGCCGTTCCCGCCCTCGGCGACCGGACCCCGGAACATCGCGGTAACCGTCACCCGGCGGGGCCACGGTCCGGCCGCCGGGTCCTACTCCGCGTCCGGGCCGCGCGCACCCCAGCCCGGTGAGCCGAGCCGGATCGCGCGGTCCCCGACCAGGGACCGGAGCGCCTCCTCAAGTGCCGCGACCGATGCCGCACCCACCTGCGCCTCCCACTGCTCACGCAGCTCGTCGAAGACCGCTTCGCCCTGCCGCATCATCGCGAGTCCGCGCTCGGTGACGTGAAGCCGCGTCCGCCGGCGGTCGGCCGGATCGGGTTGGCGCTCCACGAAGTCGCGTTCCTCCAGTGCGGCGATCGTCTTCGCGGCCGCCTGCCTCGTCACCGACATCCGGTGGGCGAGCTCGGAGGCACTGTCGGCGCCGGACAGGATCGAGTGGAGGGCGAAGTCGTGCACGGACCGCACGTCCTCGTACCCGCGCTCCGCCAGCTCGGCGCCGGCTCGATCCGCCAGCGTGCGGAAGCCGGCGAGCAGGAGCAGCGCGAGGTCGGCGCCTGATCTGGACATGCGGTCAGCATAAGGCTCCCTTTGACAAGGGCAACCTGGTTGCCTACTCTGATTGACAACCAGGTTGCCTATTTGGGAGCTTCTCGTGACCACCACCACGCCCTACGGCGCAACCCTCCCCGGCGTCACGCATCACCTCGCCGACGTCAACGGCACGCGACTGCACTACGTCTCCGCCGGCACCAACGGCTCTCCGATCCTGCTGGTGCACGGCTGGCCGGAGACCTGGTGGGCGTTCCGCAAGCTGATTCCGCCGCTGGCGCGGACCCACCGGGTCTTCGCCCTCGACCTGCGCGGGTTCGGTGACTCCAGCAACGCCGACACCGAGTACGGCGAGGCGGTCGCGGCCGAGGACCTGCACCACCTCGTCGCGCACCTCGACGCGGGCCCCGTTCACGTCCTGTGCCAGGACATCAGCGGCGGCACGGGCTTCCGCTTCGCGGCGACGCACCCCGAGGACGTCATCAGCTTCACCGGGGTCGAGACGGCCCTGGCCGGTTTCGGGTTCGAGGCTCTCGCGGACGTGAACAACCGCGGTTCCTGCCACGTCGGATTCCTCGGCGCCCCGGGCATCCCGGGCATGCTCCTGCCCGGCCACGAGCGCGAACTCCTGGCCGACTGGGCCTTCCCGCTGATGAACGGGACGGAGGGCGCCATCGACGAAGGCGACATCGACGAGTTCGTGCGGAGCTACGCGCGCCCGAACGCCTGGAGGGGCACGGAGGGGCTCTACCGGGGCGTCTTCTCCGACAGGGGCGCCACCAGGGCGCTGGCCGAGTCGCATCCGATCGCCGTGCCGGTACTCACCGTCGAGGCCGCCGGCCATGGAGGGATCACCGAGACGACCTTCCGCCAGGTGACCGCCGGCGAGGTCACCGCGGTGCGTCTTGAGGGGGTCGGCCACCTCATCGCGCAGGAGGCTCCCGAAGAACTCGCGGGAGCGGTCCTGGAGTTCACCGGACGAGTCGACAGCGAGCGGGCCTGAACCCCGGAACCCGGGCGCCACGTGCCCCGCCGCGCACTCGTCCGGCCCGAGGGCGCTCCAGGCCGCCGCGCGCCCCGGCCACGCGTTTGCCGAAGCGGCAACACAACTCGCGGCCGGCCCGGCCCCCGACGCATGATCGTGCCCGGAGCCGTCGGGCGGCCGCCGGGCGGTACGGGTCCCGGGGCACGGCTGTGAGCGGCCCGCGCCCCGGACCACGCAGAACCAGAGCCGCGGAGGATCCATGTCGCACCAGCCCGCCCCGTCCCCGGAGCTCACGCACCGCACCGTCGCCTCGCCGGCCGGGCGCGTCCACCTGGTCGAGCAGGGCACCGGACCGCTGGTGCTGCTGCTGCACGGGTTCCCGGAGTCCTGGTACTCCTGGCGCCACCAGCTGCCCGCACTGGCCGCCGCCGGGTACCGGGCGGTCGCCATCGACGTCCGTGGCTACGGGCGGTCCTCCCGGCCCGGGGACGTCGCCGCGTACCGGATGGCCGCACTCGTCGAGGACAACGCCGCCGTGGTGCACGCGCTCGGGGAACGGAACGCGGTGCTGGTCGGCCACGACTGGGGCGCCACGATCGCGGCGAACTCCGCGCTGATCAGGCCCGATGTCTTCCGCGCGGTGGGGCTGCTGAGCGTCCCGTACGCCCCGCGCGGCGGTCCGCGCCCCAGCGAGGTCTTCGCGGGGATGGGCGGGGACCAGGAGTTCTACGTCTCCCGGTTCCAGGAGGCCGGCCGGGCGGAGAGCGAGATCGAGCCGGACGTCCGGGGCTGGCTCGCGGGCTTCTACGCGGCGTTCTCGGCCGACACGATGCCCGCGCCCGACGCCCCGGACCCGCACTTCGCCGGGTCCGGCGGGACGCTGCGCGAGCGCTTCCCCGACCGGCGGCCCGGCTGGCTCGGTGACGCCGACCTCGACTTCTACGCGGGCGAGTTCGAGCGGACCGGGATGATCGGGGCGCTCAACCGCTACCGGAACATGGACCGGGACTGGGAGGACCTCGCGGAGTTCGACGGCGCACCCGTCACTCAGCCGTCCCTCTTCGTCGGCGGCTCCCTGGACGCCTCCACCACCTGGCTGGCCGATGCCATCGAGGCGTATCCAACGACCCTGCCCGGCCTGGTCTCCTCGCACCTCCTGGACGGCTGCGGCCACTGGATCCAGCAGGAGCGCCCCGAGGAGGTCAACCGGATCCTGACAGGCTGGCTCGCCTCGCTGCCCGCCTGAACCGGCTCTACGGTGAGAGGGCCCCGGTCGGCCGGACCGGGCCTCGAACCGGCCAGACGCACGCCCACTGCCCACCACCCCGTCCTGCACAGGAGTTTCCCAACTGCTCTTAACTGAGCAGGCGTTCACGACGAACACGCATTTCCAGTCACAAGCGGCTTCCCTCCCCCGCATACTGGGAGTTCACTGGTCGTGACGAGTGGTGACGCAATCGCCGTGCACGTCAGGCGGTCCGCTGCCATGAACCCACAGGGCCCGGCTCCGATGCCCACGCCCCGGCGGAGGAAAGAGGACAGCGATGACAGCCGCCCCTCCCGCGACGCATCCCCGACGGGATCCGGCCGTCCGGCCCGGTCGCGCCGTTTCCCGCAGTGCTTCGCGGCATCCTCGCACCGAGCAACCGTCCCGCCCCTGATCCGCTCCCACGGCGGTCCGCCGCGGCCGGCTCCACGCCCTCACCGCCCTCTCGCCGGGCCGGTGCGGAAGCTTTCCCCGATGGCACGGCCCCGGTGGAGCGCCGATCGACAGGGCCGCGATCACCGCTCGCCGCTCCGGCCGTGCGTGCGCGGTTCGTTCCGCGCTTCTCCTTTCCATGTCCGTATCGTTTCGACGAGGTGCACAATGAGCAAGATCGCGCTTCCAGAATTCCACATGCCATTCGAGAGTGCGGGATGCAATCCAGGAGTTGAGAAAACCAAGCAGGCCACCTGGGAATGGGCTGAGTACAGCAATCTCGCCCTGTCGCCGGTAGCTCACAAGAAAATGCTCCGGACCCGGCCCGAACTCTGGATCTCCCTGATTTTCCCCCAGGCCTCACAGAAACACCTCGACCTGTTCTGCCAGTGGCTTTTCTGGGCCTTCCTCGTCGACGACGAGTTCGACGACGGTCCGGCCGGCCGCGACCCCAGGCTGTGCGAGTCGGCGATCACCCATCTGGTGGACGTGCTCGACGGCGCCCGTGCACCGGTCGGCCCCATGGAGCACGCCCTCGGCGAACTGTTAGTCCGGACCTGCGCGGACCGGCCGGCGCACTGGGTGCGGCAGTTCCGCAGGGACACCGCCGCGTGGCTGTGGACGTACTACGCAGAGGCGGTCGACCGGGCGGCGGGCCATGTGCCGAGCACCGCCGACTTCGTGAAGCACCGCCGCGATTCGGTGGCCATGCAGCCGTTCCTGGACCTGCACGAGATCGCTGCGGGAATCGATCTCACGGAATCCGCCCGGAGCCTTCCCGCCTATATCGCGCTGCGCAATGCGGTGACCGATCACTCGGGTCTCTGCAACGACATCTGCTCGTTCGAGAAAGAGGCTCTTCTCGGTTATGAGCACAACACGGTCCGGCTGATCCAGCGGGACCGCGGGGGCACACTCCAAGAGGCCGCGGACGAGGCCGGAATCCTGCTGGCCCGTATCGCGGACCGCGTGCAGCGGGCCGAGAAGGAACTCGAAGAGGAGATGGAGGCGGCCGGAATCGAGGGCCTCCCACGAGCCGCCCTGGAGCGCTGTGTCCAGGACTACCGGGGGCTCGTACGGGGGGACTTCGACTACCACGCACGGGCGGAGCGCTATACCCGCCCCGACCTCCTGGAGATCGACGAACAGGACTCCCTGTCCCGGAACTTCGCCGCCTGACGGGGCGCCCGGCGGGGCCCGACACCCTGCCGGGCCCTGCCCCGACGACGCCCGGCACCGGAAAGGGGGAACGCGGCAGCGATTTCCGGACATTCGTCGTCTCCCTACGTCGTCCGGCGCCGGCCGGCCCGCCCGTGACCGGAAACGCGCGCCGGTGAAAGCGGCCGCTGTCCGGCGCCGTCTTCCCTCACGAATGGCCGACCGCCTCCTGCTGTGATGTGCTGGTACGTACGCCCGATGCCAGGCGGCAGTTCCGATGACCCGAACTCGCCGGCCGCACCGCAAAGGGGCTGGAGGCATCGATGACTGCCGCACCTCCTCCGATATCCGGACCCGCGTCCGAGCTCACCTCCGATCCCGCAGCCGCATCCCCATCCGCATTCACATCCGCCCAGGAGCCCGCGCACGAGGCCGCGTTCGGCGCCGCCGCCGGCCGGGCCGCCCCACACGCCGACACGGCCCAGGGGACCGTCCGGGGCACGTACGAACAGGGTGTCGCCGTCTTCCGCGGCATCCCGTACGCCGCCGCGCCGGTGGGCGCCCACCGGTTCCGGGCACCGGCGCCACCGGAGCCCTGGGAGGGGGTACGGGAGGCCGTGGCCTTCGGTCCGACCGCGCCCAAGCGGCCGTACGCCCCGCCGCTGGACCGGCTGCTGCCCGACCCGGAGGTGGACGGCGACGGCTGCCTCAACCTCAACGTGTGGGCCCCGTCGCCCGGTCGCACCGGACTGCCCGTCCTCGTCTGGATCCACGGCGGCTCGCTGCTGCACGGCTCGTCCGCCGTCCCGCTGTACGACGGAGCCGCCTTCGCCCGCGACGGCGTGATCCTCGTGTCGCTCAACTACCGCCTCGGCATCGAGGGGTTCGGGGTGTTCCCGGACGCGCCCGCCAACCTGGGGCTGCTCGACCAGCTCGCGGCGCTCGGCTGGGTGCGGGACAACATCGCGGCGTTCGGCGGCGATCCGGCCCTGGTGACGATGTGCGGAGAGTCGGCGGGAGCCATCAGCATCGCCGCGCTGCTCGCCGCGCCACGGTCCCGGGGCCTGTTCCGGCGTGCGGTGCTGCAGAGCGGGGTTCCGTCCGCGCTCCCCGTGGACAGGGCCCGCCGCACCACCGAGCTCATCGCGAAACGGCTCGGGACGGGGGCGACGGCACAGGACCTGGCCGCCGTGGACCCCGCCGCGCTGCTGGCGGCCCAGACGGAGGTGGCGAGCGGCGGCTCCCCGCTGACCGGCGGGAACTCCTTCCAGATCGTGGTGGACGGCGATCTGCTGCCCCGCGAGCCGGCCGAGGCACTGCGGGGCGGTGCCGCGTCCGGCGTCGATCTGCTGATGGGCTCCAACACCGAGGAGTACCGGCTCTGGTTCGTACCCAGTGGGCTCACCGAGCGGCTCTCGCGCACGAGACTCCGGCTGGCCCTGCTGAGGTTCCGGGTGCCGGGCGCCACCGCCCGTACCTACCGCGCGAACCGGCCAGAGGCCACCCCCGGCGAACTGCTCGGCGCCCTCGCCACCGACCTCTTGCTGCGTGTACCGCTGAACCGGCTGGCCGACGCCCGCACCGGCGCCGCCGGCTCGACCCACCTCTACGAGTTCGGCTGGCCGTCCCCCGTACAGCGGCTCGGCGCCTGCCACGGGCTGGAGGTCGGCTTCGTCTTCGACAATCTGGACCGGCCCGACGCGGTGCTGCTCGCGGGCCGGGACGCGCCCCAAGAGCTGGCCGACGCGATGCACACGGCATGGGTGCGGTTCGCGGTCTCCGGCGATCCGGGCTGGCCCGGCTGGGACGCCTCGCGTCCGGTGATGCTCTTCGGCCCCGGCGCCCCCGGGACGGCGCGCGCCCCGCGCGACGACGAGCTGCGCGGCTGGGCGCCGTACCGCGACTCGCGCTGAGCGCGCCGCTCAGCGGGTGCTGAGCCAGTGCGGGTCGGGTACGACGGTCGGCACCGCCGACACGAGCAC
>CBRG010000157.1 GCA_000470535.1 Streptomyces sp. AW19M42
GCCGGCGGGACGGGACGGGGCAGCGGCGAGGACCGGCGGACCGGCCCCCTCGCAGGACGCCCCGACCGCTGCTGACGTGCGGGAGGACGGGACCGGTCCGCAGGGCGACGATCCCGCCGCGCCGCCCGCCGCCGGCGGCTGCCCGCCCCCCGACGCCCGCTGGTGGGCCGCGCATCTGCTCTCGGAGACCCTGCTGCGGGTGCCCGACGCCCGACCGCATCTCGGGGTGCTCCGGCTGCTCACCGGGCGCATCGTCCGCAGCTCGGCCGAGGCGGGCGGGGCCGGTGCGCAGGGGGTGTACGCGGAGTTCGGGCCGTGGTTCTGGCGGCGGCTGCGGCTGCCGGAGGCGGACCGGATGGATCTGTTCCGGCGGCTTGTCCCCTCCGACGGACCGCCGCGCGCAGAGGACGACACCGGCGGCGAACGCTTCCTGGACGCGGTGGCACGGCGGCTCGCCGCCCATCCGCGTCCGCTCCAGCCACTCCTGTGCGCCTGGTTCACGGACGAACAGCCCCTCACTGCCGACCGGGGAGCGGCGGCGCGCCCCACCGTCGCGGCGGCCGCCCAGGCCCTCCTCCACGCCCGCCGCGACCTCGCCGTGGACGACCTGGCCGACGCGCTCGTCTCGACCGATCACCCCCGCGCCGACGAACTCCTCGCGGCACTGGCCGAGGACGAACCCTCCGCGCTGTGCCGGGCCGTCGAGCGCTGGTCCCGCGACGACGCCCGCCGCGCCCGGCGGATCGCGGCCGCCTCCTACGGAGCGGTCGTCGCGCCGAACCTCACCCGCGACGCCGACCGGGACCTGCTGCGCCGCTCCGCCCTCGCCCTGCTGGCCCGCCCCGGCGACACCGATCTGCACGGGCCGGCGCTGACCCGGCTGGTGGCCGATCCGCAGACCAGGGACCGCTATCTGCCGCAGGCGCTCCGCACCTTCGCCGCGGGCGGCCCCAGGCTGTCCCCGGCCGCCCTCGCCGTCGCCCTGTCCACGCACCCGGAGCAGGTGCTGAGCGCGTACCGCGAGCGCCTCCTGCGGTCCGGTGACGGCGCGGGCGAGGTGCTCCGCGCCCTCGCCGGGATCGACGCCCCCGCACTCGCCCTGCACGCCGCCGGGCTCGTCCGGGCGTACGTCGACAGCCACCCGGAGGACACCGTGCACACCGCCGCGTACCTCGACCGCAGACTGGAGCACGGGCCCGCAGCCCGCGCCCTGCTGCTCCCTCTGCTGACCGGACTGCTCCGGGACCGGCCGGCGGCCGCGCCCGTGCGCGGTTCGCTCGCCGCCGTGCTGGCCTCGCCCGGCAGCCCGGCCTCGCAGCCGCTGCGGGACGAGCTGCTGGAGGTGCTGCTCGACTTCGAGCAGAGCGGTGCGCGCCGGGACCCGGTCGTGCTCGACGCGCTGCTGCGGGCCGCCGCGGCAGGCAGTGCCGGGCGCGGCCGGGCCCGCACCAGGGCCCTGGTCCACCGCACCGGGATGCTGCTCGTCCGGACCCCCGAGGGCGCCGCACGGTTCGACCGGCGGCTGGTCGAACTGGCCCGAGACGTGCCCGGGTTCGCCGACATGGTGATCGGCTGGCTGACGGACGCCCAGCAGGAGTGGGCGGCGGTCGTCGGTCCCGGCGCGCGGCGGACCGTGGAGTCCCTCGGGACCCCGATGCCCATGCCGATGCAGGCCGGAGAGCGTGAGCATGGCAGTCTTAGACCTGCGTAAGAGACAAACCCACGTACACAGGTTCGGGCGAGGAGCGGTCAGAGTGCAGCGCTGGCGTGGCTTGGAGGACATCCCCCAGGACTGGGGGCGCAGCGTCGTCACCATCGGCTCCTATGACGGGGTGCACCGCGGACACCAGCTCATCATCGGCCGTGCCGTCGAGCGGGCCCGCGAGCTGGGCGTGCCGTCGGTGGTCGTGACGTTCGACCCGCACCCCAGCGAGGTCGTCCGGCCCGGCAGCCACCCGCCGCTGCTCGCCCCGCACCACCGGCGCGCCGAACTGATGGCGGAGCTCGGCGTGGACGCGCTGCTGATCCTGCCGTTCACCACCGAGTTCTCGAAGCTCGCCCCGGCCGACTTCATCGTGAAGGTGCTCGTCGACAAGCTCCACGCGGAACTGGTCATCGAGGGCCCCAACTTCCGCTTCGGCCACAAGGCCGCGGGGAACGTGCGGCTGCTCACCGAGTTCGGCGGTACGTACGACTACCGGGTCGAGGTCATCGACCTGCGGGTGCGCGGCGCGGCGGGCGGCGGCGAACCGTTCTCGTCCACCCTGACCCGCCGCCTCGTCGCCGAGGGGGATATGGCCGGCGCCGCCGAGATCCTGGGTCGCCCGCACCGCGTCGAGGGGGTCGTCGTCCGCGGTGCGCAGCGCGGCCGCGAGCTCGGCTTCCCCACCGCGAACGTGGACACCCTGCCGCACACCGCGATCCCCGCCGACGGGGTGTACGCGGGCTGGCTCGACGTGAACGGCGAGGCGATGCCCGCCGCTATCTCGGTCGGCACGAACCCGCAGTTCGACGGCACGGAGCGGACGGTGGAGGCGTACGCGATCGACCGTGTCGGCCTCGACCTGTACGGGCTGCACGTCGCCGTCGACTTCCTCGCCTACGTGCGGGGGATGCTGAAGTTCGAGTCCGTCGACGAACTGCTCGTAGCCATGGCCGCCGATGTGAAGCGGTGCACCGAGCTGATCTCCGCGTACGACCGGGGCTGAGAATCCGCCCGGTCGCCGCGCCCGGCACCCGGCGCCGGGGCTTCGTTCTAGGGTGTGCCCCACCAGGGCCGGGCGGTCCGGACCGAAGGAGGTGGGTGCGGTGCGTGAACTGCTTCCCGAACTGCGTGCCTGGCACGAGGCCGGCACACCGTTCGCCCTGGCCACGGTCGTCTCCGTCCGGGGCAGCGCCCCACGTTCCCCGGGCGCCGTGATGGCGGTCACCGCCGGCGGAACGGTGGCGGGAAGCGTGTCCGGCGGCTGTGTAGAGGGCGCGGTGTACGAGCTGGCCGGCGAGGTGCTCGCCTCCGGCACCCCGCAGCTCCAGTCGTACGGGATCAGCGACGACGAGGCGTTCGGTGTCGGACTGACCTGTGGCGGCACGATCGACGTCCTGGTCGCGCCGTTCGCCTCCGTGGCCGACCGCGCGTGGCTGCGGGGAGTCACGGACTCGATCGCGGGCGGCGAACCCGTCGCCGTGGCCACCGTCCTGCCGGGCTCGGCCGCGGCCGGGGCCAGGCTGGTGGTCCGGGCCGACGGCGCGCAGGGCTCGCTCGGCAACGAGGGGCTGGACGCGGCCGTCACCGACGACGCCAGGGGCCTGCTCGCCCAGGGGGCCACCGGCCTCCAGCGGTACGGGGAGCGCGGGGAGCGCCGGATGCAGGACGTGTCCGTCTTCGTCCAGACGTACGCGCCACCGCCCCGGATGCTCGTCTTCGGCGCCATCGACCACGCGGCCGCGACCGCGCGCATCGGCTCGTTCCTCGGGTACCGGGTCACCGTGTGCGACGCCCGTCCGGCGTTCGCGACCCGTGAGCGGTTTCCCACCGCCGACGAGGTCGTCTGCGCCTGGCCGCACACCTATATCTCGGACACGGAGATCGACGGGCGCACGGTCGTCTGCGTCCTGACGCACGATCCGAAGTTCGATGTCCCGCTGCTGGTCGCGGCGTTGCGAACACCCGCCGCGTACATCGGCGTGATGGGGAGCCGACGTACCCATCTCGACCGGATCGCCCGGTTGCGCGAGGAGGGGGTGGCCGAATCCGACCTGGCCAGGCTCGCCTCACCCGTCGGCCTCGACCTCGGCGCCCGTACGCCGGAGGAGACGGCGGTCTCGATCGCCGCGGAGATCATCCAGCACCGCTGGGGCGGCACGGGGCGGCCGCTCGGCGAACTGACGGGCACGATCCACCACGAGCAGCGGGAGTAGCGCCGACGGGCGGGCCCGGAACGCCGGGCCCGCCCGCCACCGCATCGACACGCCCTAGGCCGGTGCCTTCGCCGCCGCGTTCGCCCAGTGGCACGCCACCTGCGTCTCGCCGCCCCCCGCCAGTACCGGGAGATCCTTCGTACGGCACGCGTCCGCGACCCCCGCACGCTCCGCCTCGCCCGAGGCCAGCACCTGGCAGCGCACATGGAAACGGCAGCCGGACGGGATCTTCGACGGGTCCGGCGGCTCACCGGTCAGCACCACCGGATCGCCCGCCGCCTCCGGCAGCACCGACAACAGCGCCTGGGTGTACGGATGCCGGGGAGCCGTCAGGATCTGCTCGACGTCACCGGTCTCCACGATCCGGCCGAGGTACATCACCGCCACCCGGTCCGCGATGTTCCACGCCAGGCCGAGGTCGTGCGTGACCACCAGCGCGGACAGGCCCAGCTCGTCCCGCAGCCGGAGCAGCAGCGCCAGGATCTCGCCGCGCACCGAGGCGTCCAGCGAGGCCACCGGCTCATCGGCCACGATGAGTTCCGGCTCCAGGACCAGGGCGCCCGCGATGACGACGCGCTGGCGCTGGCCGCCCGACAGCTCGTGCGGGTAGCGCAGGAAGAACCGCTCCGGGGGCCGCAGCCCCGCCCGGGAGAGGGCGTTGGTGACCGCCTCCCGCTCGTCGCCGCCGTACCGGTGGATCCGCAGGCCCTCGGCCACCGCGTCGTACACCGTGTGGCGCGGGTTCAGTGAGCCGCTCGGGTCCTGGAGCACCAGCTGGACCCGCTTGCGGTACGCCTTGAGTGCCCGGCTCCCGTAGTCGAGCGGCTTGCCCCCGAAGGTGATCTGCCCGGAGGCCGGTGGGACCAGGCCCAGCAGCGAACGGGCCAGTGTCGTCTTGCCGCACCCGGACTCCCCGACCAGGGCGACGATCTCGCCGGGCCTGATGTCCAGGTCGACGCCGTCGACGGCCCGCGCCGGCCCCGCGCCGTGCCGGCCGGGGAAGGTGACTTGCAGCGCCTGGGCGCTGAGCAGGTCCGTGGTGGTGGTCATGTGGTGCTCCTTGCTTCCTCTGCGCCCGGCAGGACCGGGGCGGCGACCCCCTGCGGACCCACCAGCACACAGGCGGCCCGCCGTCCGGGCCCGGCGTCCCGCAGCTCCTGGTCCTGCGTGGCGCAGGAGTCCAGGGCCACCGGGCAGCGCGGGTGGAACGTGCAGCCGGCCGGCAGCGCCGACGGGTCGGGCGGATCGCCCGGCAGCCCCCGGGGAGCGAACCGGGAGGCCGGGTCCCCGATGCGCGGGAAGGCGCCCGACAGGGCCTTGCTGTAGGGGTGGGTCGCGTTCTCGTAGACCTCGGACGCGGGGCCGTGCTCGACGACCCGGCCCGCGTACATCACCGCGAGCCGGTCGCAGGTGTCGGAAAGCACCGCCAGGTCATGGCTGATCATGATCAGTCCGAGGTCCTGCTCGGAGACCAGCTGCTCGATCAGGCGCAGGATCTGGGCCTGGATCATCACGTCGAGGGCCGTCGTCGGCTCGTCGGCGATGATCAGCCCGGGATCGCAGGCGAGGGCCATCGCGATCATCACGCGCTGCCGCTGCCCGCCGGACAGCTCGTGCGGATAGGCGTCCACCCGGGCCGCGGGCAGACCCACCTGTTCCAGCAGCTCGCCGGCCCGCTTCCGGGCGGTGGCCTGGGAGGCCTTGCTGTGCAGCACGATCGGTTCGGCGATCTGGTCCCCGATGCGGTGCACCGCGTTGAGCGAGTGCATCGCGCCCTGGAAGACGATCGAGGCACCGGCCCAGCGCACGGCCCGGACCTGGCCCCACTTCATGGTGAGGACGTCCTCGCCGTTCAGCAGGATCTCGCCGGTGACCTTGGTGCCCACCGGCAGCAGCCGCAGCAGCGCGAGCGCCAGCGTCGACTTGCCGCAGCCCGACTCCCCGGCGATGCCCAGCTTCTGCCCCGCGTCCACCTCCAGATCCACCCCGCGGACCGCCTGGGCCCCTCCGGCGTACGTCACCGCCAGATCGCGGACCTGGAGAAGAGGCGTCTTACGGATGCTCGTCGTGCTCAACGGGCCACCCCCAGCTTGGGATTGAGGACGGACTCGATGGCGCGGCCGCACAGCGTGAACGCCAGGGCCACCAGGGCGATGGCGATTCCGGGCGGTGCCAGGTACCACCAGTCGCCCGAGCTGACCGCGCCGGCCTCGCGGGCGTCCTGGAGCATGCCGCCCCAGGAGGTGATGGTCGGGTCTCCCAGACCGAGGAAGGCCAGGGTGGCCTCGGTCAGGATCGCGCTGGAGATCACCAGCGTGGTCTGGGCGAGCACCAGCGGCATCACGTTCGGCAGGACGTGCCGGGTCATGATGTGGCCGTGCCCGCCGCCCAGCGCACGGGCCCGCTCGATGTAGGGGCGGGACTCGACGGCGAGCGTCTGCGCCCGCACCAGGCGGGCCGTCGTCGGCCAGGTGGTGACCCCGATCGCGATGATGACCGTCCACAGCGAGCGGTCCATCACGGTGGCGAGCGCGATCGCCAGGACCAGGGTCGGCATCACCAGGAACCAGTCGGTGACCCGCATCAGGACCGTCGAGTACCAGCCGCGGAAGTGGCCCGCGAGGATGCCGACGACCGTGCCGATGGCGACGCACAGGAAGGCGGCGAGCAGCCCCACCGTCAGCGAGACGCGCGCCCCCCACACCAGCAGGGCGAGCACGCTGCGTCCGAACTGGTCGGTGCCGAGCGGGAACTCGCCGCTCGGGGAGTCCAGCGCACCGCCGGGGGCGGAGGTGACGCTCTGCGAGTCGTTACCGACCAGGACCGGCGCGAGCAGGGCGATCAGCCCGATCAGGACCAGCCCGGCCAGCCCCCACAGTCCGCCCGGGTGCCTGCGGTACTCGCGCCAGAAGCGGGCCATGGAGCGGCGCTTGCGGGCCCGTGCGAGCGCGCGCGGGCTCTTGGGCGCCCCGGTCGCGGGGCCTTCGGGCGCGGGCTTCTCGGCCTCCGGGGTGGAGGCCGGCATGGATTCGGTCGTCATCGGCCCACCCGGGGATCGAGCAGCGGATACAGCACATCGGCCAGGGTGTTCGCCAGGATCACCGCGGTGGCGAAGACGAAGAACAACCCTTGGACGAGTGGCAGGTCAGGGACGCTGAGCCCCTGGTAGAAGAGGCCGCCAAGACCCGGCCAGGAGAACACCGTCTCGACCAGGATCTGTCCGGCGACCACATGTCCCAGGTTGACGAACATCAGCGTGAAGGTCGGCAGCATCGCGTTGGGCACGGCGTGCTTGCGGCGTACCGCGTCGTCGCGCAGTCCCTTCGCGCGGGCCGTCGTCAGATAGTCGCTGCCCATCTCGTCGAGCAGCGAGGAGCGCATCACCAGCAGCGTCTGCGCGTAGCCGACCGCGACCAGGGTGATCACGGGGAGCACCATGTGGTGCGCCACGTCGAGGACGTAGGCGAAGCCGGTCTCGTTGCCCGACTCCAGACCGCCGGTCGGGAACATGCCCGGGATCGGTCCGATGCCCACCGAGAAGACGATGATCAGGAGCAGCCCGAGCCAGAACGACGGCACCGAGAAGAGCGTGAGCGCCAGCGCGGTGTTGAACCGGTCGCTCGCGGAGCCGTTGCGCCAGGCGGTGCGGGTGCCCAGCCAGATGCCGAGTGCGCTGTAGAGGACGTACGCCGTCCCGGTGAGCAGCAGCGTCGCCGGAAGCGCCTCGACGATCTTGTCCATCACCGGGGCGTGGAACTGGTACGAGGTGCCGAAGTCACCGGTGAGCGCGTCGCCCACGTAGCTGGTGAACTGCTGCCACATCGGCTGGTCCAGGCCGAACTGATGACGCAGCGACTGGAGCTGCTCTGCCGAGACCCGGCGGCCGCCCGTCATCTGCTTCACCGGGTCGCTGGGGATGAGCCGGAAGAGGAAGAAGCTGGTGACCAGAACGGCGAACAGCGAGACGGCCGCGCCGAGGATCTTGGCGGCCACATACCTGAGATAGGCCTTGGTGTTGCGCGCTTGTGGGCC
The DNA here is from genome assembly GCA_000470535.1 of Streptomyces sp. AW19M42. Classification (GTDB taxonomy): domain Bacteria; phylum Actinomycetota; class Actinomycetes; order Streptomycetales; family Streptomycetaceae; genus Streptomyces. Next base: position 7,951 of record CBRG010000157.1, read on the forward strand.
GCGGGCGGCCGCCGGGCCGGCCGCAGCCGGGCCGTCGGTGTCCGCATCCGCCTGTTTCACGAGCGCCGGAGTGCTGTCAGCTGTCATGAGGGAACTCTCGTTACTCGTGCTGCACTTAGAGGGACCGGCCGGCGGGGCCGCAGTGCTTCCGGCCCTGCCGCCGCTCCCTCTCATCCCGTCCGCGGAAAATACCCGCGGTCCATGGAACTACTCGCGGTCGTCCGCGGTGGTGCGACGCCGCCTCATGAGGAGGAAACCGCCACCCGCGAGGACCACGACGACGACCACGATGCCGATGACGACCCCGGTGGAACTCGATCCGCTGTCGCTGTCCGTGCCGTCGCCGCTGCCCGCCGGTACGGCCGACCACCAGCTCCAGTACCCGTCCTGGCCGTAGATGTTGCCGGCCGCCTCTGGCATGGTCGTGATCGACTTGATCTGGTCGGTGCGGTAGGCCTCGACCGCGTTGGGGTACGCGATGACGTTCATGTACCCGGAGTCGTAGAGCCAGGACTGCATCTGCTTGACGATGTCCGCCCGTTTGGCCGGGTCGTACTCGGCGAGCTGCTTCTTGTACAGCTCGTCGTACGTCTTGTCGCAGATGAAGTCGTCCGTGGCCGCGCTCTCCTTGGCCTTGACCGGCAGGGCGGCGCAGGTGTGGATGCCGAGGACGAAGTCCGGGTCGGGGTTGACGGACCAGCCGTCGAAGGCGAGGTCGTACTCACCGGCGAACCAGGGCACCGAGACGTCGTCGAGGCAGTCGACCTTGAGGCCGATGCCGAGCTTGCCCCACCACTCCTTGAGGTACTTGCCGATCGCCTTGTCGTTCGGGTCCGTGGCGTGGCAGAGGATGCGCAGGTCGAGCGGCTTGCCGTCCTTGCCGACGCGCTGGTCGCCCTTGAGCTCGTAACCCGCCTGGTCGAGAAGTTTGGCCGCCTTGGCCGGGTCGTAGCCCAGCTTCTGGTTCGCGGACGGTTCCCACTTGTACGCCGGGAAGCGCGGCGGGATGTAGCCCGCGCCGTTGACGGCGTGGCCCTGGAAGACCTTGTCGATCAGGGTCTCGCGGTCGATGGACAGGAAGAGAGCCTGGCGGACCTTCAGGTCGAGCAGCGCCTTGTTGCCGTTGCCGAACTTCGTGCGGTCCTTGGTCTGCGCGCCGGGGTTGGTGGCCAGCGCGAAGAACCGGCGGCCCGGACCCTCGTTCACCTTGACGTTCTTCTCGCCCTTGAGCGAGTCGGCCTGGGCGGGCGTCAGCGCGGGCGAACCGGCGACGAAGGAGACCTCGCCCTTGCGGAGCGCGGCGACCGCGGCGTCCTGGTCCTTGTAGGTCTTGAAGACCACCTCGTCGAACTTGGGCGAACCGCGCCAGAAGTCCTTGTTGGCCTTGAACTTCACGTACTGGTCGACCTTGTAGTCGGTCAGGATGAAGGGCCCGTTGCCCACGATCGGGAACTTCGTGTCGTTGTTGAACTTCGAGAAGTCCCCGACCTTGTCCCAGAGGTGCTTGGGGACGATCGGGACATCGAGCGCGGCCATGGTGGCCTGCGGTTCCTTCAGCTCGATGACCAGCTTCGTGGGGCTCGGAGCCGTCACCTTCTTGAAGTTGGTGACGAAGCTGCCGTTGGCCTGGGCCGCGCCCTCGTCGGTCATGATCTTGTTGAAGGTCCAGGCCGCGTCCTCCGCGGTGGCCTGCTGACCGTCGGACCACTTGGAGTTGGACCGAATGGTGTAGGTCCACGTCAGCTTGTCCGCAGACGGCTCCCACTTGGTGGCCAGGCCCGGGATCGCGTGGTTGTCCTTGGCGTCGTAGTTCGTCAGGAAGTCGTACATGAGCCGGGAGAGGCTGGTGCTCATCAGCTTCTGGGCGAGGAAGGGACTCAGTGAGTCGACGCTCTGCGCGACCGCGACGGTCAGTGTCGTCCTGCCGCTGTCGGCGGCCTGCGCCTGCTGGGGCGCGGCGGCCCCGAGCGGGACCCCCGGCACGACGGACGCGGCGGCGAGCCCGAGGGCGGCGGCACCGGAAGCCAGGAGGATACGCAGACGTGAGCGTGGCTGGGCGGCGTGTGGTGGAACTCTTTCGACCATGGTCAGGGACCTCGCGTCATGACTCGCACGGAGAAGGCGGGTTGATCTGTGGATCGCCAGCTGGTGAAGCGAAGGTTTATCAGCGGTGGTCGAGCCGCGTCAACGGTCATCGAAACGGCGTGTGGGCTGCGGGAATGCGCAGAGGGCCCGCATCGTGGAAACGATGTGGACCCTCATTGGTTTAGACCTCTGACGCCTTACTGCTGAGGCGCTGGCGGCGGCTGCTGCTGCCATCCCGCAGGAGGCACGGGGCCCTGCAGTCCGGGATGGGCGGGCTGACCGGGCTGCCCCGGCTGGCCGGGCTGAACGGCCTGCCCACCATACTGCTGCTGCGGCGGCTGACCGTTCGGATCGGCGGACGGCTGGGCCTGCGGGGGCTGCTGCTGCCAGCCCTGTCCGCCACCGGGAGCCTGCTGCTGCGGGTAGGGCTGCTGCCCGCCGTACGGCTGCTGCTGGGGCTGCTGACCGCCGTAGGGCTGCTGCTGGGGGGGATACGGCCGGCCCGGCTGCTGGCCGGGGTAGGGCTGCTGGCCCGGCGCCTGCTGGTGGCCGGGCATCGGCGGGGCGTACTGCGGCGGTTGGTTCCCGCCGTTCGACGTCCACAGACCCTGCTGCTGCTGGGCGCGCGCGAAGTCCTCCGCGACGAGGGCGGAGAGGTTGAAGTACGCCTCCCGCGTCTTCGGACGCATCATGTCGAGGTCCACCTCGGCACCGGCCGACAGGTGCTCGTCGAACGGTACGACGACCACGCCGCGGCAGCGCGTCTCGAAGTGCTGCACGATGTCGTCGACCTTGATCATCTTGCCGGTCTCGCGGACGCCGGAGATCACCGTGAGCGAGCGCTGCACGAGATCGGCGTAGCCGTGCGCCGACAGCCAGTCCAGTGTGGTGGAGGCACTTGACGCACCGTCCACCGACGGCGTGGAGATGATGATCAGCTGGTCGGCCAGGTCCAGCACCCCCCGCATCGCGCTGTAGAGGAGACCGGTGCCGGAGTCGGTGAGGATGATCGGGTACTGCTTGCCCAGCACCTCGATCGCGCGCCGGTAGTCCTCGTCGTTGAACGTCGTCGAGACGGCCGGGTCCACGTCGTTGGCGATGATCTCAAGACCGGAGGACGCCTGCGAGGTGAACCGTCGGATGTCCATGTACGAGTGGAGGTGCGGGATCGCGTGGACCAGGTCGCGGATGGTCGCCCCGGTCTCGCGGCGGACCCGGCGGCCCAGCGTTCCGGCGTCCGGGTTGGCGTCGATGGCGAGGATCTTGTCCTGCCGTTCGGTGGCCAGGGTGGAGCCGAGCGCGGTGGTCGTCGTGGTCTTGCCGACGCCGCCCTTGAGGCTGATCACCGCGATCCGGTAGCACGAGAGGACCGGGGTACGGATCAGTTCGAGCTTCCGCTGCCGCTCGATCTCCTCCTTCTTGCCGCCGAGCTTGAAGCGGGAGGCCGCGGACGGCCCCCGGCTGCTCTTCGTCTTCTGCTTGCCCCGGACCAGCCGGTCCGACGAGAGCTCCACCGCGGCCGTGTACCCCAGCGGCGCGCCCTGCACCGAACGCTCCCGCTGGTCGTGGGTGACGGGGGTGGGCCAGGCAGCTCCGGCGCGCGGGTCGACGGGCGCCCCCTGCGGCGGAAGCTGCTGTCCGGGCTGTCCGGGCTGTCCGTGCTGTCCCGGCTGTCCCTGCTGGGGCTGGGGCTGGGGCGGGGCGATCTGGGCGGGCAGGTTCGGGTTGTTCGGGTTGCCCTGGGGGAAGCCGTAGCCGCTCTGCTGCTGCGGCTGAGGTCCGGGCGGCGGCAGCGGGGCGCCCTGCTGCTGAGCGGGCCACTGGGCCGCCTGAGGCATCTGCGGCGGCTGAGGGGTCTGCGGTGCATAAGGGGAGGGCTGCTGCGCGTGCTGCACCGGCAGCGGGGCCCCGGGCTGGGGCTGCTGGGGCGCGGGAGGCTGCTGCGGGAAGCCGTAGCCCGCCTGCGGCGCGGGCGCTCCGGGCTGGGGCTGCTGGGGGAACGCGGGCTGCTGCGGGTTCTGGGGCGCCTGGGCAGGCTGGGCCGCCGGGGTCTGCGGAAACCCGTAGCCGCCCGGTGCCTCGTTCGCCGGGGGCGGGCCCGGCCACTGCGCCGCGGGCTGCGGCGCGGCCGACTGAGGCGCGGCCGGCTGGAAGGAGGGCGGCAGCGGCGGCACGCCCGCCCGCGGCGGGGGCCGCGCCCGCGGGGGGGG
>CBRG010000158.1 GCA_000470535.1 Streptomyces sp. AW19M42
CACCTCAATCGCGCGCCCCGCCCCGCACCCCGCCCGAAGGCGTCGGTCCGCTTCACCACCGAGGCGCTGCGGGAGGCGGCGGCCGGATCGCTGACCGCCGCCGGCGTCGGCGCCGAGCGCGCCGCCCTGGTCGCCCGGGTCCTCGTGGACGCCGATGTGCGGGGTCACTTCTCGCACGGTGTAGGCCTGCTGCCGATGTACCTCGACCGGCTGCGGGAGGGAGGCATCGACCCCACCGCCGAGCCGGAGTGGAGCCAGGAGGACGGGTCCGTCGTACGCGTCGACGCCCGCGGTGGGTTCGGACAGGTGGCCGCGGACCTCGCGGCCCGGCGGTGCGCCGAGCGGGCCGCCCGCACCGGGCTGGCCGCCGTCGCCGTCCGGGGCAACAACCACGTCGGCATGCTCGCCGCCTACCGCGACCACTTCGTCCGCCACGGTGTGGTCGGCCTCGTCCTCAACGTCTCGGGCCCGAGCGTCGCCGCCCCCGGCGCGGGGCGTCCGACGCTCGGGAACGACGCCGTGTGCATGGTCGTCCCCCGTGAGGGCGGGCCCCCACTCGTCGTGGACTTCGCCACCGGGACGGTCGCCAGCGGAAAGATCCGGCATGCCGCGCACCGCGGCGAACAGGTGCCCGCGACCTGGCTGGTGGACCGCGAGGGCCGCCCCACCACCGATCCGGAGGAGCTCGACCGGGGCGGTGCCGTCCCGGTCTTCGGCGGATACAAGGGCCTCGGGGTCGCGGTGATCACCGAGGTGCTGGCCGGCATCCTGGCCGGGGGCACGGTGAGCCCGCTCGTCCACAAGCAGCGCGCCGAGCCCGAGCGGGCGATGGACTGCTCCCAGCTGTTCCTCGCCCTGTCCCCGGACGCGTTCGGCAACCCTCCGGTGGAGGAACTGCTCGACGTCCTGTCGGGCGCGGTGGCCGCCGGCTACCCCCAGGGGCCGCCAAAGGTCCATCTGCCGGAACAGCAGGAGCGGCTGGCCGAGGCCATGGCCGGCGAACACGGCGTCCCCGTACCGGCGTCGGTCGTCGAACGGCTCGGCTGGGACACCCCCCAGGCCGCCCCGGCCACGGCAGGAGGTGCCGCATGAGCACGCGACTCGGTGTGGGCGTCGTCGGATTCGGCATCGCCGCCCAGCAGCACGCCGCCGCACTGGAGCAGCTGCCGGAGGCGGGGATCGTGTCCGTCCTGGAGCAGGACCCCACGGTCGACACCGGCAGTCACCACCGGGCCGGTTCCTGGGCAGAGCTCCTCGACGACCCCTGCGTCGGCCTGGTGGCCCTGTGCGTCCCGCCCGGCGGGCGGGCGCGGATGGCGGTCGAGGCGCTGGAGGCGGGCAAGGCCGTCCTGCTGGAGAAGCCGCCGGCCGTGTCCGTGGCCGAGATCGACAGTGTCGCGGCCGCCGCCCGGCGGACCGGCCTGCCGGTCGGCGTCATGCTCCAGCACCGGATGCGGCTGCCGGAGGCGGCCCTCGCGGCCGCCTGGTCGGCGTCCTCCGTCACAGCGGTCCTGGAGGTGTCGCGGTTCCGGCCGCCGGCCCACTACCGGCGTGCCGGGTGGCGCAGCGACCCCGCCGTGGCCCTGGGCGGGATCTCCGCCCACCTGGGAGTCCACTACCTCGACCTGGCGTGTCAGCTGCTCGGGCGGCCGGAGTCGGTGCGCCTGACGCCGACCAGGGAGGTCGCCGCGGGCATCGACACCCGCGTCACGGGAATGGTCGCCTTCCGGTCCGGGGCCACCCTCGCGTTCACCGTGACCGCCGAGTCGATGGTCCGTACCGAACGGCTCCAGGTCCTCGGGCCCGACGGAGGGTTCAACATCACCGACGGCACGGTGATGACCCAGATCGGCGGCACGGAACAGACCTGGCCCACGGTGCCGACCTCGCAACTGCGCACCGAGGTCTACCGGGAGATGGCCGAGGCCGTGGCGACGGGGCGTCCGCCGCTGCGCTGCCACCTCGACGGCGCCCGTGCGGTGACCGAGATCCTCTCGTCGATCGCCACCGGAGCCGCGGCGGTGGCCGCGTGAAGCCGCTGATCGGTGTCTCCTCCGGCTCTGCGCCGCGCCTCGACGCCGGGGCGCTGGCCGGCCTCACCCTCTCGTCCGGCGGCACGGCCGTCGACGTCAGGGAGGGCAAGGGCCACGCGTGGGAGGCGGGGGGGCTCGACGCCCTGCGCACCGCCGGGGTCGAGGTCTGCTTCGTCGGCGTCTCCACCGTGCTGGGCGCCCACGAGCACCCGCCCGGGGCGGTCGACGGCCTGCGCATGCCGGAGCGGGGCCTGCCGGTGAAGGTCTTCGCGGCCGCCGGGTGCACCGCCCCCGACCGTTTCGCCCTGACGCTCGCGCAGATCGGGGCGCTGGCCGCCAGGGTCGGCGACAGCTCCCTCGTCCTGGTGGAGACCCACCACGGATACGCGCCCGTGGCCGAACTCGACGAGCTGTGCCGTCGCGCGGGCACCTCGGTCCTGCTCGACACGATGGGCCTCGCCAGAATCGACGGCGACCCCGTCGCGGCGGCGGCCCGGCTCGCCCCCTGGATCTCCTACGCCCAGGTCAAGGGGTTCGACTGGGACGAGCCCGCCACCTCGCGGCACCGGCCGCTATCCTCCGCCCGGCCCGAGCTGACCCGGAGGGTCCTCGACGCGGCGGGTGAACTGCGCGCGGTCACCGTCGAGTCGAAGGCGCCGTCCCTCGCCGAGGACATCGCCCTCCTGCGCGAGTGGTACCCACCGGAGCCACCCCTTTCCCAGGACCTCAGCGAGGAGATCCTTTCGTGAGACTCGCCGTCATCAACGACGAACTGTCCCAGGACATCGAGCAGGCGGCGGCCACGACGTCCCGCCTCGGCTTCGACGGCCTGGAGATCCGCTCCAGCGACGGCGTCGCGCCGCATCGCATGGCCGACGCCGCCCTTGCCGGGATACGGGCGACCGTGGCCCGGCACGGACTGCGGGTGGCCGGCTTCGACCCGCCGGCGCTGAAGTGCGAACTGCCCCGTACCGCCGCGGAGACGGACTCCGCCCGCGCGCTGGTGACGGACTCCGTGCGCCGGGCCGAGCTGCTCGGAGCACCGTTCGTCCGCGTCTTCACCTTCTACCGGCAGGGCGACCCGGACCCGCGCAGGGCCGCCGCCGCTGCCCGGGAGGTCCTGGACGGCGTCCCCCTCGGACGCGTCCCCCTGCTCGTCGAGACGGGCATGCGGACCAACAGCCCGACCATGCGCCACACACTGGAGTTCCTGGACGCACTGGGCGACGACCGGCTCGGCATCCTGTGGGATCCGGGCAACAGCGTCTTCAGCGGCTGGGACCCGGCCCCGTTCCCGCAGGACTACGCGCTCGGCCGCGAACGCATCCGGCACGTCCATGTGAAGGACCCGGACGGTCAGCGGGCCTACGTCCGCCTCGGTGACGGGGACCTGCCCTGGCCCGCGATCCTCGCCCGGCTGGCCGAGGACGGATACCGGGACTGGATCTCCCTGGAGACGCACTGGCGCATCGGCCGGGTGCTGAACCAGGCGCAGCGGGACGAGCCGTGGGGCGAGGAGTTCACCGCCGGCGGATTCGAGGCCAGCAGCACCTGCATGCGGCTGCTCCGCGAGATGACGCGAGCCACGGGCGAGGACGCCGTCCCCGCCGGCCCCGACGCGCACACGGTGGAGGCCGGCGCATGAGCGACTCACCCGTGATCCTGCTCGGGGGCCAGCGCTGCGGCACCACCGCCCTCGCCTACGCGATGAATCTGGCCTTCCACGACGCGGGCGGCCACTTCACCGTCAACGGCAAACTCCCCTATCTGCTGCACCGCTGGCTGAACCGGCAGGACCTGGCCGACCACCACCTGCGCTCGGACGAGATCCTGCACGCCCTGGACCGCCGGCCACCGGACGGCTCGGGCGTCGAACACTGGCGCGCCCGGGTGGAACAGAGCCTGCGGGCCGCCGCCAGGGACGTCGCCGAGGGCTCGTGCGGGGACGACCCGGTGGACCTGGCACGGCGGATCCTGGCCGACACCCAGGGCGAACTGCCCCACTGCGGAGACAAGTACAACGAGTACCTGCTGCATCTGCCCTGGTTCGGCGAGGTGCTGCCGGACGCCCGCTACGTGATGCTGGTGCGCCACCCGGCGGAGGCGGCCCGCTCGATGCTGCGCTGGAAGGGCGACCGGCCCTACGTGCCCCTCACGGCGGAGGCCGCCCTCGCCAAGTGGACGGCCTGGAACCGGCACTGGCTCGACTTCGCACCGGCGGTACCGGCCGGGAACGCGCTGGTCGTCGAGTACCACGCACTGTGCAGGGGCGAGGAGACCGAACGCCTGTCACGGTTCACCGGACTCGACCTCGCGCCGTACCTCGCCGGGCTGAAGCCCCGTTCCCCGGCGGCGGACACCGACGACACGCTCCCGGCGGACACCGCCTCCGTGTGGGAGGCGCTGCGTCAGGCCGCGCTGCCCGCACCCGCCCGCACCTGATCCGCCGAACCCCTACCGATAGGTGATTCCCTTGCCAGCAACCCGCGTTCTCGTCGTCGGCGGAAAGGCCGGCATCGTCCGCAAGGCCGCGGCGCTCGGTCTCGACGTGGTGCACGTCCAGAAGCCGTCCGCGTTCGACCCGGACGTGGTGGAGCACTGCTCCCAGCTGCTGCTCGTCGACTACCAGGACGTTCCCACCGTCACCGCCCTGGTGCGCGCCCTGCACGAACAGCACCCGTTCGCGCGGGTGTTCACCCAGACCGAGGCGGCCCAGGTGGTGGCGGGCCATCTCACCGACGCGCTCGGACTGCCCGGCAACGGCGAGCGGACCACCCGGCTGCTGCACGACAAGCCGGCCCTGCGCGCCCTGCTGAACGAACAGGGCATCGGACCGGTGCGGACGGTGACCCGGCCGACCGCCGCCGAGCTGCGCGACTTCGTGAAGGCGGCGGGGCCGGCCGTGCTCAAGCCGACCATGGGCTCCGGCAGCCTGGGTGTCCGCAGGATCGCGTCCGTCGCCGAGGTCGACGAGGCGTGGGCGTGGCGCGAGGCCTTCGGCCTGGACGACTTCATGGCCGAGGAGTGGCTGGTCGGCGAGGAACTCAGCGTCGAGACGTTCTCCCTGGCCGGGGCGCACACCGTCGTCGCGGTCACCGGCAAGGAGACCGGGCAGGGTGTGGTCGAGCTCGGCCATGTGGTGCCCGCGCCGCTGGACGGAGCCGAACGGCAGGCCGTCGTGTCGACGGTCGAGGCCCTGCTGGACGCCGTGGGTCTCGTCGACGGGCCGGCCCACACCGAACTGATCCTCACCGCCGCCGGTCCCCGCGTCATCGAGTCGCACAGCCGTCGCGGCGGGGACCGCATCAACGAGCTGGTCCGCCTGGTCCACGGTGTCGACCTGGAGGAGGCCGCCTACCGGCTCGCCCTGGACGGCGACCCGCTGCCGCAGCGGGAGGAACCGACGGGCGCGGCCGCCATCCGCTTCCTCGTCGCCGCCCCGGGAACCGTCACCTCGGTGACGGGCGCGGCGGAGGCCGAGGCGATGGACGGCGTCGTCCAGGTCGACGTCCAGGTCGAGCCCGGGGACACGGTGCACGAACTGCGCTGGTCGGAGGACCGCTGCGGCCATGTCGTGGTCCGCGCGGCCGACGCGGAGGCCGCCGTGCGGCTCGCCGCGGAGGCCGCGGCCCGCATCGTGATCACCACGGAGCCGGCCGCCGGCGACGACGGGCGGTCCGCCACGCTCGGCACGCTCCTCGACGAGGTGGACGAGGTCCTCGACCCGTTCGCCGCCGCGCCCCGGTGACCGGCCGCGTACCGCCGCACCCTCCGACCCCCGCCCGGCCCACGCAGGTGCCCGCCGGCGAACGTCCGCAAGGAGTAGAACTGCGATGAGCACGACACCCCCAGACGGCGGCAAGCAGGTCTCCGTGGTGGTCGCCACCCGGAACCGCCCCACCGACATCGACGCGCTGCTGACCTCGATCGCGGCGTGCGACACAGGCATCGTCCACGAGGTGATCCTGGTCGACGACGCCTCCGACACCCCGCTGCGCGTCGACGAGCCGGCCCACCGCTTTCCCATCCGCCTGCTGCGCCACGAACGGCGCCGCGGTGCGGCGGCCGGCCGCAACCTCGCCGGTCAGGAGGCGACCGGCGACGTCCTGGCGTTCCTCGACGACGACGCCCGGCCCCTGCCCGACTGGTTCGACGTCCTCGACACGGCGCTCACCCCCGAGCGGGCGGCGATCACCGGCCGGGTGCTGCCGTTCGACAGCAGCGTGGTCGCCCGCGCCCGCCAGTACCGCTACGAGGTCCGCTACGCACAGCACGTCCCCGGCAGCGAGGTCACGTTCTTCGCGGGCGGCAACTCGGCGGTGTGGACGGAGGCGTTCCGCGCTGCCGAGGGGTTCCCCGACCAGGTCACCGCGAGCGACAACGGTCTCGTGGAACGGCTCGCCGAGTCCGGTGGCCGGGTGCACTTCGTGCCGGGGCTCCGCGTGGCCCACCGCAACAGCAAGGGCGCCGGAATCGCGCTGCGCGAGGCCTGGCGCGCGGGCCGGCTGGCCCCGCGCAGCGCGCCCACGGCCGCGCTGCGCCGGTTCGCGGCCAGCGCCCGGTCCCAGCCCTGGTCGGACGACCCGGCCGCCGCCGGCCTCAACCTGGGGCTCCAGGCGGCGAACTCGCTGGCCACCGCCCTTCCGGCGGCCTGAGCGACGGCGAGTACGGAGGCGGTGCGCCGAGCGGACGAGGCGTGACGAGGAGCAGGCGCGGGCCCGGGAGCGATTTCTCGCTGCGGCGAGCATGTTCGGGTCTTCCCGCTGTCGAACCGGACCGAGCCCGACGCGTCGGACCGGTGCGGCGCCGGGTCCTGCGCACCCGCGGCCTGCCCGCCGCACAGGGGCGGTGAGCCCCGCGGGAGGCGGGCAGCTCTCAGCCGTACATCCGGCGCATCGCGAAGTCGACCATCTGTTCCACGGCCTTGGCGTCGAAGACCATGCGGTGCTCACCCTCCATGTCCAGGACGAAGCCGTAGCCGGTGGGCAGCAGGTCGATCACCTCGGCACCCGTGATCACGAAGTACTTGGACTCCTTGCCCGCGTAGAGCCGCAGTTCCTTGAGCGTGGTGAACATCGGGATGACCGGCTGCTGGGTGTTGTGCAGCGCGAGGAAGCCCGGATTGTCACCGCGCGGACAGTAGACCTTCGACGTCGCGAAGATCTGCTGGAAGTCCTCCGCGGCCAGCGAGCCGGTCGTGAAGGCCCGTACCGCGTCGCCCAGCGAGGGCGGCGAGGGTTCGGGATACAGCGGCTGCTCACCGTAGCCGCCACCCATCGGCTGCTGTGCGCCCTGATTCTGGTCGTAGCCGTACATGCGTCAAAGAGTAATCGGACACATCTGCACCTTGAGGGGTTGCGTCTTATTACTGACGGGTAGCATCATCGTGGGGGGTCAGCTGACAACGACCTCACCCGCGAGTCCGGGCCACCCCTCGACGGGGCGCTGCGCGCCACTGCTATTGATTACGGAGCCTTCCCATGGGGCACTACAAGTCGAATCTCCGCGACATCGAGTTCAACCTCTTCGAGGTCCTCGGGCGCGACAAGGTGTACGGCACCGGACCCTTCGCGGAGCTGGACGTCGAGACAGCGAAGAGCATCCTCGACGAGCTCACCCGCCTCGCGGAGAACGAGCTCGCCGACTCCTACGTCGACTCCGACCGCAACCCGCCGGTCTTCGACCCGGAGACGAACACCGCACCGGTCCCGGACACGTTCAAGAAGTCGTACCAGGCGTTCATGGACTCCGAGTACTGGCGCCTGGGCATCCCCGAGGAGATCGGCGGCACGACCTCCCCGCGCTCCCTGATCTGGGGTTACGCGGAGCTGCTGCTCGGCGCCAACCCGGCCGTGTGGATGTACTCCTCCGGCCCGGCCTTCGCCGGCATCCTCTTCGACGAGGGCAACGACGCGCAGAAGAAGGTCGCCGAGATCGCCGCCGAGAAGCAGTGGGGCGCGACGATGGTGCTGACCGAGCCGGACGCCGGCTCCGACGTCGGCGCGGGCCGCACGAAGGCCGTCGAGCAGGAGGACGGCTCCTGGCACATCGAGGGTGTGAAGCGCTTCATCACCTCGGGCGAGCACAACATGTCCGAGAACATCATGCACTACGTACTGGCCCGCCCCGAGGGCGCGGGACCGGGCACCAAGGGCCTCTCGCTCTTCATGGTCCCGAAGTTCCACTTCGACTGGACCACCGGCGAGCTGGCCGAGCGCAACGGCGTGTACGCGACGAACGTCGAGCACAAGATGGGCCTGAAGGCGTCCAACACCTGCGAGCTGACGTTCGGCGACCGGCACCCCGCCAAGGGCTGGCTGATCGGCGACAAGCACGACGGCATCCGCCAGATGTTCCGCATCATCGAGTTCGCCCGCATGATGGTCGGCACGAAGGCCATCGCGGCACTCTCGACCGGTTACCTCAACGCACTGGAGTACGCCAAGGAGCGCGTCCAGGGCACCGACCTGTCGCAGTTCATGGACAAGGCGGCTCCCAAGGTCACCATCACGCACCACCCCGACGTGCGCCGCTCGCTCATGACGCAGAAGGCGTACGCCGAGGGCATGCGCTCCCTCGTGCTGTACACCGCCTCCGTCCAGGACGCGATCCAGGAGCAGGAGGCCGCGGGCGAGGACGCGAAGGCGCTGCACGGCCTCAACGACCTGCTGCTCCCGATCGTGAAGGGCTACGGCTCGGAGAAGTCGTACGAGCAGCTGGCACAGTCGCTCCAGACCTTCGGCGGCTCCGGGTACCTCCAGGAGTACCCGATCGAGCAGTACATCCGTGACGCCAAGATCGACACGCTCTACGAGGGCACGACGGCCATCCAGGGCCAGGACTTCTTCTTCCGGAAGATCGTCCGCGACCAGGGCGCCTCGCTCAACACGCTCTCCGAGGAGATCAAGAAGTTCCTCGCGGGCGCCCAGGGCCACGAGGAGCTGTCCGGCGCGCTGGACTCGCTCGCCAAGGCCGCCGTGGACCTGGAGGCGATCGTCGGCACGATGATCACCGACCTCACCGCGACCGGCGAGGACGTGAAGAACATCTACAAGGTGGGCCTGAACACCACCCGCCTGCTGCTGGCCTCCGGCGATGTCGTCGTCGGCTACCTGCTGCTCAAGGGCGCGGCCGTGGCCGCCGAGAAGCTGCCGAACGCCGCCGCGAAGGACGTCCCCTTCTACCGGGGCAAGATCGCCGCCGCGAAGTTCTTCGCCGCGAACATCCTCCCGGGCGTCGGCGCCGAGCGCGCCCTCGCCGAGGCCGTCGACAACTCCCTGATGGAGCTGGACGAGGCCGTGTTCTAGGCTTCACCGCTCAAGATCGTCGAAACGCGCCGCCACCCGGACACGCTTTCGGGTGGCGGTGCTGTCGTACGGGCTGGGCAGGCGGAATGTTCCGGAACCGGATCCGGTGGTGGTCGAGACGGACGGCCGTGCCTTCCCTATGATCGGAGCCGATTCCGAGGGGGGAGGCCGGCACATGAGTCGTCCGGGCAAGCGGTGGTACGTACGGGGCGCGGCGGTCGGGGCGGTGGCGCTGCTCCTCGCGGGCTGCGGCGGCGGGGACGGCGGTGGCGGCGGGGACGGCGCCTCGAAGGCGCTCGGCAAGACGGAGCTCTTGTCGGTGCTGCCGGACGCGAAGGCCCTGCCGGGCTGGCGGACCGTGACGGAGCCGGACGCGCAGGAGCCGGTGGCCGAGTACCCGCCGCCGGTCTGCCAGGTGCCCGACAAGAAGAAGCGGCAGACCACCTGCGGCGGGATCACGTTCTGGGGCGCCTCCTCGTTCGTACGCAAGCCCGACGTGACCTCGCTGAACTTCTGGACCCTCGCCTACAAGGACGAGAAGGCGGCCGATGCCGCCTACGACGCCCTGAACGCGTACTACGGCGGGGACAGGGTCGGGGGGGGCGCGAAGCCGGTCGAGATCGGTGAGCCGGGGGCCGAACGCGAGGCCAACCGGGCCGGGATGGGCACGATGGGCGGCCCCGCGACCATCACCCAACTCCGGGTCGGCACCCTCGTCCTGGGCATCAGCACCGGGACCCAGGGCAAGTCGGCCGTTCCCGACGGGGAGGTCAAGGCCCTCGCCGCCATGGTCGCGGACCGGGCCCAGCAGGCGCAGGACGGCGAGAAGCCGTCCGCCTCCGTCACCGAAAGGTAACGGTGCGTCACTGGAGGGCGACGGTGAAAGCTCCACGTCTTGCCTGGTTAGAGTGAATAACATGAGTTCCTCCCTACGCTTCGACCGCGGGCACACCGACGACCTGATGGCTTTCCTGATGGACAGCCCCTCTCCGTACCACGCCGTGGCGACCGCCGCGTCGAGGCTGGAGAAGGCCGGTTTCCGGCAGGTCGAGGAGACGGCGGCCTGGGACGGGTCCAGCGGCGGGAAGTACGTCCTGCGCGGCGGCGCGATCGTGGCCTGGTACGTGCCGGAGGGTGCCGAGGCCCACACCCCGTTCCGGATCGCGGGCGCGCACACCGACTCACCGAACCTGCGCGTGAAGCCGATGCCCGACACGGGCGCCCACGGCTGGCGGCAGGTCGCCGTGGAGGTCTACGGCGGCACGCTCCTCAACACCTGGCTGGACCGGGACCTCGGCCTCGCCGGCCGCATCTCGCTCCGAGGGGGCACCACCCGGGCCGCAGGCTCCGGGGGCGGCACGCACCGGCTGGTCAACATCGACCGGCCGGTACTGCGCGTCCCGCAGCTGGCCGTGCACCTGGACCGGTCGGCCAACACCGACGGCCTCAAGCTCGACCGCCAGAAGCACATGCAGCCGATCTGGGGCCTGGGCGACGTGGAGGAGGGCGACCTCATCCGGTTCGTCGCGCAGGAGGCGGGGGTCGACGCCGAGGACATCACCGGCTGGGACCTGATGCCGCACCCCGTCGAGGCGCCGTCCTACCTGGGCCGTGACCGCGAGCTGGTGGCCGGGCCCCGGATGGACAACCTGCTCTCGGTGCACGCGGCGGTCGCGGCGCTCGCCGCCGTCGCCGGACAGCCCGACGCGGAGATCCCGTACATCCCGGTGCTGGCCGCCTTCGACCACGAGGAGAACGGCTCGCAGTCCGACACCGGTGCGGACGGACCGCTGCTCGGCACGGTCCTGGAGCGCTCGGTGTTCGCCCGCGGCGGTACGTACGAGGACCGGGCCCGCGCCTTCGCCGGCACCGTCTGCCTCTCCTCCGACACCGGCCACGCGATCCACCCCAACTACGCCGAGCGGCACGACCCGACGCACCACCCGGTCGTCAACGGCGGACCGATCCTCAAGACCAACGTCAACATGCGGTACGCGACCGACGGCAGCGGCCGGGCCGTGTTCGCGGCCGCGTGCGAGCAGGCGGGCGTGCCGTGGCAGTCGTTCGTCTCCAACAACTCGATGCCGTGCGGCACCACGATCGGGCCGATCACCGCCGCCCGGCACGGCATCCAGACCGTCGACATCGGCGTCGCCATCCTGTCGATGCACAGCGCCCGTGAGCTGTGCGGCGCCGACGACCCGCACCTGCTGGCGACCGCCCTGGCGTCGTTCCTGGCGGGCTGAGCGGAACACCAACCGTCTTCTCGGACATGGTCGTTGCCGGGCCGGGTATCCGCTCGATACACGGCCCGGAGCTTCCGGGGCGTCGAGGAGGCGGAACTCATGGGACTCGGAGGATGCATCCTTCTCATCGGTGCAGGGGCGATACTCGCCTTCGCGACCGACTGGGAGATGGACAGCGTCAACGTCGACATGGTCGGCTGGATCATGATGGTCGTCGGCATCGTCGGCGTGTTCGTCTACGCGAGTGTCATGCGGCGCCGCCGCATGGTCGTACCCCCCACCACCACAGTGGTTTCCGAGGACGAACGCCACCTGTGACCCGGGCGGGTGCGCCGCGTGGACCGGGCGCACCCCATCCCCCTCCCCGTCCCCGGGCGGGGCCGGGGATTCTGGGGCCCCGCACGCACCTCGTCCTGACGGCGAAGAACACCTCGGGCCACAGGTGCGAGATGAAGGGCTTCCCGGAGATCCAGTTCCTGGAGAGCCACAGGCAGCACATCCCGTCGGTCGCCAGGAGCAAGCCCGTACGAGCTGCGCAACGGCGCCGACGACTTCTGAGCCGCCTGCCCCTGACGCCGTCTCTCCCCGTCCGTCCGACCCCGTCCCCCGGTGGGGCTGTCAGCCCTGCTCGTCCATCCCCGCGAGCACGAGCGGCAGCCGGGGCGTCCCCTCCGCGACCACGCGGACGGGGACGCCCCAGTCCTGTTGGTGGACGTGGCAGGCCGGGTACTCGTTCGCGGGGTCGTCGTCGCAGGACGCGGCCATCGCGGAGACATGCAGGACGCCCTCGGTCACCCCGTCCGCGAGGACCAGATCGCGGAACAGGTCGGTGCCCGCGCCCTCGCCCCCGGCCAGCAGCTCCGGCGGGGTCGAGGAGACCAGCAGCCGGGTCGAGGGCCCGTACCGGGTGTCCAGCTTCTGACCGGCGGGCGCCTGGAAGACGACGTCGAGCCGGAGCGTGCCCGGGGCGATCTCGGTGGCGGCGCGCTGGGTACGGTGCGCGGAGTCCGCGACGCGTACCGCCTCCTCGGGCAGCCGCAGCCGGGTCAGCCGGTGCCGGGCGGACTCGACGACCACGAGATCGCCGTCCACCAGCACGGCGTCGCTGGGCTCGCGCAGATCCGTGGCGAGCGTGGTGACCTCACCGCTCGCCGGGTCGTAGCGGCGCAGGGCGTGGTTGTACGTGTCGCAGACGGCGACCGATCCGTCGGGCAGCGCGGTGACGCCCAGCGGGTGCTGGAGCAGCGCCTGGTCAGCGGCCCCGTCGCGGTGGCCGAAGTCGAAGAGCCCGGTGCCGACGGCGGTGTGCACGGCGCCTTCCAGGTCGACGTAGCGCAGCGAGGACGTCTCCGAGTCCGCGACCCAGAGCCGCTCCGCGGTGGCGGCGAGCCCGGACGGCTGGGCGAACCAGGCCTCCGCTCCCGGACCGTCGACCAGCCCCTCGTTCGTGGTCCCGGCCGCGACCCGCACGGTGCCGTCCTGCGCGTCGTACGTCCACAGCTGGTGGACGCCCGCCATGGCGATCCAGAGCCTGCCGTCGAACCAGGCGACGTCCCACGGCGAGGAGAGGTCCACCTCGCGGCCGGCGCCGCTGGTGGGCGCTCCCTGCCACCACTGGCGGCCGGTGCCCGCGAGGGTGGTCGTCGCACCGGTCGTGAGGTCGAGCGCGCGGATGGCGTGGTTCACCGTGTCCGCGACGGCGATCCGCCCGTCGGGCAGCACCGTCAGCCCCTGCGGCTCGCTGAACCGGGCCTCCTCGGGTCCGCCGTCGGTGAACCCGCGGTCGCCGGTGCCGAAGTGGCGCCGGACGGTCTCGCCGTCCGCCGCCAGCTCGACCAGCCGGTGGCGGGTGGTGTCGGAGACCAGGAAGCCGCCGTCGTCCAGCAGCAGCGCCTTGCCGGGGAACCGCAGATGCGTCGCCACCGGCTCGGGCGCCACGTACGGCCCGTCGCCGCGCCGCAGGGTGCCTTTCGCGGCGTGCTCGGCCTCCAGCTCCTCGACCAGCTTCTCGATGGCGTGGGCGTGGCCCTCACCCGCGTGCTGGGCGACGACATAGCCCTCGGGGTCGACGACGACGAGCGTCGGCCAGGCGCGTACGGCGTACTGCTTCCAGGTCGCCAGCTCGGGATCGTCGAGCACCGGGTGGTGCACCCCGTACCGCTCGACGGCGTCGACCACGGCCTGGTGCTCCGCCTCGTGGACGAACTTCGGCGAGTGCACGCCGATGATCACCACGGTGTCGCGGTGCTTCTCCTCCAGCTCGCGCAGCTCGTCGAGGACATGCAGGCAGTTCACACAGCAGAAGGTCCAGAAATCCAAGATCACAATGCGTCCTCGCAGGTCAGCGAGGGTGTATTGCTGGTCGCCTGTATTGAGCCAGCCGCCCTCGCCGATCAGTTCGGGGGCCCTGACGCGCGCACGTGTTGCCATGTCAACAGTCAACATCACCGTGGCGTCCACACATTCCACAGGTACCTCGGGGAACCTGTGAGCCATGAGACTTCTCGTACGTGAACGACTCTTCAGCATCGGTGACGACTACTGGATCGAGGACGCGGACGGCCGCAAGGTCTTTCTCGTCGACGGCAAGGCCATGCGGGTGCGCGACACCTTCGAGCTGAAGGACGCGCAGGGCCGGATCGTCGTCGAGATCAAGCAGAAGCTGCTGAGCCTGCGGGACACGATGCTCATCGAGCGGGACGGCGAGCAGCTCGCCAAGGTCAAGCGGAAGCATCTGTCGCTGCTGCGCAATCACTACCGGGTGACCCTGGCGGACGGCACCGAGCTGGACGTCAGCG
The DNA here is from genome assembly GCA_000470535.1 of Streptomyces sp. AW19M42. Taxonomy (GTDB): domain Bacteria; phylum Actinomycetota; class Actinomycetes; order Streptomycetales; family Streptomycetaceae; genus Streptomyces. The sequence continues at coordinate 14,385 of CBRG010000158.1, forward strand.
GCAAGATCCTGGACCGCGAGTTCGCGGTGGACTACGACGGGGAGCTGCTGGCCCAGATCTCGCGCCGCTGGCTGTCCGTCCGGGACACGTACGGGATCGACATCGTGCGGGACGACGCCGATGCGAGCCTGCTGATCGCGGTGGCGGTGTGCGTGATCGTGCTCGCGGAGAAGGACCACGAGGACTGAGCCGCATGGCCCCAGGTGGGCCGGTGGCTGTTTCACGTGAAACAGCCACCGGTTCACATGAGAGAGGCACCGGCCCGAAGTGGGCTCCCGGCTACCCGAGGACGGGCGGCGGCGCGAGCCCCAGTCGGCGGTCCTTGAGGGCCGGGAACTGCTCCCGGGTGGTGGCCACCCGGGAGGGATCGAACTCCACGCTCAGCACCTCTTCGTCCGCGCCCGCCTCCGCGAGCACCTCGCCCCAGGGGTCGACGACGATGCTGTGCCCGGCCTGCGGGACTCCGGCGTGGGTACCGGCGCAGCCGACGGCCAGCACGTACGCCTGGTTCTCGACGGCCCGCGCCTGGGCGAGCAGCGTCCAGTGGGCGCGGCGGCGCTCGGGCCAGCCCGCCGCGACGACCAGGGTCTCGGCGCCCGCGTCGACCAGGCCGCGGAACATCTCCGGGAAGCGCAGGTCGTAGCAGGTGGCGAGGCCGATCGTGGTCTGCGGCAGGGCGAGCGTGACCAGCTCCTCGCCGGCGCCCATCATGACCGCCTCGCCCTTGTCGAAGCCGAAGCGGTGGATCTTGCGGTACGCGGCGGTCCGCTCGCCCTCGGGGGTGAAGACGAGCGTGGTGTTGTAGAGGGTGCCGTCGTCGGCCCGCTCGACGAAGGAGCCGGCGTGCAGCCAGACCCCGGCGTCGGCGGCGGCCTTGGACATCGCCTCGTGCGTGGGGCCGAGCAGCGGTTCGGCCTCGGCCTCGAACACGGGGTAGGCGAAGGCGCCGACCGGCCAGAGTTCGGGCAGGACCACCAGATCCGTGCCCCGCTGGGCCACGATCAGCGAGGCCGCCCGCTCCCTGCGCGCGTCGATGGATTCGTCCGGGTCTACTGCGATCTGGATGAGAGAGGCGCGCACACTACCACCGTCCTGGCATATGAGCCGTCAACACGGGCCTACGATCGTCACACGAAAGCACTGCCGGGGTGCCTGCGCGCAGCGTAACTTGGAGCGACCGAACCTCATCGCAGCCCGCAGCCCGCCGTCCGCGCCCAGTTCTCCAGCCCATGCACCGCAGAACCGCCCGAGGGGTCCCGTGACCGTCCATCCCAGCCTCCAGACCTACGCCGATGCCTGGACCCACTCCATCGAGTCGATAGCCGAGCTGGTGAGCCCACTCGCCGAGGGGGAGTGGAACGGCCGTACTCCATGCCCCAACTGGTCGGTGCGCGACATCGTGTCGCACGTCATCGGCATGGAGTGTGAGCAGCTCGGTGACCCGCGCCCCATCCATACCCTGCCACGCGATCTCTACCATGTGCAGAGCGACTTCGCCCGCTACATGGAGATGCAGGTCGATGTGCGGCGTCACCACACCGCGCCGGAGATGACCTCCGAGCTGGAGTACACGATCATCCGGCGGTCCCGTCAGCTGCGCAACGAGACGCGTGACCCGGAGACCATGACGCGGGCGCCGCTCGGTGCCGAGCAGACCCTCGAACTGGCGCTGCGGATGCGCGCCTTCGACGTCTGGGTGCACGAGCAGGATCTGCGTACGACGCTGGGGAAGCCCGGCAATCTGGACTCCCCCGGTGCCGCGATCGTCCGGGACACCTTGCTGACCGCGCTGCCGAAGGTGGTCGCCAAGGACGCGGGCGCACCGCCCAACTCGGCCGTCGTGCTGGATGTGCACGGTCCGGTGGAGTTCCTGCGGACCGTCCGGGTCGACGCGGAGGGCCGCGGTTCTGTGGACGGTGCGCCGTCGCTGGGTCCTGCGGTGACGCTGGCGATGGACTGGGAGACGTACGTACGGCTGGCCTGCGGCCGGGTGCGGGCGAGCGCGGTCGCGGACGGCATCAAGACCGAGGGCGATCAGGAGCTGGCCGCCGCCATCCTGCGGAACTTCGCCGTTACCCCGTAACGCGTAGCTCCGTAGCCCGTCCCCGTCACTTCGCAGTCACGGCAACCGGCGCGCCCGCCCCGCAGGGGGGACGGGCGCGCCGCCGTTTTCGCGGTCACACGGGTACGTGCACGGCCTCCACCCGGCTGATCACGTGGTGCTCGCGCTCCCGGTGCGCGGCCCTGACCCGCAGCCGCAGGATCTGCGTGATGCCGAGGGCCTCCAGGACGAAGACCGAGGCGAACGCGATGCGGTAGTTGTCGCCGGTCGCGTCCAGCAGCACGCCGACCGCGAACAGCGTGGTCATCGACGCGATGAAGCCGCCCATGTTGACGATCCCCGACGCGGTGCCCTGGCGCTCCGGCGGGTTGGCCGGGCGGGCGAAGTCGAAGCCGATCATCGACGCGGGCCCACAGGCGCCGAGCACCACGCACAGCGTGACCAGCAGCCACATCGGCGCATGGTCGCCGGGGTGCAGGATGGCCGATGCCCACAGCAGTGCCGTCGCCGCGACCGTGCCCAGCGCGAGCGGGAGGCGGGCCGCGTGATGCCGGGCGATGATCTGGCCGTAGACCAGGCCGACGGCCATGTTGGAGAGCACCACCAGGGTGAGCAGCTCGCCCGCCGTCCCCCGGCTCAGCCCCTGTGCCTCGACCAGGAACGGCATACCCCAGAGCAGCAGGAACACCATGGCCGGGAACTGCGTGGTGAAGTGCACCCACATCCCGAGCCGGGTGCCGGGCTCCCGCCAGGCGGCGGCGATCTGCCTGCGCACGTACGCCGCTCCGGCGTGCTCCGCGGGCGGCGGCTCGTGGCCCTCGGGGTGGTCCTTCAGGAAGAGCAGCAGCAGGACGAGCACCACGACCCCCGCCAGTGAGCTGCCGACGAAGGTGGTGGTCCAGCCGAGGCCGTGCAGCGAGCGGGCGATCACCAGCGTCGAGACGAGGTTGCCCGCCATCCCGAAGAGGGCGGCGACCTGGCCGATCATCGGGCCCCGCCTGGCCGGGAACCAGCGCGCCCCCAGCCGCAGCACGCTGATGAACGTCATCGCGTCGCCGCAGCCCAGCAGGGCGCGGGAGGCCAGCGCGGCACCGTAGGACGGGGAGAGCGCGAAGCCGAGCTGCCCGAGGGTGAACAGGACGGCGCCGATGGTGAGGACCTTCTTGGTGCCCAGCCGGTCCACCATCAGGCCGACGGGTATCTGCATGCCCGCGTAGACGAGCAGCTGGAGGATGGAGAAGGTGGAGAGGGCCGAGGCGTTGACGTGGAACCGGTCGGCGGCGTCGAGTCCGGCGACGCCCAGGCTGGTGCGGAAGATGATGGCGACGAAGTAGACGGCGACCCCGACGCCCCAGACCCGGGCGGCACGCCGGCCGCCGGGCGGATCGCCGGGCAGGGAGAGGGTGGGGGAGGCGGCGGAGCTCACCGGCCCTCCCCCCTGACCAGCACCTTGACCCGGCTCACATGACGGCGCACGACCTGCGCGGCACCGTCCGCGTCACCGGACCTGATCGCCTCCAGCAGCTCACCGTGCTCGGTGATGTTCGCGGCGATCCTGCCGGGGTGGGCCTCCATGACGGCGACGCCCATCCGCAGCTGCCGGTCGCGGAGCTGGTCGTAGAGTCGGGACAGGATCTCGTTGCCCGCGTGGCGGACGATCTCGGCGTGGAAGCAGCGGTCCTTCACGGAGACGGCCGCCAGGTCACCCGCCTCCGACATCTGCCGCTGCTCCTCAAGGAGCTCCTCCAGCCGGGCGATCAGCTTCGCGGAGGCGGGCACGGCCCGGCGTACGGCGAACTCCTCGACCAGTAGCCGGGTCTCCACGACGTCCGCGATCTCCTGCGCGGAGACGGCGAGCACCAGGGCGCCCTTCTTCGGGTAGAGCTTGATCAGCCCCTCCACCTCCAGCCGCAGCAGCGCCTCACGCACGGGCGTCCGGGAGACCCCGACGGCGTCCGCGAGATCGCCCTCGGTGAGGAGCGTGCCGCCCTCGTAACGGCGGTCCAGGACCGCTTCCTTGATGTGGGTGTAGACGCGCTCGGCGGCGGGGGGCTGCTTCACGGGAGGGCGGACGGGCGAGGAGGCTGGGGCAGGCATGCGCACAGCATAGATACAACATGGATACAGGCAACGGCGCGTCCGGATAATGGACTGCGCCGCGCGCGCCGCCAAGCGCCGCGCGGGCGGCGCCGTGGCCCCGCGCGGGCGGCCCGGGGGCCGGCCCTCACGCCTCCTCGGGAAGGTGGGCGGCCAGCGCCCGCAGCCCCTCCAGCAAGGCGATCGTGCAGAGTGGCGCCGGCCACATGATCGACCTGCCCTACCTGTTCGAGAACGGCCTTTTCGAGCCGCTCGACGCCGCCCAGGCCGGACTGTCGGACACGGTGACCGCCCACAGGAGTCGGTTCGCCGCCACGGGACAGATGAATGGACATGACAGCCCCGCATGGAAGCCGTTCACGACGCGCACCCCCTACGTACAGCGGCTCGCGTCCGACCGCATCGGGCCCACCGACTTCGCGGCCGACCACCACCACGCCTTCCGGAAGGCGCTCACCCCCTCACAGTGAAGCGACGGCGCACACCGGAGAATTCACCCCCCTCTTCCTACAACCCTTCATCCGACTCATACGTCTCACAACGCGCGGCACCCTCATGAGGCCGCATTCCAGGGGCATTTGGAGCGTTCAACATGAATATCGGCATTAAGGGCATAAGTCGCGTATCGGCCACCGTTACGGTCGCCCTCACCGCAGGTGCCGTCATCGCGGGAGGCGCGTTCGCCTCCCAGGCCCAGGCCGCCGCGCCGAAGCCGCCGACGATCGTCGCCAAGGGCGGCTACGTGATGAACAACGGCACCGGGAAATCCCTCTTCAGCAAGGCCGCGGACACCCGCCGCTCCACCGGCTCCACGACGAAGATCATGACCGCCCGGGTGGTGCTGGCCACGAAGGGCCTCAACCTGGACTCCAAGGTCACGATCCAGAAGGCGTACAGCGACTACATCGTCTCCAAGGGCGCGTCCTCGGCCCGCCTCATCGTGGGCGACAAGGTCACGGTCCGCCAGCTGATGTACGGACTGATGCTGCCGTCCGGCTGCGACGCCGCGTACGCCCTGGCCGACAAGTTCGGCTCAGGCTCCACGCGCGCGGCCCGGGTGAAGTCGTTCATCGGCAAGATGAACAGCACGGCCAAGACCCTCGGCCTGAAGAACACGCACTTCGACTCCTTCGACGGCATAGGGAACGGGTCCAACTACTCGACCCCGAAGGACCTGACGAAGATCGCCAGCAGCGCGATGAAGTACTCCACCTTCCGCAGCATCGTCAAGACCAAGTCGACCAAGCAGAAGGTCACGACGAAGAGCGGTGGTTACCGCTACATGTCGTGGACCAACACCAACAAGCTGCTGGGTTCGTACAGCGGCGCGATCGGTGTGAAGACGGGCTCCGGCCCGTCGGCCAAGTACTGCCTGGTCTTCGCCGCCACCCGCAAGGGCAAGACGGTCATCGGCACGGTCCTGACGGCCACGTCCGAGTCCACCCGGACCTCGGACGCGAAGAAGCTCATGGACTACGGCTTCAAGAAGTAGCCCTGACAGGCCCTGCCCGGCGTCACGGGTCCTGCCCGATGTCACACAAGAGGGTCCCTGCGGGAAAATCCGCAGGGACCCTCTTGGGTGCCCGGCCATGGGCCGGGCGACAGCCCCTAGCTGTCCTGCCGTTCCTCAGGCTCCGTCGCACGCGAACGACGGCTGCGGAAGCGTTCCAGGACGGCTGTGCCGAGGAGCACCAGCCCGATGGCGACGACTTTGCTCGTCTGGTAGCCGACCGTCGTGTCGTCCATGGCGTCGGACCACACGAACACCCACAGCGTCCCGGCGATCCCGATGACGATGAGGAGGACGGCCCCCACCGGGCCGATGCCCCACCACCACGGTGCCTCGGGGTGGGCGTCGGACCGGTCGTGTTCGTCGTTCGACAAGACAACTCTCCTGCTGATGAAGCGGTAGCGGCCCCCGGCGCCGTCACGGGCCAGGTACATGGAAGGACGCGTAGGGCGGGCCGTCGGGTTGCCCGCGGCATGGCTCCGGGCCGTCACCTGCCCAGAACTTGGAGGCGTAGTCCCCCGTTTCGGGGCATCGGCGTCCGGGCCGCCGACCGGGTCGGCTTGTCAGAGGCGCGCAGTACGGTCGCACCATGACAGCCACCATCGATCTGACGCTGGACGCCACGGACGCACAGGCCCTCGCCACCTTCTGGAAGTCCGCCCTCGGCTACATCGACGAGCCACCGCCCGCCCCCTTCCGCACCCGCGAGGAGTGGCACGCGTCCTTCGACCTGCCGGAGGACGACTCCGTGGACGACGCCGCCTGGCTCTGCGATCCCGACGGCAACGGCCCCCGCCTGGCCATCCTCAAGGTCCCCGAGCCCAAGACCGCGAAGAACCGGCTCCACATGGACGTCCGGGTGCCGGGACACGGCACGCCCGACGAACGCTGGGCCCGGATCGGGGCGGAGTCCGAACGCCTGGTGCGGGCGGGCGGCGCCGTCCTGGAGATGTTCGACGGCCACCACATCATGATGGCGGACCCGGAGGGCAACGAGTTCTGCGTGGCGGCCGCGTCCGCCTGAGGGAGCGGCAGCCGGGCCGGTCAGGCCGGCCCGCCCGGCCACAGAAGAGCCTCAACGCCGTAGTGCCGCCCCCGCCGCGTCGAAGGCCGAGTCGCGGTTCTTCGCGAACTCCTCCTCCGTGAAGACCGGCGTGCGCATGTGCGGCGGGACGCCCGCCCCGCCGAAGGTCCGGCCCGAGCGGGTCAGGAACTCCCCGTTCGGCAGCCACACCGCCATGCCGTTCGGCAGCACCCGGTCCAGCGTGTCCGAGAAGACGCCCTGGGTGGGCTCCCCGATCGGCTGAACGGCAGAACGGCCGCCGACTTCACCTTCATGCTCAAGCGCTGAAGGTTCTACGGGCGGCTTGAGCGCGCTCAGCGCGCCGGGCCCGGTCCTGTACGTCGGACCGCGCCCGGCAGGCACGGCTTGTCAGCGGGAGCGGATTCCCAGCGCGACGAACTGGGTGACCGCGTCGTCCGCGAAGTTGTCGTCACTGACCAGGACCAGCGACCGTTCGCCGCCCCGCAGGGCCGGACCCCACGTCATGCCCTCGGTGTTGTCGACCCTCGACAGGCCCAGCTCGTCGAAGTCCGCGACCAGCTTCTTCCGCATCGGCTGGACCCGCTGTCCGGCAAGGGAGTCGACGTTCCGCACGTCGGTCGCGCCCCGGGTGGTGGCGTCGTAGAGCCGGATCTTGTAGCCGGAGCCCGCCACCCAGCTGCGTTCGAGTACGAGGTAGCGGCTGGGGTCGTCGGGGAACGCGAGGATCGAGGACACCCCGGTGTCCGGCCCCCAGGGGCTGGTCGGGTCCGACTCGGCGAAGATCTTCTCCAGCGGGTAGGCGAACTGCCCGAGCACGTCACCGCTGCGGCTCTGCTGCGTGACGCGGACCAGGGCGCCGTGTTCCAGGGTCGGCTCCGGCCCGTCCTGGAGCAGCGGGCCCTCGACCGCACTGGTCAGCACGCGGTCCCTGTCCCCGAACGTGATCGCCTCGACAGCCTTGTTCCGCCTCAGCCCCCGATCGTCCAACCTGTTCTCGTAGTTGGCCGGCAGCGGCAGCTGACCACGGTAAGCGCCGAAACGCCCGGCGAACTGGATGGACGGCTGGATCACCGGGTCGGACGCCGACTTGGGCCGATCACCCTCCTGGGCCCACCAGTACCGGCAACTGCGCGGATCCACCCGCACCTCCTCCGGGTCCACGGCCTTGCCGTCCCCGACGCTCGCCGGCGGATAGACCGAACCGTCCGGCTGGCGGAACGGGTGCGTGCCGGTGAAGTCGACGGAGTGCACCCCGGCGCCGTCCACCGCGATCTTCGCGGTGTAGAAGCGGGCGGGCTGAAGCACCGAGCGGTCGTCGCTGATCGCGACGTACTCGCCCGTGCACGGGTTCCGGTCGAGGCCGGACAGTCCGCCAACCGTCGTGCCCTGGAAGACGAGTTTGTGCGGAACGATCTTCTCGCCCAGCAACCGGGCCTGCGCCCCGATGCGGGCCTTCACAGCGGTGTCCGTCCGCGCGGCGGCGCCGTCCGACTGGGCCGCCACAGCGGGAGCCACCGTCGTCACCAGCACCAGGGCCGCGAGAGTGGCGCGTCGGAACAAGGAAGATTTCATGTAAGCGATCTTGTCCCGGCGCGCCCACCGCTCGCAGTCACCCATAAGTGTGAAGTGGCCACGCAACGGAGTGACGTGAGGATTGAACCGGGACCGGCCGTGATCCGCAGGCGAGTTGGCCGGCGGGCAGGCCGTACCGGCTACCGACGCGAAGGCCCCTACTCCCGCACGCGGCGGACCTCGTACGGGTGCAACACGGTACCAACCATTGAGGACTCGTCGTGATCTCCCGCATACTCTCCGCGACCGGACATCGGCTCCAGCGGGAGAACTCATGATCAGCATCAAGCGGGCGCACATCGCCGTCGCCGCCTCCGTCGCCCTCGCGCTTGCCGCGGGAGGAGCGATCGCCACCGCCGCCACGGGTGACACCCGCGCGCCTTCCGCCGCACCAGTAGCGGTGGCACCCTACGCACGGGCCGCCGTGCTCGCGGACGCCGCCGGGAAGGTGGTCCGGGCCAAGGGGGTCACGTCGGTCACGCGTGTCTCGAAGGGCCGGTACTGCGTGAAGGTCTCGGCGTCCGGCTTCGACGTCAGGACGGCGGTACCGCAGGTGTCCCTGGGGATCACGACCGCGCTGAACGTCGGCATCGGAGTCTCACGCACCCTGCAGCCCGTGTGCAAGAACGACCCCAGGTCAGTGCTCGTCCGGACCATCCGCGCCAACGTGGTCAACGACGAACCCTTCAGCCTGACCATCGCCTGAGCGCGGCGCCCCTCGGGGGCGCCAGGGTGGGCGAGAGCGGTGACGCCGCGACCTTGCCCACCCCCATGTCCCCGTCCAGGACGCGGGTGACTAGCTCTCGTCGTCCGCGCTGAAGCCGCCGTCGTTGTCCAGCGTGTACTGGACCCCTCCACTGGTGTCACCGTTGCTGAACTGCGCGCTGAAATTCTGGAAGTCCGAGTTGTCGTCCGCATGGGCCGACGTGCCGACGATTCCAGTGAGCATCAGAGAACCGAGAAATACAGCGGCGATACGACGCATTGAGCATCCTCTACATAGGTCGATAACTACTCGTACCTGCCCATAGTGGAGGAACCCCTGCGCGAGGGCCCGGCCGCCGCGCTCAGGTGGAGCCGAGGGAACGATTCGCCTGCGGCATCTGCCGCGCCCCGGTCGGGGTGAGGATGCCGCGTCCTACAGCTGTCGCCCCAGGGTCTCCTGGAAGGTGTCCCACGCGGCGGGGGCGAGGAGCAGAACGGGACCGTCGAGCCGCTTGGAGTCACGGACGGCGACGGTGTGGGAGACGTTGCGGGCCACCTCGACGCACTCGCCTTGCGGCTCGCTGTAACTGGACTTCGTGAAGTGAGACTCGATCACTCGTTCATCCCTTTGGCAATGCTCTCTATGAGCCGCGACGAGTCGTACGGGGACAGACTCGTGGCACAGGTGCGTGCGAACAGTTCAGTGTAGGCGGCGCTCTCCTCGGAGCCTTCGATCCAGTTGGTGGAGCGCAGCCCGTCCATATGGACGACGTCCAGCGCTCCTGATTCAGCGAACGACAGGATGTTGAAAGCCCCGCCGCCGCACGAATGCACCCCCGACCGGAACGGAAGCACCTGCACATCAATGTTCGGACGCTCCGCGAGTTCGCACAGAGACTCAAGCTGCTGCCTCATGACCCGTGGACCACCGATCATCTGCCGCAGTGCCGCTTCCCAGATCACCGCGTGCACACGCAGTGGGCTGTCGCCTCGCAGACGACGCTGGCGGCGCACTCGCACATCTACCAGGCGCTCAACCTCGTCGATCCGGTCGGGCGACACAGCGGCGACCGCGAGGGCTCTCATGTACTCGGGCGTCTGAAACAGGCCGGGAATCAAAGCAAGTTGCCAAGTTTGCAGCCTGAGCGCGACATCCTCCATGGCGATGTACTCGCGCAGGCTTCCCTGCGTCAACGAGTTGTCCCACCAGCCCTTTGCCCGCCGACGCTCACGATCCAGCTTTGCCAGCTTGAGCAGCCCATCCACCGTGCCCGGACTGTCGACTCCATAAGCCTGGCAGAGCGCGATGACGTCGGGGTCCCGGAACGGTACCCAGCCGTGTTCCATCTTGGCGACCTTGGCAGCCTGAGCACTGAGAGCCTCTGCGGCCTGCGCCTGGTTCAGCCCGGCCGCCTCCCTGAAGCCCAGTAGTTGACCGCCCAGCTGACGCGCGAGAACCGTGGACACACGATTGCCCCTATCCGCGGGCAACTTCGGCACGGCGCACCACCTCCTGTTGTCGGAAACAGTCTCCAACTCCGGCACGCGTCACCACAATCACCCAGTCGGGGATATTTATCTCCGAGAGATTGTGGTGCGGTCGCAGACTCGCTACGTTCGGCACCACGCCGCTCACACAGCGGCACCGCCCGGCGGAAGTGCACCGCCCTGCCCTGCTCAGGATCAGGACCGGCATCGCCACCGCCCCCTCACCGAGAGGCACGCGTCCATGACCGCAGCCCAGGAGAAGGCCCCCGTTCCCGAGCCCGTCCTCCAGGAGGACCGGCTCGACTACACGCCCACCGCGCGCAGCGTCCACCTCTGCCGGCGCCGGGCCGTGCGGTTGGTGTCCGAGTGGGGGTACCCCAACCACGTCGCGGAAGTCGCTCTGCTGGTCAGCGAGTTGGCGACCAACGCCTTGCTGCACGGCTCCGTGCGCGGGCGGCTCCTCCGCGTGCACCTCATCCTCACGGCCACCGCCCTCCGCATCGAGGTCAGCGACCCGCGCGGCGAGCGGTTGCCCGCGGTGCGCGAGGCGCAGGACGACGACTGCTACGGGCGCGGGCTGCTCATCGTCGACCGGCTCGCCGACCGCTGGGGCGTCGAACCTCGCACCGTCGGCAAGACGGTCTTCGCCGAACTCGCCCTGCACAGGCGGGCGGACATGGCAGTGGGCCCGCGCGCACTTCGCGCGGGCCCACCTGACACACCTGTCTCCGGGGCGGCTACGCCCAGGTGATCAGCCGCTTCGGCTGTTCCAGGATCGCGGCGACGTCCGCCAGCACCTTCGAGCCGAGCTCGCCGTCGACCAGGCGGTGGTCGAAGGAGAGGGCCAGCGTGGTGACCTGGCGGGGCTTCACCTTGCCCTTGTGGACCCACGGCTGGAGCTTGATCGCGCCGACCGCGAGGATCGCGGACTCGCCGGGGTTGAGGATCGGCGTGCCCGTGTCGACGCCGAAGACGCCGACGTTGGTGATGGTCACCGTGCCACCCGCCATCGCCGCCGGGGACGTCTTGCCCTCGCGGGCGGTGGAGACCAGCTCGCCCAGGGACGCGGCCAGTTGCGGGAGCGTCTGCTCGTGCGCGTCCTTGATGTTCGGCACGATCAGTCCGCGCGGGGTGGCCGCCGCGATGCCCAGGTTCACGTAGTGCTTCTGCACGATCTCCTGGTTCGCCTCGTCCCAGGCGGCGTTGACCCCGGGGTGGCGCTTGATCGCGACCAGCAGGGCCTTGGCGATGATCAGGAGCGGATTGACCCGCACCCCGGCCATCTCCTTGTCCTCCTTCAGCTCCGCGACCAGCTTCATCGTGCGCGTCACGTCGACCGTCACGAACTCGGTGACGTGCGGCGCGGTGAACGCGCTGCCGACCATCGCCTGCGCGATGGCCTTCCGTACGCCCTTGACGGGGATACGCGTCTCGCGCGCACCCGTCGAGGCGACCACGGCCGGGGCCGAGGACGGGGCCGGGGCAGAAGCAGGCGCCGGGATCTGCACCGGCTCGGGGGCCGGGGCCGGGGCCGCCGCCGCGTGCACGTCCTCGCGGGTGATGACGCCGCCCTCGCCGGTCGGGCTGACCGTCGCGAGGTCGATGCCCAGGTCCTTCGCCAGCTTCCGCACCGGAGGCTTCGCGAGCGGGCGGGTCTCGGGCACGACGGCGCCCGTGCCGTGCCCGTTCATCTCGCCCTGGATCGCGGCAGCCGCCGGGGACACAGCGGCGGGCGGACCGGTCTCGGCGCCCTTGCGGGCGCGCCGCTTCGTGGAGGACTCGGCCACCCCGTAGCCGACCAGGACCGGGGTACGGCCCTTGGGCGCCTCGGCCTCCGGCTCGGCGGCGGGCGCGGGGGCCTCAGCCGCGGGGGCCGGGTCCGGAGCCGCGTCACCGCTGCCCGGTGCCACGTCCACGACGATGATCACCTGGCCGACGTCCACGGTCGTGCCCTCGCCGAAGCGCAGCTCGTGCACCACTCCGTCGAACGGGATCGGCAGCTCGACGGCCGCCTTCGCCGTCTCGACCTCGCAGACGACCTGGCCGTCGGTGACGGTGTCGCCGGGCTGGACGAACCACTTGAGGATCTCGGCCTCGGTCAGTCCCTCGCCCACGTCGGGCATCTTGAACTCACGGAAGCGCGCGGCGTTCGTAGTTTCGGTCATCGTTGTCACGCCCCAGTCCTCAGTACGCCAGCGAGCGGTCGACGGCGTCGAGCACACGGTCCAGACCCGGCAGGTACTCGTCCTCCAGCCGGGCCGGCGGGTACGGCACGTGGTAGCCGCCGACCCGCAGCACGGGTGCCTCCAGGTGGTAGAAGCACCGCTCCGTGACGCGGGCGGCGATCTCCGCGCCGGAGCCGTAGAACACCGGCGCCTCGTGCACCACGACCAGGCGGCGGGTCTTCTCGACGGAGGTCTGGATGGCGTCGAAGTCGATCGGGGACATCGAGCGCAGGTCCACGACCTCGACCGACTTGCCCTCCTCCTGCGCGGCCGCGGCGGCCTCCAGGCAGACCTTCACCATCGGGCCGTACGCCACGAGCGTGAGGTCCGTGCCGGTGCGGGCGACGGAGGCGCGGTGCAGCTGGCCGGGGATGGACTCGGTGTCCAGCTCCCCCTTGTCCCAGTAGCGGCGCTTCGGCTCGAAGAAGATGACCGGGTCGTCGCTCTGCACGGCCTGCTGCATCATCCAGTACGCGTCGGACGCGTTGGACGGGGAGACCACCTTCAGGCCCGCGACGTGCGCGAACAGCGCCTCGGGCGACTCGCTGTGGTGCTCCACCGCGCCGATGCCGCCGCCGTAGGGAATCCGCACGACGACCGGGAGCTTGATCTTGCCGAGCGAGCGGGCGTGCATCTTCGCGAGCTGCGTGACGATCTGGTCGTACGCGGGGAAGACGAAGCCGTCGAACTGGATCTCCACGATCGGCCGGTAGCCGCGCAGCGCCAGGCCGATCGCCGTACCGACGATGCCGGACTCCGCGAGCGGGGTGTCGATGACGCGGCCCTCGCCGAAGTCCTTCTGGAGGCCGTCGGTGATCCGGAAGACGCCGCCGAGCTTTCCGACGTCCTCACCCATGATGAGGACCTTGGGGTCGGTGTCGAGGGCCTTGCGCAGCGACTCGTTGAGCGCCTTCGCGATGGACATCTTTTCCATGGCCATGGCTACTTGCCCTCCTCGGCGAACGATGCCTGGTAGGCGGCGAACTGGGCGCGCTCCTCGTCGACGAGGGCGCTCCCGTCGGCGTAGGCGTGGTCGAAGATCGCCATCCGGTCCGGTTGCGGCATGGACCGTACCGCCTCGCGCACCCGCTTGCCGAGGGTCTCGCTCTCCTCGTCGAGGGCGGTGAAGTACGCCTCGTCGGCGGCGCCCTCGTTCTCCAGGTAGGTGCGCAGGCGCAGGATCGGGTCCTTGGCCTCCCAGGAGGCGCGCTCCTCGTCGGCCCGGTACTTCGTCGGGTCGTCGGAGGTGGTGTGCGCGCCCATCCGGTAGGTGAACGCCTCCACCAGGGTGGGGCCCTCGCCGCGGCGGGCGCGCTCCAAGGCGGACCGGGTCACGGCCAGGCAGGCAAGTACGTCGTTGCCGTCGACCCGGACGCCGGGGAAGCCGAAGCCCTGGGCACGCTGGTAGAGCGGCACCCGGGTCTGCTTCTCGGTCGGCTCCGAGATCGCCCACTGGTTGTTCTGGCAGAAGAACACGACCGGCGCGTTGTAGACCGCGGAGAAGGTGAACGCCTCGGCGACGTCGCCCTGGCTGGAGGCACCGTCACCGAAGTACGCGATCACGGCCGAGTCCGCGCCGTCCTTGGCGACGCCCATGGCGTAGCCGGTGGCGTGCAGCGTCTGCGAGCCGATGACGATCGTGTAGAGGTGGAAGTTGTTGGTGTTCGGGTCCCAGCCGCCGTGGTTCACACCGCGGAACATCCCGAGCAGATTGGTCGGGTCGACGCCCCGGCACCAGGCCACGCCGTGCTCGCGGTAGGTCGGGAAGACGTAGTCGTCGTCGTGCAGGGCACGGCCGGAGCCGATCTGGGCGGCCTCCTGGCCCAGCAGGGAGGCCCACAGGCCCAGCTCGCCCTGGCGCTGGAGGGCGGTGGCCTCCGCGTCGAAGCGGCGGGTGAGGACCATGTCCCGGTACAGGCCGCGCAGCTCGTCCGCGCTCAGGTCGATCGAGTAGTCCGGGTGCTCGACGCGCTCGCCCTCGGGCGTCAGCAGCTGTACGAGTTCGGGTCCGGAACTCATGGGTGTCTTCGCGGGCGTCTTCGCGGCGCTGGTCCGCTTGCTGCTGCGTCGCGGTTTACGCGCGGCAGCAGTGCTCTCCACGGTCACGTGCGTGCTCCTCCGTCGGTCCGGCCCCCGGGGTCTGCCGGGAGACCAGTGCGGCTCGCCTGTGTCCGTACCCGTGCACGGGGTGGGTGCCGCTCGGTCCGGGAACAGGCGTGACAGGTGCCCCGGCGAGCGCCCTGTTGTTAGGCACGTTACCCAGTGCCTCGCGTAACTGCGAAACCCTGTCTGACCTGCGATTTTGCTTGGATATCCAAGTAAATCGAGGAATTCGGGAACTCTCGCTGGTCACAGCACTGGTAACAGCCTTGCAGGCTGCCGGAACAACGGCACGTTATCCCGCCGGACAGCGGCAGGGAAGGGGGGAGTGTGTGAGACTGCGTTTGTGCGCAAAGAAGGAAAAATCACGGTTTTTCTGCTGGATGACCATGAAGTCGTCCGCCGCGGAGTTCATGAGCTGCTCTCGGTGGAGGACGATATCGAGGTGGTCGGTGAGGCCGGTACGGCCCAGGACGCGCTGGTCCGCATCCCCGCTACCCGGCCCGATGTCGCCGTCCTCGACGTACGGCTGCCGGACGGCAGCGGGGTGGAGGTCTGCCGGGAGATCCGGTCCCGGGACGAGTCCATCAACTGCCTGATGCTGACCTCGTACGCCGATGACGAGGCGCTTTTCGACGCGATCATGGCGGGCGCCTCCGGATACGTACTGAAGGCGATCCGGGGCAACGAGCTGCTGAACGCCGTACGGGACGTGGCGGCCGGGAAGTCGCTGCTCGATCCGGTGGCCACCGCGCGGGTGCTGGAGCGGCTGCGCGACGGCAGGAAGGGCCGCGGCGACGACAAACTCGCGGGCCTGACCGAACAGGAACGCAAGATCCTGGATCTGATCGGTGAGGGGCTGACGAACCGGGTGATCGGGGAACGGCTGCATCTCGCGGAGAAGACGATCAAGAACTACGTCTCCAGCCTGCTCTCCAAACTCGGCATGGAGCGCCGCTCGCAGGCCGCCGCCTATGTCGCCCGGCTCCAGGCGGAGAAGCGCTGAGCCGTAAGTGGCCCAGGGAGCCGATTCGGGACTTTGGTCCCCCGGCACCCGGGGCTGCGGCCTCTTATCGCGTGCACCCCGGTCACGCACAGTGGAGGTCATGTCCACCGAGGAACTCCACGCAATCGACCTGCTCGGCCGGGTCCCCTACGGCCGGCTGGCGACGAGCATGCGCGCTCTTCCCTTCCTGACGGTGGCCCGCCACATCGTGTCCGACGGCCGGGTGGTCCTGCGGATGCACGGCGGCCTCGGCTACCACGACGCCTGCAACGGCACCGTCGTCGCGTACGGGGCGGACAACTTCAACGTGGCGGCCGCGGTCGGCAGCCGGGATCTGTGGTCCGTGGAGTTCACCGGGCCCGCGCAGACCGTCGAGCCGACGTGCGCCCAGCGGGAGCTCTTCGGCCCCGCCCCCATCGAGGTGAACGGGGAGCCCTTCACCCCGGCTTTCCTCCGGCTCGACCCGCGTTTCGTCCATGTGCACACTCTGGACTTCCACGCAACTCGCCACAGCCTGCAACACAGCGTGATCTAACATCTGGCGAGTGCCGCGCTCATCTGTAACCCTTACGCCTGTTCCCCCGGTCCGTGAAGTGCTCCGCCGCTACCCGCACGCAGGTGAGCCGCTCACCTGCGAACCGCTGGACCAGGGACTGCTCAACCACGGATACCGGGTCTCCACGACCCGGGGTTCCTACTTCCTCAAGCACCATCTGGACGATTCCACCGGCGACCGCGCCACGATCGTCCGCCAGCACCGGGCCACCCAGCGGCTCCAGTCACTCGGGGTCCCTGTCGCTCCGCCCATCAAGGACACCGAGGGCGGCACCGTCACCGAGATCGGCGGCCGCTGCTACGCCCTGCACCCCTGGGTCGACGGGCTGCACCGGGCCGGCGCCCAGCTCACCGTGGCCCAGTCGGTACGGCTCGGGGCGCTCCTCGGAGCCGTACACACCGGTCTTGAACAGGTGATGGAGGCGGGCGTGGGGGGCGGCGCGGGCAGACCGGCCGGTCATGCCAGCCCGGACCCGGCCGACACCTTCGCGCTGATCGACGAGCTGCTGGCCGCCGCCCGTGGCCGGCGGCCCCGGGACTCCTTCGACGAACTGGCCGAGCACCGGCTCCTGGAGCGGCGCACTCTGCTGGACCAGCACGCGGACCGCCGGCCGCCCCCGCCCGGGGTGCCGGCGACCGGCTGGGTGCACGGCGACTTCCACCCGTTGAACGTGCTCTACCGGGGCGCGGAGCCGGTGGCGATCCTCGACTGGGACCGCCTCGGCGTGCAGCCCAGGGCGGAGGAGGCGGTACGGGCCGCCGCGATCTTCTTCGTCCAGCCGGCCGGTGAGCTGGAGCTGGCGAAGGTACGGGCCTACGCGCGCGCCTACCGGCGGGCGGCCGGGGCCGGGGCCGCCGAGCTGGCCGCCGCGGTGCACCGGGTGTGGTGGGAGCGGCTCAACGACTTCTGGATACTGCGCTGGCGCTACTGCCTGAACGACCGAAGGGCCGACCCGCAGTTTCCCGCGGTGTCGGCCCTGGCGGTGTGGTGGACCCGTGAGTACGACGCGGTGTGCGAGGCCTTCACGGGGTGAGACGGATGGCGGCTACCGGGTGCGGTGGCCGTTCACCCGGTGGTGCCGACCGCGCCCTCCGCGGTGCCGGTGCTGGCGCCCTCCGCGGTGCCGCCCGGCTCGCCGCCCGCGCCACCGGCCGGCGTCGTGCCGCCGTCCTGGCCGCCGTTCGTACTGCCGTCGGTCGTCGCGCCGCCCGTGTCGGTGCCCGTGCTGCTGTTGCCGCCGTCCGTCGTCGTCCCGCCCGCGTCGGTGCTCGCGCCGCCGTCGGTCGTGGTGCCCGAGTCCGTGTCGGACGGGGTCGGCGTGGGAGGCTGGTCGGTTTCGCTCGGGGTGGCCGACGGGGAGTAGGTGGGCTTGCGCGGCGTCTCCTGCTGATCGCCGGAGGAGTTCCCGGGCTGCTCGGTGTCCTGGGTCTGCTCCTCGGTCGGTGAGGGCGAACTCTTCGTCGGGGAGGGGGAGCTGGACGTAGGCGTCGGGTCCTTCTTGGGCGTCTCGCCGTCGCCCTTCGTCGCGTTCAGCGCGATGGCGACGCCCGCGCCGATCGCGATCAGCGCCAGCACGACGAACAGCCACAGCTTGCCGCGGCCCCGGCCGCCGCCGGTCGAGTGGCTGCCGTTGCCGTCGTAGCCGCCGTCGTCCGGGTTCATCGGCGGCAGGATCGGGCCCTGCGAGGTGTCCCCGTGCTGCGGGTGTCCCATCGCGCGGGTGGCGCCGGTCATCCCCCGGGGCGGGGTGGCGCCGCCCTCGTTCAGCACGACCGGGCCGGTGTTCCAGGTGCCGGTGTGGCCGCCCTGGACCTGGAGCATCTGCAGGCTGTACTGGACGAGCCCGCGCATCTCCTCGGCGCTCTGGAACCGGTCGTCCGGGTCCTTCGCGAGCGAGCGCATGACAAGCCCGTCCAGCTCCGCGGGCACCACGGCGGAGACCTCCGACGGCGGGACCGGGATGTCCTGAACGTGCTGGTACACGACGGAAAGCGGCGTCTCACCCGTGAACGGGGGCCGCAGCGCGAGGAGTTCGTACAGCAGGCAGCCGGTCGCGTACAGGTCGGAGCGGTGGTCGACGGCCTTGCCCAGCGCCTGCTCGGGGGAGAGGTACTGCGGCGTGCCCATGACCATGCCGGTCTGGGTCATCGTCGACTGCGCGCCGTGCAGCGCGCGGGCGATGCCGAAGTCCATCACCTTGACCGCGCCGGAGTGCGTGATGATCACGTTGGCGGGCTTGATGTCCCGGTGCACGATGCCGTGCTGGTGCGAGTAGGCGAGCGCCTCAAGTACCCCGGAGACAATGATCAACGCCTGCTCCGGCGGCGGCGGCTCGGCGTTGAGCAGCAGGTCACGGATGGTGTGACCCTCGACGATCTCCATCACGATGTACGGGACGGTCTGCCCGCCCACGGTGTCCTCGCCGGAGTCGTACACCGCCACGACCGCATGGTGGTTGAGCCCTGCCACCGACTGGGCCTCGCGCGTGAACCGGGCCTTGGAGACCGGGTCCTCCGCGAGATCGGAGCGCAGCAGCTTCACCGCGACCGTGCGTCCGAGCCGGACGTCCTCGGCCGCGAAGACCTCGCCATACCGCCCCGGCCGAGCCGGTGGGTCAGCCGGTAACGCCCGTCGCCGACAACACCGCCGACGCCCCAGGAGTCGGTGCCATCCGGAACTCCGCCGCCGTTTGCTTCGGGTTCGGGTGCCATCAGTCCTCGCCGTCGTATCTGTCCGCGCGTCCGCGGTTCTCACGGTGTCCGAGACCTTTCGTTCGAAAGGCCCCTGCTGCCCTGCTGCATCGCCACGTGTGCATTGCCACGTCACGCTACAGCCTCCGTCGGACACACCGATTTCGAGAGGGACCGGCCATCCAACCGGCTGGCAAGCCGCCCGCGCAAATTACATCCGGTTCCTGTAACGCTTCCGAGACGCTTCTTGTGCGTAGGGTCACGGAACGGGCACCTGGCTTGACGTGTCGTACCCCTCGGGCAGACTTGGCCCGTAATACGGATCTTCGCGTGAGTCGCGCGCCCGAGGGGGAAGCAAGTCATGAGCCAGGACGGCGCACAAGGGGCCCAGGGTCGCTACGCGGGCGGTTCGGTCGCCGGCGGCCGCTACCAGCTGCGTGACCTGCTCGGCGAAGGCGGGATGGCGTCCGTGTATCTGGCGTACGACTCCGCGCTGGACCGACAGGTCGCGATCAAGACGCTTCACACGGAGCTCGGCCGCGAGCAGTCCTTCCGTGAGCGGTTCCGGCGCGAGGCCCAGGCGGTCGCGAAGCTCCAGCACACCAACATCGTCTCCGTCTTCGACACCGGCGAGGACGAGCTCGGCGGCGCGCTGATGCCGTACATCGTCATGGAGTACGTCGAGGGGCAGCCGCTCGGCTCCGTCCTCCAGGCGGACATCCGCAGTCACGGTGCGATGCCCGCCGACAAGGCGCTCAAGGTGACGGCCGATGTGCTGGCCGCCCTGGACACCAGCCACGAAATGGGCCTGGTCCACCGCGACATCAAGCCAGGCAACGTCATGGTGACCAAGCGCGGCATCGTGAAGGTCATGGACTTCGGCATCGCCCGCGCCATGCAGTCCGGCGTCACGTCGATGACGCAGACGGGCATGGTCGTCGGCACCCCGCAGTACCTCTCCCCCGAACAGGCCCTGGGCCGTGGGGTGGACGCGCGTTCCGACCTGTACTCGGTCGGCATCATGCTGTTCCAGCTGCTGACCGGCCGCATCCCGTTCGACGCCGACTCGCCGCTCGCCATCGCGTACGCGCACGTGCAGGAGGAGCCGGTCGCGCCGTCCTCCATCAACCGGTCGATCACCCCGGCGATGGACGCGCTCGTCGCCCGCGCGCTGAAGAAGAACCCGAACGAGCGCTTCCCGAGCGCCGCCGCGATGCAGGACGAGATCGTCCGGGTGCTGAGCGCCGGCGGCCGGCCGGGCGCCCCGGTGATCGTCGGCGGCACCGGGGCACCGGCGAACAGCGGCGCCGGCGTCGGTTCCGCCGTCTTCCCGCCGGTCGACCAGTCCACCGCGGCTCCGCAGAACGTCCAGACGCCGTACCAGCCCGGCCCGTACCAGTCGCAGCAGCAGCCCGGCCCCTACGGCACGCCGACGCCCGCGCCGTCGTACGGCTACCCGCAGTCGGCCCCGGCGTACCAGAGCCAGGCGCCGATGCAGCAGCAGACGCCGCCGCCGTACTCGATATCGCCGCAGACGGCGGCCACCCCCTCGGGTGGCGGCGGTTCCAAGCGAAACGTTCCGGTGATCGTGGGCTCGATCGTGGTGGCGCTGATCGCGATCGGCGGTCTGATCACGGTGCTCTCGCTGAACGGCGGCGAGGGCGACAAGCCCACGACGAGCCAGTCGGATCCGGCCGCCGACCACAAGGGTCCGGAGCGGAACCGGACGATGGAGACCGAGAAGTGCACGGACGCGATGGAGGACAGCGACGACCCGAACAAGGTCGACGCCCCGAGCTTCCTGTACAAGGACATCATCTCCGCGCGGCAGTGCGCGGACGCGGCCGGCTGGACGATCAAACCGATCAAGGTGCCTGGTAACGCCTACGCGGAGGACCAGGTCGTCGACCAGTTCCCCACCTCCGGAACCGCGGTGCCCAAGACCGGCGCCCACTTCGAGCTCCGTATCGCTACCGGGGACCCGGCGTAGGACGTCCCCGCCCCGGTCGCTTCCTGTGACGGTGCCGGCCGCTTCGGTGGGTCGGCTCCGGTCACGCCATCCGTCCGCATCACCTGAGATGCCGGACGTTTCGTCACATGTGACGCTGGCCACATGGCTTCAGGACACTCCCCCTCGCGGCCCTCATGGCGCTCGGCCTGCCTCGCACTGACGGCGGCCGCGGCTCTGGGGGGCATGACGGGCGGGGAGGCGTGGGCGGCGGGGTCTTCCATCGCGGCGCGCCCCTCTTCCACCGCGCCGGGACCGGCCGGACCGTCGTCGGGGCCGCCGCCCCGGTCCGCCTCCGGGCCGCCACCGGGTCCCCCGTCAGGCGTGACGCCGTCCGCGAAGCCCACCGCGCCCCCCTCGGAGTCCACGCCCGCCCCGCAGGGGCCCGGCGCATCCACCGGCCCATCGGCCGCACCCGCACCGCCCGCACCACCGCCCTCCTCCGCGTCCCTGCCGTCCGGGCCCCCTGGCGCTCCGCCCGACGCCTCCGGATCGCCCTCCCCGAGCACCGGACCGGCGCGGCCGGGCGACGAGCAGCCACCGCTGGCCGGGCTGCCCGCCGGGGAGGGGCGGCAGCGCCCGGGGCGGCAGCTGACACCCCGGGAGATCGCGCGCGCGGACGACGCCATCGAGGCCGAGGAGGACCGGTCCACCGCGACGGAACCCGCCGCCGTGCCGGCCGTCACCCCTGACGCGAGCGCGTCGCCGGAGGCCGACCGGCTCGCCCGGCAGGCCCTCGACGGACAGGCCGTACAGCAGGTCAAGGAGATGTCGCTCGGCGTGGGAATCTGCCTGGTCGGGCTGGGTCTCGGCTTCCTCGCACTGCGCATGCGCCGCGTCGGCTGACCGCCACACCCGAGCCACCTCACCCCCTTCGCGCCAGGTCACAGACTTGCGTTCGGCGACATACTCGGTATACATACTCAGTATGTCGATCCGTCACGGGCTGCTCGCCCTCCTGGAACGGGGGCCGCGCTACGGCTCCCAGCTCCGCACCGAATTCGAGTCCCGCACCGGCTCCACCTGGCCGCTCAACGTCGGGCAGGTGTACACGACGCTGAGCAGACTGGAGCGTGACGGCCTGGTCGTCCAGGACGGCGAGGACGACCAGGGGCACTCCCTGTACTCGATCAGCGAGGAGGGGCGCACCGAGCTGCGCGACTGGTTCGAGTCCCCCGTGGACCGGAGCAGTCCGCCCCGCGACGAGCTGGCCATCAAACTCGCCATGGCCGTCGGCGCACCCGGCGTGGACATCAGGGCCGTCATCCAGTCCCAGCGCCACCACACCGTGAAGGCGATGCAGGACTACACGCGCCTCAAGGCACAGGCCCTCACCGATGTGCCCGCCAACCGCGACGAGGTCGCCTGGCTGCTCGTACTGGAGCAGCTGATCTTCCAGGCCGAGGCGGAGGCCCGCTGGCTGGACCACTGCGAGGCCCGGCTGGTCCGGCTGGCAGAGGCCGCCGCCACGGAGCCGGAGGCCGGCACGCCCGCACCCGGCCCCGCCCGCACCGCCAAGGCCCGCGCCCGCCGCTGAGCCGGGCTCCCGGGGAACCACCCCGCCAGCCGGACACGACTCACCGGGTCACCGGGTCACCGGGTCACCGGGTCACCGACCACAGAACCGTTTTGTTCCGAGGGGGAACCACCCGTCATGTCACTGCACGCCCCGTCCCCGGCCGCTCCGCCCCTGTCGGTGGACGCGCCGGTGCTCGAACTCCGCTCACTCACCCGCACCCACGGCACCGGCATCGCCGAGGTGCACGCCCTGCGCGGCATCAACCTGTCGGTGCACGCTGGTGAACTCGTCGCCGTGATGGGCCCGTCCGGCTCGGGCAAGTCCACCCTGCTGACCATCGCCGGCGGCCTGGACACCGCGACCGCGGGCCAGGTCGTCATCGAGGGCCAGGACATCGCCGCGCTCGGCCGCAAGGGCGTGGCCGCGCTGCGCCGCCGCAGCGTCGGCTACGTCTTCCAGGACTACAACCTGATCCCCGCCCTGACCGCCGCGGAGAACATCGCCCTGCCGCGCGAGCTGGACGGCATCCCGGTGCGCAAGGCGCGCAAGGAGGCCCGTGCCGCGCTGGAGGAGATGAACCTCCTGGAGATCGGTGACCGCTTCCCGGACGAGATGTCCGGCGGCCAGCAGCAGCGCGTCGCGATAGCCCGCGCGCTGGTGGGGGACCGGCGCCTGGTGCTCGCCGACGAGCCGACCGGGGCGCTCGACTCCGAGACCGGCGAGGCCGTCCTCGCGCTGCTGCGCAACCGCTGCGACCAGGGCGCGGCCGGTGTCATGGTGACGCACGAACCGCGCTACGCCGCCTGGGCGGACCGGGTCGTCTTCCTGCGGGACGGCTCGATCGTCGACCAGACGCTGAGCGTCGGCGCGGATTCGCTGCTCGCCGCCGGGGGCACCGAATGAGCGTCTTCACGGGGTGGCGCGCCGCCCTCCGGATAGCCCGGCGCGACGCCATGCGCGCCAAGGGCCGCAGTGCGCTGGTGGTCGCGATGATCGCCGTACCGGTGCTCGGCGTCACCGCCCTCGACGTGACGTACCGCAGTGTGGAGACCTCCACCGCCGAGGAGCTGGCGGCCCAGGTGGGATCGGCCGACGCGCTGTTCAGAGACCCCCGGTCCGGACCGCTGGACCAGTCGGTCAGCGGCGACGACTACAACCCCCTCAGCGACGACCCGCCGCCGTCCGAGGACATCCCCGCGATCGACCTGCGGACCGCGTTCCCGAAGGGTTCGCGCGCCATCAGCATGCAGTCGGTGCCCGCGAACGTGACCACGGGGTACGGCGTCGCGGACGCCGACATCTACGAGTTCCGGACCTCGGACACGATGGTGCGCGGCATGCTCGACCTCGTCGACGGCGCCTTCCCGAAGGGCACCGGCGAGATGGTCGCCACCGAGGCGTTCCTGAAGTCGGCCGGACTGCACATCGGCTCGGACATCACGGTGCGCGGGCCGAACCGGAAATACACCGTCACCGGCACGGTCGAGCAGCCGGACAACCTGTCGGCCAAGGCTCTGTACGCGGACCCCGGCGCGGTCATCGCCCCGTGGAAGGCCAACGCCGCCCGGGACAAGAAGGTGCTGCCGCCGAACCCCGACGACCTGACCTGGCTGGTGAAGGCGAACAACGGAACGGGGGTGACCTGGTCCGACGTGATGGCGGCCAACAAGAAGGGCGCGCTCGTCGTCTCCCGCCAGGTCGTCCTCGACCCGCCGCCGGACTCCGAGGTCCCGCTGATCAGGAAGCGCGGCAGCAACCCGGCACCCGAATCCTCCGCCGAGCTGAGCGCGGCCCTCATCACGGTCGTCGCCATGGCGGTCCTGGAGATCGTGCTGCTCGCCGGACCGGCCTTCGCCGTCGGTGCGCGCCGCTCACGCCGTCAGCTCGGCCTCCTCGGCACCTGCGGCGGGGACCGGCGCCACGTGCGGGCCGTGGTCCTCTCCGGCGGGCTGGTGCTCGGCGGCGCCGGAGCCGTGGTGGGGGTGGTGGCCGGACTGGCGCTCACCGCGGTGTTCCGGCCGCTGATCGAGGAGCAGGCCGGACACCGCTTCGGCTCGCTCGTGCTGGAACCGAAGGAACTGCTGGCCATCGCCGTGATCGGGATGATCACCGGAGTGCTGGCGGCGCTGGCCCCGGCGATCGTGGCGGGCCGCCAGTCCGTACTGGAGTCGCTCACCGGACACCGCGGTGTCCGGCGCAGCTCCCGGGTCCTGCCGATCGTGGGCGCCTGCGCCCTGGCCATCGGCGTCGCGATCGCAGTCCTGGGCGGCACCACCGGCAACTCCACCGCGGTCGCCGCCGGTTCGGTGATCGCCGAGCTGGGACTCCTGTGCTGCATCCCGGTGATCGTCGGGCTGCTCGGGCGGCTCGGCCGCACACTGCCGCTCTCGCCCCGGATGGCGCTGCGCGACGCGGCCCGCAACCGCGGCAGGACCGCTCCGGCGGTCGCGGCGGTCATGGCCGCGGTCGCGGGCTCGGTGGCCATCGCCACGTTCGTGTCCAGCAAGGACGTCGAGGGGGAGTACGAGTACACGCCGATGTTCAGCGCGAAGTCGGTCGTGCTGTACACCCCGGAGGGAGAGAACTCCAAGGCGGCCGAGCAGCTGGCACAGGCGGCGGTGGAGCGCAACATGAACCCCGTCGGCAAACCCGCCGGGATCTCCCGGGTCTGGGCCGGCAGCGACTGCAACACCTACTACGAGGACGAGAACGCCTGCGGCACGATCGAGCTGGTCAAACCCACCGGCAAGGGGCACACCTGCCCGCTCCACACCAAGGGCGCCAAGGAGCTCGCCCTCCGGTTGAGCGACGAGGAGCACCGCAGCATGATGCACTCCCCCGAGTGCGTGGACGAGCGGTACACCATCGACACGTTCAACGCCGGCGGGAGCAACATCGTCGTGGGTGACGCGTCGCTGCTGAGCACCTACGTGAAGCTTGACGACCCGGCCGCCGCCAAGGCGCTGGAGGCGGGCATCCCCGTGCTGCTCAACCGGGCGTTCGCGAAGGACGGGCAGGTCACGCTCAAGGCGGTCCGCACGTACAACGACAAGGACAAGAAGAACCGCGCCCTTCACCCGGGCCCGTCCAGGACGACGACGGACCGGCTGAAGGTGTACGTCGCGGACGCGAAGTACGCCGAGACGCCCGGAATCCGCATGATCATGCCGGAGAAGAGCGCACAACGGCTCGGACTGCACACCGCGGCGTACGGCACTGTGTACAACGTCGCCCGGCCGCCGACGGACGCGGAGTCGCAGCGGACCGAGGCCGCGATCCAGCAGGCCGGTGCAGAGGTCTACGTGCGGTCCGGGACCGAATCCGGCGACCGCGAGGACATCATGCTGCTGGTGCTGACGCTGTTCGCCGGGGTGGTGACGGTGGGTGCGGCCGCGATCACGACCGGGCTGTCCAAGGCCGACGCGGAGGCCGACCTCACCACGCTCAGCGCGGTGGGCGCGCCCCCGGGGGTACGGCGGACGCTTTCCGGGTTCCAGTGCCTGGTGGTGGCGCTCACCGGGGTGCTGCTCGGGACGGCCGCGGGGCTGGTGCCCGCGGTGGCGCTGCGCCTGATCGACCTGCGCAACGCGCTGGAGGCGATGCGGCAGGACCCGATGGAGTCCGCGTACACCCCGATCGTGCTGCCCTGGGTGACCATCGGCTTGCTGGCCGTGGTCGTACCGCTGCTGGCCGGGTTGCTGGCAGCGCTGTTCACCCGCTCCCGGCTGTCGCTGTCGCGGCGCGCGGGATGACCGGTCGGCAGGCTCCGGCAGCGGGCTGACCAGCCGCCCCGGCGTGGTTCCGGTGCCCTCGGAAACGGTGGATCTCACCTTTCCGGGGGCACCACGGTGTCGTACCGCAGGTGTGCGAGACAATGGACGACATGGAGATGCCGAGGAATGAACGGTCGCAGGAGCACCCCCAAGTCCTCGTGGTGGGACAGGACGGAATGGCGATCGGCGGCGGTGGCACTGACGACGAGTCGCGCGAGATCCCGGTGACGGAGATGGTCGAGCAGCCCGCGAAGGTGATGCGCATCGGCAGCATGATCAAGCAGCTCCTGGAAGAGGTCAGGGCGGCTCCTCTCGACGAGGCCAGCCGCGTCCGCCTCAAGGAGATCCACGCCAGCTCGGTCAAGGAGCTGGAGGACGGCCTCGCACCGGAGCTGGTGGAGGAGCTGGAGCGGCTCTCACTGCCGTTCACCGAGCAGTCGGTTCCCTCGGAGGCGGAACTGCGGATCGCGCAGGCCCAGTTGGTGGGCTGGCTGGAGGGCCTCTTCCACGGCATCCAGACGGCACTGTTCGCCCAGCAGATGGCGGCCCGCGCGCAGCTGGAGCAGATGCGCCGCGCCCTGCCCCCGGGCACCGTCCACGAGGAGGAGGAAGGCGGCGGGGACCCGCACGGAGCGATCCGGTCAGGCCCGTACCTGTAACCCCGGACCTGTAACCCCGTACACGTATCCGTACCCGTACTGAGCAGCCAGGACGTCCGAAGGGCCCGGCACACGGTCTCCGTGTGCCGGGCCCTTCGGTTCGGGGTGCGGTGGCCGGTTCAGGCCGCTGCGGGTGAGCGGAGGAGCACCTTGCCGATGTGGGTGCTGGACTCCATCAGGCGGTGCGCCTCCGCCGCGTCCGTCAT
Organism: Streptomyces sp. AW19M42; assembly: GCA_000470535.1. Classification (GTDB taxonomy): domain Bacteria; phylum Actinomycetota; class Actinomycetes; order Streptomycetales; family Streptomycetaceae; genus Streptomyces. The sequence goes on from CBRG010000158.1 coordinate 41,606, forward strand.
CGGCAGGACGCGGTCCACCACCGGCTTCACGACGCCGTCGGCGATGAGCGGCCAGACGTGCTCCCGTACGGCCGCGACGATCGCCGCCTTCTCCGCGAGCGGGCGGCCGCGCAGTGAGGTCGCGGTGACGGCGGCCCGCTTGCTCAGCAGGGCGCCGAGGTTCAGTTCGCCCTTGGCGCCGCCCTGGAGGCCGATGATCGCGAGCCGGCCGTTGACGGCGAGTGCCTGCACGTTCCGGTCCAGGTACTTCGCGCCGATGATGTCGAGGATGACGTCGGCGCCCGCCCCGTCCGTCGCCCTGCCGAGCTCCTCGACGAAGTCCTGCTCCCGGTAGTCGATCAGGATGTCGGCGCCCAGCTCCGCGCAGCGCTCCAGCTTCTCGGGCCCGCCCGCGGTCACCGCGACCCGGGCTCCGACCGCCTTGGCCAGCTGGATCGCCATCGTGCCGATGCCGCTGGACCCGCCGTGCACCAGCAGCGTCTCGGCGGGGCGCAGGTGCGCCACCATGAACACGTTCGACCAGACCGTCGCGGTCACCTCGGGCAGCGCGGCGGCGAGGACGAGGTCCAGTCCGGCCGGTACGGGGAGCAGCTGCCCGACCGGGATGGCGACCTTCTCCGCGTAGCCGCCGCCCGCCAGCAGCGCGCACACCTCGTCGCCGACCGACCAGCCGGTGACACCGGCACCGATGGCGGAGATCCTCCCCGCGCACTCCAGTCCCGGGTAGGGAGAGGCGCCGGGCGGCGGGTTGTAGAAGCCCTGCCGCTGGAGCACATCCGCACGGTTGACCGCGCTGGAGACGACGTCGACGAGAACCTCGCCCTCACCGGGTACGGGATCGGGCACCTCGGCCCACACGAGCGCCTCGGGGCCACCGGGTTCGGGGATCGTGATCGCATGCATGGCCGCGAGGCTACTCCGTACCGTGCGGACGAGCGCTGCGAGGCGCGGCCGGGCGGGGCCTATGGGGTGAGAGGCGGCCGGGGCCCGTCGGGTCGGTCAGGGGCGCGGGGCTGTCGGCGGGGTGTGGCTCGTGGGCGCTTCGTTCGTGGCCCGCACGATGGTGATCAGCCGGTCCGTCAGCTGGAGGGGACTGGCCGCCGGATCGTCGTAACCGAGCAGCCGGTGACCGCGCAGAACGCTCACGACGAGATCTTCGGTCTCCCGGACGTGCTTGCCCACCTCGGCCTTTATCACCGGCCGTTCGACCAGATCGAGCCCGCTGCCCTGCTGGATCAGGTCCTCCATCACCGTGCCCGCGCTGGGGCTCAGCACGGAGAGGCCGAGCAGCCGTCCCGCCGCGCTGGCACTGGTGATCACGGCGTCGGCCCCGGACTGCCGCAGCAGCGGGGCGTTCTCCTCCTCGCGCACCGCGGCGACGATCTTCGCGCCGCGGTTGAGCTGGCGGGCGGTCAGCGCGACCAGCACCGCCGTGTCATCGCGCTGGGTGGCGATGATGATCTGACGCGCCTTCTGCACCTCGGCCCGCAGCAGCACATCGCTGCGCGTCGCGTCCCCGAGTACTCCCGTGAACCCCTCGGCGTTGGCGATCTCTATCACCTTGGACGCCGGGTCGACGATGACGATCTGGTCCTTCCGCAGCCCCGTGGCGCACAGGGTCTGGATGGCCGAGCGGCCCTTGGTGCCGAAGCCGACGACGACGGTGTGGTCACGCAAGTTGGTTCTCCAACGCTTCAGCCGGAAGTCCTCCCGGGTCCGCTCCGTGAGGACCTCAAGGGTGGTGCCGACCAGGATGATGAGGAAGAGCACGCGCAGTGGTGTCACGAACACCACATTGATGAGCCGGGCTCCGTCGCTGTACGGGGTGATGTCGCCGTATCCGGTGGTCGAGAGCGTGACCGTCGCGTAGTAGACCGCGTCCAGCAGGTCGACGCTGCCGTCGGCCGCGTCGTGGTAACCACCACGGTCGATCCAGACGATCAGCACCGTGGCGGCGAGCACCATCAGAGCCATCATCAGCCGTTTGGCGACCTGGCGCGCAGGGCCGTTGACGACCCTGCGGGGGAGCATCACCCGGGTGGGGACGACATGCTCCTCGGCGCGCCTGGCCATCGCGTCATGGCCGGGAAGTTTCACGTGAAACACCCTTCAGTCCACGGCGTCGCCGGGGCCCACGGTAGATCGAGGATCTCCACCTCGGTGCCGGACCGTACCCCGCCCGGCTCCACGACGGCCAGCCCGTCCGCGGCAGCGATCCCGCGCAGCATGGCGGGACCGTTGTAATGCAGGGGTACGACGTGATCTGTCCCACCGCTGGTTCCGGTTTGTGCTTGTGCGAAGGGGCGGGGGGCTTCAGCGCGATGGACGACCGGGACCAGCCGGGTGTCGTGCGGGTGGCCGTGCACGTCGTCACGGACCGCGACGCGGTAGAGGTCCTGCGCCGTTCGGCCGGCCAGCCCGTTGAGCAGCGGCTCGGCAAGCGTGAGGAGCCCGGACACTGCGGCCAGGGGGTTGCCGGGCAGCCCCACGAGATACGGCCCTCCGGTCCGCAGCCGGGCCAGCAGCATGGGGTGACCGGGCCGGACCGCGACACCGTCGACGAGCAGTTCTGCCCCCAGATCGGCGAGTACGGGGTGCACATGGTCGACCGGTCCCGCGGCGGTGCCGCCGGTGGTGATGACCAGATCGGCCTCGGAGAGGACGAGCGCCTGACGGAGTGCCTCGGCGTCGTCACCGAGGCGGCGGGGCGCGGAGACCTCGGCGCCCAGCGTGTGCAGCCAGGGGCCGATCATCGGGCCGAGTGCGTCACGGATCAGTCCGTCGTGGGGAAGCCCGGCCGTCAGCAGTTCGTCGCCCAGGACGAGGACATCGACGCGCGGCCTGGGGCGGGTGAGCAGTTCGTCGTACCCGGCGGCAGCGGCCAGCCCGAGGACGGCGGGCGTCACCAGCGTTCCGGCGGGGAGGAGTTGTTCCCCGGACCGGCATTCCTGGCCGCGCGGCCGGATGTCCTGCCCGGGGCTCACCTGCCGCTGCGCGTACAACAGCCCCTTCGTCTCGTCGGCCTCGGCGTGTTCGCTGCGGATGACGGCGGTCGCGTCCGCCGGGATACGGGCGCCGGTGGCGATCCGTACGGCGTCACCGTCCGGGAGCGGGGCGGGGGAGGCGTGTCCCGCGAGGACGCCTTCGCTCTCCCGGGCCTTCCACGGCCCCGGGCCCGCGACGGCCCAGCCGTCCATGGCGGAGGTGTCGAAGGACGGGAGATCGGTGAGCGCGGCGAGCGGTTCGGCCAGCACGTGTCCGAGCGCGTGATCGAGGGGGACCCGCGCGGTGCGGGGAGGAGCCCCCTGCCCGGCACGGGCCGCGACGGCACGCGCCTCGCCCCACTGGGTCGCGCGGATGCGCCGGGGGGCGGGGCCCGGGGGGCCGGGGGCGGGGCCGCCGGCAGGTTCGGTACCGGGGCCCGGATCGCGGTACGGCTGTCGGCCGACCAGCGCGAGGGCCTGCGCTACCGCCCGCTCCTCTTCGGCCTCGGCCGCGGCCCTGGCCGCCCG
>CBRG010000159.1 GCA_000470535.1 Streptomyces sp. AW19M42
CGCCCCGCCCCCCGCCACGTCGAGCGCATGGCCCGGTCCCCGGGGGCCCGCGCCGGTCCGGCCGCCCGGCTCACCCGTGGGCCACGGGCTTGCGGGAGCCCTCGTTCCGCCGGGGGCGCCGCACGCTCCGGGTGTGCCCCGGCAGCGGCAGACCGACCGCGGCTCCGGCCAGAAGGTCAGCAGCGGCGACGTCGCCGCTCTCAGGTCGGTCGCCGAACTCTTCCGCACCCTCGACAACGCCTACGGCGGCGGCCATGCCCGTCAGGCCCTGGTGCGGTACCTGGAGCACGAGACGGAACCGATGCTGCGCGGCACGTACGGCGAGGCCACCGGCCGCCGGCTGTTCGCCGCCGCCGCCGATCTGACCCGCCTCGCGGGCTGGACCTCGTACGACATCGCCGCGCACGGGCTCGCCCAGCGGTACTTCGTGCAGTCCTTACGCCTGGCCCAGGCCGCCGGGGACCGGGCCTACGGCAGCTACGTCCTGATCACCATGAGCCGGCAGGCCGTCTACCTCGGACACGGCAGGGAGGCGGTGCAGCTGGCGCGGGTGGCCCAGCAGGGCATCGGCTCGGCGGCTCCGAACGCGGTACTGGCCCTGCTGCACGCGGTCGAGGCACGCGGGCACGGCGTCCTCGGGGAGGCCAAGGCCTGCGTGGCCTCACTGGCGCGGGCCGAGCGCGCGCTGGAGGTATCACGCCCGGGGGACGAAGTGCCGCACTGGGTCCGCTACTTCGACGAGGCCCAGCTCGCCGACGAGTTCGGGCACTGCCACCGGGACCTCCAGCAGTACCGGGCCGCCGCGCAGCACGCGGAGCGCTCGCTACAGCTGCGGGCCCCCGCGTACGCCCGCAGCCGGCTGTTCTGCCGGGTGGTGCTGGCCTCCGCGCGGCTCGGGCTCGGGGAGCTCGACCAGGCCTGCCGGCTGGGCGCGGAGGCCGCTCAGCAGGCCGCCGAGATGCGGTCTGTGCGCGCCACCGAGTACGTACGCGACTTCGAGCGCCGGCTCGAACCGTTCCGGGACGCCGCCCCGGTACGCGGGTACCGGGAGCGGGTCGCCGCACTCGGCTGAGACCGGCGCCCCCGCAGGCGCCGCTACGCCGCCTCCGGGAGCGCGGTGGTGCTTGTGCGGACGGGCCGCACGCCCAGGTCGGTGAGGATCGCCTCGGCCGCGCGGCGGGCCGAGGACAGCGCCCCCTGGACCGTGCTCGTGTCGCGGTGGTCGCCGCACACGTACAGTCCCGCGAGCAGCCGGACCGGGCGATGGGGGTCGTGCGGGGCCGCCATGGCGGGCACCGCCTCCGGATCGTGGTGGACGGCCAGCAGCTCCCAGTCGTCCGTCGGCGTGCCGTGCAGCACGGCGAGATGGGCCAGGACCGCGCGGTCCAGATCGGGCGGCGGGGTGCCGAGCACCGTCGAGCTGACCAGCGTCCGGCCGTACGGCGCGCGGGCGGGGTCGACCTCGCTCATCACCGCGGTGTGCGCGACCGGGCCGGAGCGGTCGGCGTCCAGCACCAGGGACGCGCCGGTCCGCGGGGGAGTGGGGGCGGTGTGGTGAAGCACCGTCACCGGGTGGAAGGACGGCACTCGCAGGCCGGGCAGCAGTTCGGCGGCGGCGCCCGCGCCGGTGGCCAGCAGCAGTGAGCGGCAGCCCAGTTCGCCGTGCTCCTTGGTGCGTACCGAGGTGATGTCGGCGGCCGTGACGTGTACGCCCGTCCGGACCGTGCCGGGCGGCAGCGCCGCCGCCAGCAGCTCGGGCAGCGTGCCAGAGCCCCCCGACGGCACGCAGAGCCTGCCGCTCGCATAGCTGCGCAGGGCCAGATCGGCGCACCGGCTGGACGTGGTGAGTCCGGGGTCGCTGAGCAGTGCGGTGAGCAGCGGGCGCACGAAGCCGTTGAGCGTACGGGGGGACAGGCCGCGGCCTGACAGGGCTTCCAGCGCGGTCCGTTCGGGCCGGGCCAGCACCCGGGCCCGGGGGGTGGCGGCCAGCCGGGACAGCGCCGCGCCGAGCCGGGCCTGCTCTATCGCGCCGCCCATGGCCCCGGTGATGGCCCCGCCGAGCGGCGCCCTGGGCGCACTCGCGAGGGCGCGCGCCGCCTTGAGCGCGCCGCGGGCGTTGCGCGCGCCCCGGGCGCTCCGTATCTCACCGGTGCGGTGGCGGCGGCCCTCGCTGTGGACGAGCACGCCGGGGGCGAAGTTACGCAGGACGAGATCGCCGAGTCCCGGTGTCGCGTGCAGCTCCGGGTAGGAGGTGCTGAGGAGCGGGCCGATGAGATCGAGCCGGAACCCGTCCACCTCCTCTGTCATCATCCGGCCGCCGACCCGGGGGCCGGCCTCCAGGACGCTGACGCTCACTCCCGCGCTGGTCAGCTGGTGAGCCGCTGCCAGGCCGGCGATCCCGGCCCCGATGATGACGACGTCCGCGTGGTGTGCCGTGCTGAGCACGTGCCCTCCCCGAGTCGGCGCGATTGGTGGGAGGGTTTTGCCCTCAACAGGCCACCGAAATGCGCGAGTTCGGAATGAGGCTAGGAGCGCGGCCGGTTATCGGCGCAGTCGCGCGCACCGGGGCACCGGTGCACGGGGTCGCACAGCCGTCTGAATTCTCCTACGGGAGGGGTTCCTGGCGTCGCTGGGGCTTCTGGGGGGCTTCTGGGGCCCGGAATCCGTGGCGGCCCGGGGCGGTGGCGAGCCCGCCGCCGTGGCCCGCGGAGGGCCGGATCAGCGCAGTGCCGCGCGGATGGCGGCGTCGATCCCGGGGAAGGCGAACGAGAATCCCGCGTCCAGCAGCCGCCCCGGCAGCACCCGCTGACTGCCCAGCACGTCCTCGGCGAATTCGCCCAGGGCGATCCGCAGCGCGGGCGCGGGCGCGGTGAAGAGGGTCGGCCGTCGCAGCACCCGGCCCATCGCCGCCGTCACTTCGGCGTTGGTGACGGGGTCCGGGCCGGTCAGGTTCACCGCCCCGGACAGCTCGGGGGTGTCGAGGATGTGCCGCAGGGCCGCGATGTGGTCGTGCAGTGCGATGAAGCTCCAGTACTGCCGCCCGTTGCCCAGCCGCCCGCCGAGCCCGGCGCGGAAGAGCGGGAAGAGCCGGCCCCAGGCCCCGCCCTCCCGGGCGACGACCAGCCCGGTGCGGGCGTGCACGGTCCGCACCCCCGCCTCCTGAGCGGCGGCCGTGGCCTCTTCCCACTCCACGCACACCGACGGCAGGAAACCGGCGCCGGGCGGCGCGCTCTCGTCGACCGCCCGGTCACCGGTGTCGCCGTAGAAGCCGATCGCGGAACCGGCCAGGAGCACCTTCGGCGGTGTGTCGAGCGAGGCGACGGCCTCCGCGATCGCGGAGGTGCCCAGCACCCGGCTGTCCCGGATCTCACGCTTGTACGCCTCGGTCCAGCGGTGGTCGCCCACCCCGGCCCCGGCGAGGTGGACGACGGCGTCGCAGCCCACCAGGCCGGCCACGTCGACGTAGCTCCGCTCCGGGTCCCACTCCACCTCGTCGCCCGACCGGGCCGGGTGCCGGACCAGCCGGACCACCTCATGCCCGTCGGTGCGCAGGGAGCGCACCAGGGCCGCTCCGATGAGTCCGGTCGATCCGGTGACAGCGATACGGGAGTGAGGCATGGGATCATCCTGCCGTACCGGACGGCCAGCAGGGGCGTGGCACAGTTGCGCGCATGTCCGAGATTCATGCGCACCCGGCCCATTTCGTCCGTCCCTCGGTCCTCTCCGACGAAGCCGCACTCGGTGAACTGGACCGCGCCACCTGGTCGACGCTGCACGCCGTGGCGCCCCGGCCGCAGCCTCCGTACGCGCCGTTCTTCGACGACGCCCACCGGCCGCCGGACTTCCTGGTGGCCGAGGTGCGGGACGCGACGGGTGTGACGCGGCTGGCCGGCTACACCAGGCTGGTCCCGCCGACCCCGCTGGCCTGCAACGCGCATGTTCGCCAGATACAGGGCCTGGCCGTGGCCGACTGGGCGCGCGGCCGGGGGATCGCCAGGGCGCTCCTGCGGGCGGCGATGGCGGCGGCGCGCGACCAGGGCGCGAACCGGATGACCCTGCGGGTGCTCGGGCACAACGCGCCCGCGCGGGCGCTGTACGCGGCGGAGGGGTTCGTCGTCGAGGGGGTGCTGTCCGGTGAGTTCTTCCTGGCCGGACGCTATGCCGACGACGTGCTGATGGGGCGCTCGCTCGCCCCTTGAGCCGGTCCCTGTGCTCAGTCGGTCCCTGGGCTCAGTCAGCGGCTGAACAGCCGCGTCCACGGCGGCTCCCACTACTGACCTGGGCGCGACGGGGAGGGGCAGGGGGGCGGTACGGCTCAGAGGCTGCCGAACCGCTCCTGGAGCAACGGGAAGTGCTCGGCCAGAGCCGCGTCGTCCTCGAAGCTGAACGGGGTGCCCTCCGGCTCGGCTGGCTGGGGCGGCAGCCCGAGGTCCGGCGTGACCACCCCGGTGAGCTGCTCGTACGCCTCGTCGGCGGCGTAGCCGAGCTCCTCCGCGTCCCCGTCCAGCTCCTCGTCGAAGTCGTCGAGGAGCTCGGCGAGGCTGTCCGGATCGTGCACGGCGCCCTCGAAGACCTCCCGGCCCTGGCCGATCAGCCAGCAGCGGAAGTAGTCGAAGGCGTCGTCGCTCGCCCCGTCGAGCAGTACGGCGGCGGCGCCCCACAGCTCCCAGCGGTAGGCGCGGTTGTAGCGGGCCTCGAAGTGCCGGGCGAAGTCCAGCACGGAATCGGGATCGAGCTGCCCCAGCCGTTCGACCAGCAGGTCGGCGTGGTCCTCGGGGTCGCCGTCGGCGGCCTCGCGGGTGCTGTCGATGAGCTCCCAGAATTCCGTCTCGTCCATCACGGGTCCAGCATCTGCCCTGGCGGCGGGCGACGCACGCGGAGACACCGAAATGAAGCCTTACGGTTTCCGTCGAGGGGTGACTGTCACCGGGGCCGCCGGTAGAGCGAGTGCAGCCGCTCGGCGGCGTCGGCGAAGCGGGTCCGCAGCTCGGCCGGTTCCAGGACCTCCAACTCCGGTCCCAGGGAGAGCAGCTGACCGTACGCGACATCCAGGGACTCGACCGGCAGAGTGACCGTGACCCAGCCGTCGGGCCCCGGCGGCCCGGCCGCGGCCAGGGCGTCGTGGGCGGCGGCCCGGTCCACGGTGTGCGGCAGCCGGGCGGCCGCGGCCTCCGAGAGGCGCAGCGTCACCTCGGTACGCAGGATCGACCGGGCGAACTGCGCCGCGCGCTCGTCCCAGAACCCCGGCAGGTCGAAGCTCTCGTCCCGGACGAAGCGGGTGTCCGACACGGTGACGGCCGTGAACCGGTCGATCCGGTAGACCCGGAAGTCGTCCGCCGCGCGGGCGCAGAGATACCAGACCCCGGCTTTGAGCACGAGTCCGTACGGCGACAGCTCCCGCTCCACCTCGGTGTCACGGCCGGGCCGCCGGTAGCGCGCCAGCACCGTCCGGTCGTCCCGGACCGCCTCGGCGACGGCGGGGAGCAGCTCAAGGGTGGCCGGTTCCCGGTACCAGCTGGGTGCGTCCAGGTGGAAGCGGCGGCTGACCCCGGTGGAGGCGCCCTGCAGAGAGGGCAGCAGCGCCGCCGACACCTTGAGCCGGGCGGCGTCCCCGGCGTCCGCCAGGCCCATCTCGCGCAGGGCGGAGGGAAGCCCGGAGAGGAAGAGCGCCTCTGCCTCGTCACGGGCGAGCCCGGTGAGCCCGGTGCGGTACCCGCCGACGAGCCGGTACCCGCCCGCCCGCCCCCGCTCCGCGTAGACCGGGATCCCGGCCTCGGAAAGCGCCTGGGCGTCCCGGGTGACGGTCCGCTCCGACACCTCCAGCTCCTGGGCCAGCTCGGCGGCGGTCATGGCGGGGCGGGTCTGTAGGAGCAGCACCATTCTGATGAGCCGGGCAGCACGCATGCGGCCATTGTGGCCGCGGTGAGGGGCACGTGTGACTGCGGCCCGGTTTCGCGGTGGCCTCAATCGCCGGCCGGGCTTGAAGCGTGGCCTCAATCGCCGGCCGGGCTGGGTGTGGCCTCAATCGCGGCCGGGCTCAAAAGATGTCCTCAATCGCCGGCCGGGCTTGAGATGCGCCCTGCCGCGCTGGCAACGCAGTGATCCGGCGGGAAATCCAAGCCCGTCCGGCGATTGAGGACAGAGCCTCTGCCGGACGGGCTCGGTGTGGCCCTATTGCGCGGGCCGGGTTCCGACTCGTCGTCAGAGCCCGTACCGCTCGCGGGCGTCCTTGACCGCCGACGCCGGCACCTCGCCGCGGCGGGCCAGCTGGGCCAGTGCCGCGACGGTGACCGACTGCGCGTCCACGCCGAAGTGGCGGCGGGCCGCCTCGCGGGTGTCGGAGAGGCCGAAGCCGTCCGTACCGAGCGAGGACCAGTCCTGCTCCACCCACTGGCTGATCTGGTCCGGCACCGCGCGCATCCAGTCGCTGACCGCGAGGACCGGACCCGGGGCGCCCTCCAGCGCCTGGGTCACGTACGGCGTCCGCTGCTCACCCCGGAGCAGCGCCTCGTCGCACTCCAGCGCGTCGCGGCGCAGCTCGCCCCACGAGGTGGCGGACCAGACGTCGGCCGTGACACCCCAGTCCGCGGCCAGCAGCTCCTGGGCCTCCAGGGCCCAGTGGATCGCCGTACCGGACGCCATCAGCTGAAGGCGCGGCGCGTCCGCCTTCGCGGGCGTGCCCTCCTTGAACCGGTAGAGGCCCTTGACGATGCCCTCCTCGACGCCTTCCGGCATCGCGGGCTGCGGCTTCGGCTCGTTGTAGACCGTCAGGTAGTAGAAGACGTTCTCGGCCTCGGGGCCGTACATCCTGCGCAGACCGTCCTGGACGATCACCGCGATCTCGTACGCGAACGCCGGGTCGTAGTTGAGCGACGCCGGGTTCGTGGACGCGATCAGGTGCGAGTGGCCGTCCGCGTGCTGGAGGCCCTCACCCGTCAGGGTCGTACGGCCCGCCGTGGCACCGACCACGAAACCGCGGCCGAGCTGGTCGCCCAGCTGCCAGAACTGGTCGCCCGTGCGCTGCCAGCCGAACATCGAGTAGAAGATGTAGAACGGGATCATCGGCTCGCCGTGCGTCGCGTACGACGTGGACGCGGCGATGAAGTCGGCCAGCGCGCCGGCCTCGGTGATGCCCTCGTTGAGGACCTGGCCGTCCTTGGCTTCCTTGTAGTACATCAGCTGGTCGCGGTCGACCGGGTCGTACGTCTGGCCCAGCGGCGAGTAGATGCCGGCCGACGGGAACAGCGCCTCCATGCCGAAGGTGCGGGCCTCGTCGGGGACGATCGGAACCCAGCGCTTGCCGGTCTCCTTGTCCCGCATCAGGTCCTTGGCGAGGCGGACGAAGGCCATCGTGGTGGCCAGCTCCTGCTTGCCGGAGCCCTTCTTCAGCGCGGCGAACGCGCGCTCCTCGGGCGCGGGCAGCGCCACCGCGTGCACCCGGCGGGCCGGGGCGGGTCCGCCGAGGGCGGCACGGCGCTCCTGGAGGTAACGGACCTCGGGGGAGTCGGCGCCCGGGTGACCGTACGGCACCAGGCCCTCGTCCAGCTTCGAGTCCGGTATCGGCAGCTCCAGCAGATCGCGCATGGCGCGGAACTGCTTGCCGTCGAGCTTCTTCATCTGGTGGTTGGCGTTGCGCGACTCGAAGCCGGGGCCGAGCGTGTAGCCCTTCACCGTCTGCGCCAGGATCACCGTCGGAGCACCCTTGTGCTCCAGCGCCGCCCGGTAGGCCGCGTACACCTTGCGGGCCTCGTGGCCGCCGCGCGAGGTGTGGAAACACTCCGCGATCTTCGCGTCCGTGAGCAGCTTCGCCAGCTCGGCGAGCGCGGGCTCGGCACCGAAGAAGTGCTCACGGATGTAGGCGACGTCACGGGTGGCGTAGGTCTGGAACTGCGCGTCCGGGACCTCCCGGAGCCGGCGCACCAGCGCACCCGTGGTGTCGAGCTGGAACAGCTCGTCCCAGGCGTTGCCCCAGAGCGTCTTGACGACGTTCCAGCCGGCGCCGCGGAACGCGCCCTCGAGCTCCTGGACCACGCGGAAGTTGGCGCGGACAGGACCGTCGAGGCGCTGCAGGTTGCAGTTGATGACGAAGGTCAGGTTGTCGAGCTGCTCACGGGCCGCGAGGGCGAGGGCGGCGGTCGACTCGGGCTCGTCCATCTCGCCGTCGCCCAGGAAGGCCCAGACGTGCGAGTTCGACGTGTCCTTGATGCTGCGGTTGGTCAGGTAGCGGTTGAAGCGCGCCTGGTAGATGGCCGAGAGCGGGCCCAGACCCATCGACACGGTGGGGAACTCCCACAGCCAGGGCAGCCGCCGCGGGTGCGGGTAGGAGGGCAGACCCTCGCCGCCCGCCTCCTGGCGGAAGTTGTCGAGCTGCTGCTCGCTGAGCCGGCCGTCCAGGAAGGCGCGGGCGTATATGCCGGGGGAGGCGTGGCCCTGGATGTAGAGCTGGTCGCCGGAGCCGTCCCCCTCCTTGCCGCGGAAGAAGTGGTTGAAGCCGGTCTCGTACAGCCAGGCCGCGGAGGCGAACGTGGCGATGTGGCCGCCGACGCCGAAGCGGGAGCCACGGGTGACCATCGCGGCCGCGTTCCAGCGGTTCCACGCGGTGATCTTGGACTCCATCTCCAGGTCGCCGTCGAACGCGGGCTCGGCGGCGGTCGGGATGGAGTTGACGTAATCGGTCTCCAGCAGTTTGGGCAGCGCGAGACCGGCGCCCTCGGCATGCTGGAGCGAGCGGCGCATCAGGTATGCGGCGCGGTGCGGGCCTGCGGCCTTGGTGACGGCATCCAGGGAGGCCGCCCATTCGGCGGTCTCCTCGGGGTCGCGGTCCGGGAGCTGGTCGAGCTCGCTCGGAAGCTTTCCTACGGGGTCGGTCATGATCGCCGCCTTCCGGTGAGGAGGGGGGTGGAGAAGTCCCTGACTGGCAGGACAGGGCGATGGGGCCGGTGGGCCCGCGGATGAACTCTAAGTCTCCGATCGATGATCGATCAAAGGATGAAAGGAAAAACTTCTCGATATGGAGAAAGTGGCATGGCGTGCCGCAGAACAGGGCACGCAGTGACTGGATATAGCTCACAAAAGGGGCGCTCGCTTGTGCGGGTGAGCGTCTCTCGCGTCACATGGGCATCATGCCCAGCGCCCGTCCCGCTCAGGCGCGCGGTGCGCAGCCGAGAACGTGCGCCTTGACCAGCACGCCGATGTCCGGGTCCTTGCGCAGGAACGCCTCGATGAGCGCCTCGTGCTCCTCCGCGTACGACTTCTGCACCGTGCCGAGCCAGCGGATCGAGAGGGCGGTGAACACCTCGATGCCCAGTCCCTCCCAGGTGTGCAGCAGCACGGCGTTGCCGGCCGCCCGGACCAGCTCGCGGTGGAAGCCGACCGTGTGGCGCACCTGGGCCTCGCCGTCGGCCAGCCGGTCGGCCTCGTACAGCGCCGCGACGTGCGGGGCGAGCCGTGAGCAGTTCTCGCCCAGCCCCGGGGCCGCCAGCTCCGCCGCGATCTGCTCCAGGCCGGCCCGGACCGGGTAACTCTCCTCCAGGTCCGCCGCGGTGAGGTTGCGGACCCGGACGCCCTTGTTGGGCGCCGACTCGATCAGCCGGAGCGTCTCCAGCTCCCGGAGCGCCTCGCGCACGGGCGTCTGGCTGACCTCCAGCTCGGTGGCGATGCGCCGCTCCACGATCCGCTCGCCCGGCTTCCAGCGCCCGCTGACGATCCCGTCCACGATGTGCTCGCGGATCTGTTCGCGCAGCGAGTGGACGACGGGCGGGGTCATGTGGGGCTCCTTCGGGCAAACCGGTGCTGCCTGCACCCAAATCGGCTGCCGGAGCGGCCGGTGGTGTCTAGACAATACGGCGGCGCCCCCGCCCGGGAGTGTTCCGGACGGGGGCGCCGCTGGTGAGGCTGGTTACAACTGCGGTGCTCAGAGGCCGAGCTCGACCTCGAACTCACCGGCCTCCAGAATCGCCTTGACCGAGGTCAGGTAGCGGGCGGCGTCGGCGCCGTCCACCAGACGGTGGTCGTAGGAGAGCGCGAGGTACGTCATGTCGCGGACACCGATGACGGTGCCCTCCTCGGTCTCGATGACGGCCGGACGCTTGACGGTGGCACCGATGCCCAGGATGGCTGCCTGGTTCGGCGGCACGATGACGGTGTCGAAGAGCGCACCGCGCGAGCCGGTGTTGCTGATGGTGAAGGTGGCACCGGACATGTCGTCCGGCGTCAGGCCGCCACCGCGGGCCTTGCCGGCCAGCTCGGCGGTCTTCTTCGAGATACCGGCGATGTTGAGGTCGCCCGCACCCTTGATGACCGGGGTCATCAGACCCTTCTCGGCGTCCACGGCGATGCCGATGTTCTCCGAGTCGAAGTACGTGATCGTGCCTTCGTCCTCGTTGATCCGGGCGTTGACGACCGGGTGGGCCTTCAGCGCCTGGGCGGCGGCCTTGACGTAGAACGGCATCGGGGAGAGCTTGACGCCCTCACGGGCCGCGAAGGCGTCCTTCGCCTTGTTGCGCAGCTTCATCAGCTTGGTGACGTCGACCTCGACGACCGTCGTCAGCTGGGCCTGCGAGTGCAGCGCCTTCATCATGTTCTCGCCGATGACCTTGCGCATGCGGGTCATCTTGACCGTCTGACCGCGCAGCGGGGAGGCCTCCAGCTTCGGCGCCTTGGAGGAGGCGGCCGGAGCGGCGGCGGGGGCCGGGGCAGCGGCGGCGGCCTTGGCGGCCTCCGCGGCGGCGACGACGTCCTGCTTGCGGATACGGCCACCGACGCCGGTGCCCTTGACCGCGCCCAGGTCGACGCCGTTCTCGGCGGCGAGCTTGCGGACCAGCGGCGTGACGTACGCGCCGTCGTCACCGGAGGTCGCGGCCGGAGCGGCCGGAGCCGCCGGGGTGACCGGAGCCGGGGCTGCGGCGGCGGGCGCCGGAGCGGCCGGGGCTGGAGCGGCGGCCGGTGCCGCGGGAGCGGCGGGAGCCGGGGCAGCCGG
>CBRG010000160.1 GCA_000470535.1 Streptomyces sp. AW19M42
TGGTGGCCTTGTGCTGGGCGCTCTCCGCCGGGGTCGCCTTGTGCGTGATCGGCAGGTGCGAGGCCACGAGAGGCCGCCGGCCCCCGACCCTGCCCCGACGGATGAACATCCACGGGGACTTCCCGCCGGTCTCGGACAGGCATTCCCGCCCGTCGTGGTGTGCGAGGCATTCGAGCAGATGCGCGTCGCGGTCGGAGACCTCGGCGGTGATCTCCCGCAACAGATCGGGACGCTCGGGGTGACCGAGGTCAGGCAGCGACAGATTGATCTCCAGGCCATATCCGGTGTGCCACACCCCATTTGCCATCCCTCAACGGTAGGGACGGTGGCTGACATGCAACAGGGCGCCGCCGAGTGCACCTGCCTCCGCGTATCTGCCGAGTGGTTGGGCTGCGTGGCTCGTCCAGGGCAACGCACCGGTCCAGCAGCTACTCGGGCCGGGCAGCGTTTCAGTCGGATCCGCTCCAGAAGTCATCCCAATTCCCAGAAACCCGCCCTGCCCGCGCCGGAGATCCGTCGCCATCCGCACATGGGTCAGGAACAGATGCGTGGGTAAGCGCGAACGCCGCCGCAAGCGGGAACGGGCAAGGAGAATCAGCGATTGTCCGGGAGTTCCCAGTAGACGCTCCCCGTCTCCGCGTCGTGATCAAGCATGATGCTCCCGAGGACGTCCAGAACGTCAGCGCCCTTCACTGGGAGATCAAAGACGACGGCACCTGGGCCCGGACCGTCAGCAGCATCGGCGTAGCCAGCAACATCGGCTCAGTGGCCACGACGCACTCGCACGCCATCCTCCTCGACTGCCCGTGCGCGAACTGCTCCGAACCGATCACTGTCACCACCGGTCCTGGTCCAACAAGGTCGGCGGGAAGAACCTCGACGCGGAGGCTCCCTCCTGCCTTTGCGGGGACTGCACGGCGGCAGTCCGGGAAGCGCGAGGAGACCGAGCGACAACAACGCGCCGCCGAACAGTGGCGCATCGAGCGAGAGCGTGAGCAGCAGAAGGCTGAGGGGCTTCAACGCCTGGTTGTTCAAGCGGTTGAGGCCGAAGAGGGAAAGACCGAGCCGACCGGCTCCTCCCTCCCGACGGACAGGCCTTTCCCAACCTTGGGAAGCCCATCACCATAGATCGGTCACCACCCGGCCCGGGGGCCCTCGGCCTGACATCACACAGCGCTACACCATCCGCGATATATTCGATGCCATAGTTGATATCTCAGGAGGTCATCGATGAGTCGTACAGTGATCGATCTTGACGACGAGCTGCTGGCCGACGTGGCTCAGGCGTTGGGGACCGGCACCAAGAAGGAGACGGTCAACACTGCTCTGCGTGAGGTGCTCGACAACCGCCGACGGGCTCTCGCTCTCACTCGGCTGCGGGCTGCAGCGGGTGAGGGCGCGTTCGATCTGGATGCCTTCGAGGACAAAGGGGACTACCGGCGGTGAGTGCGGCACAGTTCCTGATCGACACCAGTGCGCTCGCCCGATTCTTCCGCGACGACGCCGAACAGTACGGATGGGATCAGGCCGCCACAGCAGGGCTGGTCGCGACCTGCCCTGTTACCGAGCTGGAGTTCTTCTACAGCGCCCGCTCCGCCGCGGACCGTGCGCGCGGCATCGAGGACATGCGGCTGCTGTTCGGCTGGGTGCCCGTCGATGACCGTGCGTACGACCGCGCCTGGCAGGTTCAGGAACTGCTGGCCCAACGCGGTCAGCACCGCAGTGCGGGAGCTGTTGACCTCGTCGTCGCCGCCACAGCGGAACTCCAGGGACTGACCCTCCTGCACCGCGACCACGACTTCGAATGCATCGCCGCGATCACCGGTCAAGCTATGCAGTGGTACGGCCCTGTGTCCGGTAAATGAGCGAGCCCCTGGTCTCGGTTCCGGCCTCATTCGCAGGTGTTCACCACAGTTCACCGAGCCTGTAGCCGCCGGCTCCGCCGCAGGTGGAAAGGGGTCCGGCAGAGTCCGGCAGAGGGCCTCCGGCCGCGCCGCCGTTGACGGCACGAACAAGGAGGTGACTGTGGACGGCGCGCGGTGACCCCCGTTCTCGGGGGCAGGCGGCCCGCCCTGGTCCGGTGAACGGCGCGTGCCGGATGATGGACGCAGCGGACGTGAGGGGCAACGCAGTGGCAGACAGTGGATCCATCGGGTCGGAGCCGGGCCTTCGGTCGGACTGCGGCGGGCCGGAGAGCGCCGGGGACAGCGCCCGGACCGAGGCCGGGGAGCTGACCGAGGCGAGTGGGGCGAGTGCCGGGGCACCGGTCGGAGCGAGTGCCGGGGCAGCTACCGGGGAGGCGGCCGGGGCGGGTGCTGACGGGCCCGGCGGGGGTGCGGGGCGGCGGCGTTCTATGGCGCGGCGGGTGGGGGTCGTCCTGCTCGTCCTGCTCGTTCTGTGTCTGCCGCCCTGGTGGTCGCTGTTCGCCTCCGGGGCCGACTGGCCGTTCCCGGTCTCCCTGGCCGGCACGGTCGTCCTCGTCGCGTGGATGGTCTCGTTTCCGTTTCTGATGGTCGCGGGCCACGGGCGACAGCGGTCGGACCGGGCCGCCCGGATCGCGGACACCAGTCTCGGGATGATCTGGGTGCTCTTCACCTGGTCCGTACTGGGCGGCCTGGTGAACCTCGTGCTGGCAGGGCTCGGCGTCGGCGGCACCGGCCGGGCCAGGATCGTTTCCGTGGCCGTCGCCGTGGTCTCGGCCGGACTGCTGGCCTGGGGCCACTACGAGGCGATGCGGGTCCCCCGGGTGAAGCGGCTGGACGTCCGCGTCCCACGGCTCGGCGGCGGTCTGGACGGGACGCGTGTCGTCGTGCTGGCCGATACGCACTACGGGCCGATCGACCGGGCGGGCTGGTCGGCCCGGGTGACCGAGGCGGTTAACGCGCTCGACGCGGACGTCGTGGTCCACGCCGGTGACATCGCCGACGGCACCCCGGTCCAGCGCCGGGAGCAGTCCGCGCCGCTCGGAGCGGTCCGGTCACGGCTGGCCAAGGTCTACGTCACGGGCAACCACGAGTACGGCAGTGAGGCCCAGGGCTGGCTGGACCGCATGGCGGAGCTGGGCTGGGAGCCGCTGCACAACCGCCATGTCGTGGTGGAGCGCGGTGGCGACTCCCTCGTACTGGCGGGCGTGGACGACGTGACCGCGGAGTCCTCCGGTCTGGCCGGACACCGTGCGAACCTGCTCGGCGCGCTGGCCGGGACGGACCCGGACCAGCCGGTCCTGCTCGTCGCCCACCAGCCCAAGTACGTCCCGCGGGCCGCTGCCGCCGGCATCGACCTGCAGATCTCCGGGCACACCCACGGCGGCCAGATCTGGCCGTTCAACTTCCTCGTCCGGATCGACCAGCCGGTGGTGAGCGGCCTGAGCCGGCACGGGGAGCGGACCCAGCTCTACACCAGCCGGGGCACCGGCTTCTGGGGGCCGCCCTTCCGGGTCTTCGCACCGAGCGAGATCACCCTGCTGACCCTGCGGTCGGGCGGCACGCCGACAGCTGAGTAGCGCACCGGGGCAGGAAGGCGCTTCCGGCCGCGGTGAGCGTCACCCTGCGGGTGGTGCGGTCGAAGAGGTCCATGCCCACTTCCCGTTCCAGGCGCCGCACCTGCTGGCTGACGGTCGGCTGGGCGATGTGCAAGCGCTCGGCAGCCCGCCGAAGTGCAGTTCCGCCGCTACCGCGAGGAAGTACCGGACTTGCCGCAGTTCTATTTCCGCACCCCCACGCGTGGCCCCGCAGCGCAGCCCCACCGATTCATTGCTGATCCCTATGAGTGTACGAACGAACCGCCCCTTGGTCGCGACGGCTTACGCGGATGGAGTGGGCTCACACCGACCGAGGAGCAGCAATGGCGTTCGCCCATGTCAACGGCATCGACCTCTACTTCGAGGAGACCGGCACCGGCCGGCCCGTCCTCCTCCTGCACGGCTGGGGAACCAGCGGCCGGGTCTGGGACTCCCAGGTCGCCGGACTCGCGCGCGACCACCGGGTGATCACCGTCGACTGGCGCGGCTGCGGCCGGTCGGACCACCCGGTGACGGGCAACGGCATACGCGGCAACGTCGCCGACGTCCTGGCCCTGATCGACGTACTCGGGCCGGAGCGCCCGGTGCTCGTCGGGAGCTCGATCGGAGCCACCTTCGCCCTCGAAGCCGCCCTGGCCGCCCCGGAGCGCGTCGCCGGCGTCATCTCGGTCGACGGGCCGGGCCACTGGCCGGGCCAAGCGATGGGCGAGCAGCTCGACGGGCTGCTCCACGCCTTCGCCGCCGACCGCGCGGCCACGGTCGCCGCCTGGGTCGCCAACTGGTTCGGCCCCGCGGGCACCGCGGACATGGTGGGCGCGACCGTCCGCCAGATCCTCGACTCCGGAACGGCCATCGACGCGCTCTTCACCGAGGCCCGCGACCACGACCCCCGGCAGGATCTGCACGCCCTCACCGTGCCCGCCGTCTTCCTGCACGGCCGCCTCGACGCGGAGATCCCCGTCGAGGTCTCCGAGACCCTCGCCGCCCTCGCCCCGCACGGCGAGGTCCACATCATCGAGAACGCCGGGCACATGCCCCACCATGAACAGCCCGCGGCCACCAACGACGTGCTGCGCGCCGCCCTGCGGCGCATGGCAGCGGGCCGCGGGGTCAGTGGCCGCCGGTGAGTTCGCCGCTGAGCCGCTCGTGGATCCGGGAGCTGGGCTGGTTGAGGCCGATGATCTCGACGGTCTTGCCGCGCTGGGCGTACTTGGTCTCGATCGCGTCGAGCGCCGCGACGGAGGAGGCGTCCCAGATGTGGGTGGCCGTCAGGTCGATGACGACCCTGTCGGGGTCGGTGGCGTACGCGAACCGGGTGACCAGGTCGTTGGAGGAGGCGAAGAAGAGCTCTCCGGTGACCGAGTAGACGACCTGGGTGCCATCGGGGTCGACGACGGCGGTGACGTCGGCCAGGTGGGCGACGCGCTTGGCGAAGACGACCATGGCGGTGACGGTGCCGACGACGACGCCGATCGCGAGGTTGTGGGTGGCGACGACACAGGCCACGGTGATGGCCATGACGGCGATCTCCCCGGCGGGCATCCGCTTCAGGGTCTTCGGGGCGATGGAGTGCCAGTCGAATGTCGCGAAGGACACCATGACCATGACGGCGACCAGCGCGGCCATGGGGATGTCGGAGACGACCGGGCCGAAGACGATGCACAGCACCATCAGGAACGAGCCCGCCAGGAACGTCGACAGGCGGGTGCGGGCGCCGGAGACCTTCACGTTGATCATCGTCTGGCCGATCATGGCGCAGCCGCCCATGCCGCCGAGGAAGCCGGTGACGATGTTGGCGATGCCCTGGCCGATGGACTCGCGGGTCTTGGAGGAGTGGGTGTCGGTGATGTCGTCGACCAGCTTGGCCGTCATCAGCGACTCCATCAGGCCGACCAGCGCCATCGCGAGCGCGTAGGGGGCGATGGTGGTCAGCGTGTCCAGGGTGAAGGGCACATCGGGCAGGCCCGGTACGGGCAGGGCGGACGGCAGCTCGCCCTTGTCGCCCACGGTCGGCACCGCGATCCCCGCGGCGACCGTGATCACGGTGAGGATGACGATGGACACCAGCGGGGCCGGGATCACCCTGGTGACCTTCGGGAAGAACACCATCAGGGCGAGGCCACCGGCGAGCAGCGGATAGACGGGCCAGGGCACGTCGTGCATCTCGGGGACCTGGGCCACGAAGATGAGGATGGCGAGGGAGTTGACGAACCCGACCATCACGCTGCGGGGCACGAACCGCATCAGCTTCGCGATGCCGAGCGCGCCCAGGACGATCTGGAAGGCACCGGCCAGGATCACCGCCGCGACCAGGTAGCCGAAGCCGTGCTCGCGGTTGAGCGGGGCGATGACCAGGGCGACGGCACCCGTCGCGGCGGAGATCATCGCGCGGCGTCCGCCGACGACCGAGATCGTCACGGCCATGGTGAAGGACGCGAACAGGCCGATCGCGGGGTCGACCCCGGCGATGACGGAGAACGAGATCGCCTCAGGGATCAACGCGAGCGCGACCACCAGTCCGGCCAGGATCTCGGTGCGCCAGACCTTCGGGTCGTACATCCACTCGGGGCGGCGCAGACCGCGCAGCCGCGCGGCCGGGGACAGTGCGGAGGAAGTCAAGGGAAGCGGAACCTGTCGTGCTCGGGCCCGCCCGGAGTCACCAAGGGGCGTGCGGAACGGCAAGGGACGTGCTGATGGGCAAGGGCGTGCTGAACGGCAAGGGCGTGCGGTGCGGTGCGTGGAGGGCCTGGCCGGTACGGAGGGTAAGACGGAGGGCCCGTACGGCCGCTCACGAAGCCCTCGGCCGGCGGGCCGGGGTCGGGGGCTGCGGTGGCATCGGGCCGCTCCGGGGGCGTCGTCGGTCCCGGCACGGCTTTTGGTGACTGGTGGACCCGTCCCGCACCATGAACACGCGACAGCGGCGGATCAACCCTGACAGCCGCACACTCTACTCTAACGTTACGGTAGAGATCGCCGCGGCCTGCACCCGGCCCGCGACGACAGACGAGGAAGGCGCCCGCGTGAGCAGCGAGCACATGCAGATCGGCGAGGTCGCCACGCGGACCGAGCTGTCGCTGCGCACCATCCGGCACTACGAGGAGACCGGTCTGGTCATCCCGTCGGCCCGCTCCCGGGGCGGTTTCCGTCTCTACACCGAGACCGATGTCGCCCGCCTGATGGTGATCCGCCGCATGAAGCCGCTCGGCTTCACCCTCGACCAGATGCGGGACCTCCTCGACGCCACCGATCACCTCGACGCGGTCCCGCCCCCGGCCGGCGCCGAGCGCGAGGAACTGCTGGGGCGCGTACGCCACTTCGAGCAGGCCGCCGCCGAGCGCGTCGCCGACCTGCGCAAGCAGCTGGGGCGGGCCGAGGAGTTCGCCGGCACCCTGCGCGCGCGGCTGGGCGAGGACGCACCCGCCCACCCCTGACGCGTACGGGGCACCGCGGGCGACCTCCCTTCGTACCGGGCTCAAACACCCGCTCGCGGCAGAAACCCGAGTTTTCGCCAAGTCCGCCTCTCGCGCCCCCTCGCGCACCAATGAGCCCAGTCCCGCCCGTATGTGGCCCCTGACCTCATGGTCCGGGGCGAGTGCCGGGGCGCGAGGGGCACGTCGCGCACGCACCACCCGCCGGGTGAGTGAGGGGCTTATGACAGAGAGTGGCGGCGCTCAGGCCGTCCAGCTGGCACTTCTGTCATTACCGGCCGGTACATGCGATGTGGCGTGAACGACACCCTTGAAGATGGCGCTCTGGGAGCATCAACGCCTATCAAAATCAGCCGTCCGGACCTGCCGCGGGGGGAGGGGCCATGGGGCTGCTCGGCAACGATCTGGCGTTCGCGCGCGCCCTGACGTCCCAAGAGCACGAGAACGTCATGGCCCTCGGGAACCGCAAGCTCTACGCGGCCGATGCCCATCTCCTGTCGGAGGGGGACCGGTCCGGTCACATCATGATCATACTTCAGGGGTGGGTGACCGTTTCCGTGGCTACGGACCGTGGCGCCACCCGGCTGATACTCGGCCTGCGCGGACCCGGCGAACTCCTGGGCGAAATGGCGGCGTTGGACAGCCACCCCCGTAGCGCCACCGTGCGGGCACTTGGCCCCGCGACGGCGCAGGTCATCCCGGGGGACGCGTTCCGCCGCTTCCTCGCCCAGCACCCCCGGGTCAGCGGACTGGTGATTCGTCAGCTGACCTTCCGGCTCCGCAGCGCCGACCAGGAGCGTTCCGCGCTCGCCTCGCTCACCGTTCTGCAGCGCCTGGCCGTGCGGCTCACCGAACTGTCCCGGGCCGAACCCGCCGGCCCCTACACGCCGTCCGCGCCACGGCCGCTGCCCGCCGGCACCGTCGTCCACCTGGCCCAGGACGAGCTGGCCGCCACCGTCGGAGCCACCCGGGAGGCCGTCGCCAAGGCGCTGCGGCTGCTGCGGGACCAGCACATCGTACGGACCGGGACCCGGCTGGTGGAGATCCTCGATCCCGAACTTCTCGCACTGCTCGCGGACGGTCATCAGGAGTAACTCCCCGCCGGTCGTGTGTAAACGACTACAGACGGCCCTCGTCCCGGGCCCGAGTCTGATGGGGGACGGCACAGCGACCAGGACAGGGGCACGAGGTGGACCACGACGTGACGGATGTCGCCGAAGCGCGCTACGAGCTGGTGATCAGCGTCGACGCCAGACGTTCCGGCGAGTACGACGACATCGAGAAGACCCGGATGCGTGCCCGGATCTACCGGGTCCTGGAGACGGCGTTCACCCACACCAAGGTCGCGCGGGACTCGCTGCACCTGGAGGACCGCGGGGACGGCGTGCTGGTCTCGGTGTCCGGGCAGGTACCGGTCGCCAGGCTGCTCGGCCTGTGGATGGTGGAGGTCCACGAGAAGCTGCGGGACGAGAACCGCGCCCTGCGCGTACCGCTGGGGCTGCGGGTGGGCATGCACGTCGGGCCGGTCCTGCACGACGCCCGGGGCATCGCCGGACGCGCCGTCGACCTCGCCTGCCGCCTCGCCGACTCCACCGTCGCACGGCAGTTGCTGGACGCCGAGCGGGCCGATCTCGTGCTGGCCGTCTCCGGTTCGCTGTACGAGGACGTGGTCAGCGGCGGCGGCAAGTTCATCGAGCCCGCCCGCTACTCCGCCGCCCGGCTGGAGCTCAAGGAGGGCCCGGTCACCGCCTGGTTCCACCTTCCGGGACGGCCCGCCCCGGCCATGCCCGTCGCGCCGGCCACCCGCCCGGGTGCCCGCGCCGACGCCGACGAAGCAAGCGACGCAGACGACGTGGACCACGCAGACCGCACCTTTGACTCCGGTGACTCAGGTGGCTCCGGTGCCCGCTACCACGTACAGGGCGACATGTCCCAGCACACCGGCAACGTCTACCAGCAGCCCGTCCACATCGGCCGCACCACCGGCGACGCCGGCCGTCGGAAGGGCTGATCCCCATGAGCGACGAGGAACAGGCGGACGGTCCCCCGGACGACGCTTCCCCCGAAGCCGCCGACAAGGACGGCGGCCGGGGCAAGGAGAGGGACAGGGAGAAGGGCGGGGACCGGGACCGGGAGAAGGAGAAGGGCAGGGACGGCAAGCCCTCCTCCGACGAGCCGAAGGACGACAGCGACGCGGAGTCCGACGACGACGCGGACGAGAAGGAGTCGGAACGGGAGCGGGCCGCCGGGCGGTTCAGGGAGCACACCCGCAACCCGCTCGCGGAGGAGCAGGGCGAGGGCGGCCCCACCAGCCTCGCCGCCGCCTCGCGGACCCACGGCGACGCCCGGCAGATGTTCAGCAGCGGCCGGGACCTGCACAACTTCGACCGTACGCACATCGGCCGCGCCCATATCGGGGACATGTATGTCCAGTTGGACCCGCGCCGTCCGGGTGCGGGCATGCGCAGCGGGCCGGTACCCGCAGAGGAGCTGCGCAGGCTCCGCCGGGCCCATGTGGCACCCGACGGCTACCTGCGGCTGCGCAACACGCTCACCGCGCGGCGGCTGCTGGTCCTCGGTGCCGCGCCCGGCACGGGCCGTACCAGTACGGCGCTCTCCCTGCTCGACGACATCACCAGCTTCGCGGCGACGGACGCGGACACGGGCACGGACCCGGACACCGGGTCCCCGGCCGACGCCCGGGTGTGTCGGGTAGATCCGGACGGCGGGGTGCGGCAGCTGGCCGACTCCCTGGGCGGCGAGGAGGCGCGTCACGGCACCGGGTACCTGCTGGAGCTCTCCCTCACCGGGCCCGGCGTGCTGCCGCCCGACGAGATCGACCTGGACCGGCTGGCCGCGGCCCTGGCCGGCTGCCGGTCCTTCGCGGTCGTCGTGGTGACGGTCGGCTCTGCGGCGAACCCGCTGCTGGCCGGCCGGTACGGGATGCTCTGCCCGCCCGCGCCCACCCAGGAACTCCTCACCACCCGGCTCCGGGAGCGGTTCGAGGACCGTGCGGAGGCGGCCGCTGAGGGCTCCCCGCCGACCGAGCAGCTGCTGGCCCGCGCCGAGGAACTGGCGGAGCGCGAGGCGGTCCGCAACGCGGTCGGGCTGGAGGACCTGCGCCCCGCCGAGGCCGAGCTGTACGCCGCGCTGCTGGCCGGACACGTGCTGGAGAACGTCTCCTACGAGCAGTTGCTGACCGGCTGCCGGAGCCTGGCCGCCGACCAGGCCCAGGAGTGGTTCGCCGGGGTGGACCGGGCACTCGCCGCACTGCCGGACGACGCGGAGGGGACCACCGGGCGGGCGGCGGCGCTGTTCCACCCGGTGGCGTTCCGTATCGCGCTCGCCGTGCTGGGCGGGGCCTCGCACAGTGCCGTGGCCGCCGCGGCCCATCTGCTGACCTGGGAGCTGTCCGTACAGAGCGACCCGGACAACACCCCGGCCAGGCCGCTGTTCTGCGACGACCCCGACTCCGATCTGGCGCTCTCCCGCGCCAGGCTGAAGAGCGGCCGGGTGGAGGTGGCCGGTGCGGAGGTGACGGCCCGGCTGATCTGGTACCGGGGTTCCGCCCTGCCCGGCGCGGTGCTGACCGAGGTCTGGGACCGGCACTTCCCGGCCCGCGCCCCGATCGTGCGCTGGCTGCGGCTGCTGGCGGACGACCCCCGGACGCAGGTGTGGATGCGCGCGGCGGTCGCCGCCGGGGAGCTGTGCGTACAGGACTTCGACCACGGTTACGCGGAGCTGGTCCGGCCGCTGGCCGAGGCGTCCACCGCGCGCCGCAGGTTCTTCGCGGCCACCATGATGGACCAGGCCGCCGGGCACGCCTCGCACCGCAAGGCGGTCCGCAAGCTCGTCGACGACTGGGGCAGGCACGGGACGGAGTCGCTGCGCTGGTCCGCGGCGATGACCCTCGGGTACGGCAACGCCGCGGCCACCACGGACGACGCCCTGGACGCCCTGGCCCGCATCGGGGTCCGGGACGAGGGCGAGCAGATGGCGGTCGCCTCGCTCAACGTCGTACGGCTGCTGGCGCTGCCGGACGGGGCCCGGGTGCTGCGGCGGATGACCGACTGGACGCGCCACAAGCTGGTGACGTACCAGGACCTCGGTCTGGTGACCGCGGTCCGGCTGATGCTCACCTCGGTCGACGAGGTGCTGTTCGACGCCGCCGGCTCCCCGCTCGGGGACCTCCGGGACCGGGGCGACCGGCCGCTGGCCCTCGCCCTCGCCGCCTCGCGCCCCGAACTGGTGCGCCCGATGGCCGACTTGATGTGGACGGCCCTGAACACCGCACGGTCGAGGGACGTGGCCATGGACGCCCTGGAGTCCTTGCTGCGCTCGGCCGTGCGCGAGAACGGCTCCGAACGGGCACGACCGGGCCTGGCGGCACTGCTGCCCGTGCTCATGGCCGAGGAGCAGGACAGGCGGCGGCTGGACTGGCTGCTGCGCCGGATGATGAACGACCCCGAGAACCGGCTCCCCGACACGCAGGCGCGCGACCTGTGGTGGCTCGCCGCGCCGCCGCGGGGCCGGACGGGCGAGGAGGAGAGGAATGGCTGAGAAGGACGACGGCCCGGCACCGGCGGGCCCGCTGCTGCGGGAGTACGCACCCGCCGGACTGTTCCGGCAGACGAGTGCGCGCACGGCATCGGTGCTGTTCTACCGGAAGGGCGGCTACAGCGTGGCCACCGCCTCCGGGATCGAGCACTACGACAAACGGCCGCTGGCCCGGCCGCACACCGTGTGCGAGATCGCGCTCGGCACCTACGAGACGACGCTCCAGATGGAGCTGCCCGCCAAGGGCGGCGCCGCGTTCTTCAAGGTCGAGGTCGACATCCACTGGACCGTGACCGATCCGCACCTGGCCGCCACAGAGGTGGTCACCGATGTCGCCAAACGGCTCACCGCCCCGATCCTGGAGCGGCTGCGCGAGGTGTCGTCCGACTTTCCCGTGGCCGAGGCGGAGCAGGCCAACCGCGCCATCACCAGTCACTGCGCCGGCGGGCGCTGGGACGATCTCGGCTCCGATGTCGGACTGCGGGTACGGCTGTACGTCAGGATGCGGATGGACGACCGGACCATCACGCACATGGACGACATCCGGGCGGCGCACGCCTCCGCCGAGGTGACCCGGGTGCACCAGGAGAGGTTCCGGGCCATGCTCCAGGGCGGCGAACTGGACCAGCTCAGCTACATGCTGGCGGCCGAGCCCGAGGCGGCCAAGGACTTCCTGGAGAAGATCCGCCAGGAGGGCAGGCAGGACGAGAAGGACCGCGTCGACCGGCTCTTCGACATGGTCGACAGCGGCCAGATCCAGTCCAACGAGCTGGAGACGCAGGCGCTCGCTCTCCTCAACCGGGGCCGCCGGCCCGTGCAGGGGCCGGTCGGCTCGCTGCCCGCACACCGCCGGCCCCCGGCCCCGGAACTGACGCCCGGAGACGCGGAACCGTACGCCCCCGACTGGCTGGCGGAGGAGGAGCCGCCCGCCGCGCGAGGACGGCGGCCAGGCCCGAGGGAGCCCGAGGACCGGGCGCCGGAGCGTCCGCGTCGCCGCAGCCGCGACGCGGACGACGGATGGTCCTGGGCGGAGGAGGACTGATGACTGCCGACGGCGGGGCACGAACCTCCCCCGATCCGGTCGTCACCGTGCAGGGCGGGGGGCCGCACGGCGACGACCGGACGGGGGAGCGCATCGCCGAACGGCTGCTCGGCACGGTCCGGGAGGACCTCGGCCGGGCCGACTCCAAGGCGGCGGTGCTCCTCTCCGGGGCACTGGCGCTGCCGGCCTTCCTGATCGGACGTCACGGGGCGCCCGACTGGCGGGGGCCGGCGGACGCCGCGCTGGTCGCGGCAGGGGTGCTCTGGATCATCGCGGTGACCGCGCTGGTCCGGGCGCTCATGCCGCGCACCGGCACGGTCCGCAGCGGGCGCGGGGTGACGTACTTCGGCGATCTGCTCGCCCCGTACGACCTGGTGCGGCTGTCGGCGGAGGTCGCGGAGGCCGGGCGCGATCCGGCCCGGTGGCTGCTCGTCCAGGCCGTGGACGTCAGCTCGATCCTGGCCGCGAAGTACCGGGCGATCCGCTGGGGCGTCGGCACGCTGGCGCCGGCGGCGGCGTTCGCCATGGGCTGGAGCCTGATCGCACGCTGACCGGGCTCCAGCCGCGTGCGTGCCACCACACGACGCACATCACGCAGAACCACAGAGACCGAAATAAGGGGACGGCCGTGGGAAGAGTCAGGGCAGGACGGCGGACGGGAAGGGGCCGGCTGCGCCGGGGCGTGCTCTGCGCGCTGGGCGGCGCCGCCGTGCTCGCGTCCCTGGTGTCACCCGCCGGTCATGATCCGGTACCGGCGGCCGCGTCCGAACCGGCCTCCGCCGCGGTCAACTACGCGGTCGGGGTGGACGAGTCCGCCAGCCTGGCTCCCGCGGACATGAAGGCGGAGAAGGCCGCCGCCTCGCGGATCGCGATCGGTGACGTCTCCGCGTCCTCGAACGTCACCGTGTTCGGCTTCGCCGCCGCCGAGACCGGAGACCAGCGGGCGGTGGACCCGGTGTGCCCGCGCACCCAACTGGACGCGGCGGGGCGCGAGTCGATCGGCGCGTGCGTCGGCAAGCTGCGCAGCCGCAAGAAGAGCGAGGGCACCGGTACGGACTTCCCGAGCGCGATACGCCAGGGGGTGCACGATCTGAGCACCGGCACCGACCCGTCGGTCCCCCGGGTGCTGTTCCTCCTCACCGACGGCCGGATGGACGTCACCGACAGCGAGAAGTACGGCGGCGAGGCGCACCGCGCGGCCGAGGGCGAGCGGCAGCTGACCGCGGCGCTCAAGGAGGCCGCCGCCCAGCAGGTCCAGATCTGGCCGCTGGGCTTCGGCTCCGCCCCGGACAAGGCACAGCTCGACCGGATCGCGGCGGGCGGCTACCAGAAGGGCTGCGTCGCGCTGCCCTCCGCCCGCCCGAAGGCCGGCAAGGTCTCCGGGGCGAAGGACGTCGGCCCGATGCTGGAGAAGATCTTCGCCGCGGCCCACTGCCTGCGCTACAGCCGGGGCCCCAGTGACCGGCCGCCCACCACGCTGGAGATCGGCGTCTCGCCGCTGGCGACCGTGGGCAGCATCGTGGTCGACAAGGGCGATCCCGAGGTGACGGCCACCTACTTCGACCCGAGCGGCCACAAGGTGCCCACCTCCGGCACGTACCGCAAGTCGAAGTTCGAACTGGCGGGGTCCGGCGGCACCGTGGAGGCGCTGAAGATCACCGACCCGGTGCCGGGCATCTGGAAGGTGAAGGTCGAGGCGCCCGAGGGGCACCGTTCACTGCCCGTCGGCGTCAGCGTGCTCTGGCACGGCGAGCTGCGGGTCCATCGCGATGGACCCGCCGTCGCCGCAGGCCGGGCAGAAGATGAAGGTGGCCATCCGACTGCAGACCCGCGAGGGCTACGAGATCAAGGACCCGCACGACTACGAGGGCCTGCAGGTACGGAGCGAGCTGACCGGGGACGGTTTCGAGCCGCGGGAACTCGCTCTCAACGACGACGGCACGGGATCCGACCCCAAGAAGGGCGACGGCTCCTTCACCGGGACCGTGCAGATCCCGAAGGAGGCCGGCGGGGCGATGAAGGTGACCGGCACCCTGACCGCCTCCGGGCTCACCGCCGACGTCCGCAGCGAGAGCGGCACGGTTGCGCCGGGCGAGCCGGCCGTCATCGCCGGGCTCACCATGCCCACCGCCGACGTCCATCCCGGCGCCACGGTCGACGGCACCCTGTCGGTCCACAACACCAGCGACGCCCCGCACACCCTGCGGCTGTCCGTCACCGACGTCGGCCGGGACATGCTCACGGTCAGCCCCGCGCAGATCGTGCTGAAGCCCGGCGAGACCGGGACCCGGAAGGTGAGCGTCGAGGTCGCCCCCGCGGACGTGTTCGGGGACCGGCTCGGCGACGACGGGCTGTCGCTGGGCGGCACCCTGACCGTCGTCGACGACACGGACTCCCGCCGCACGCTGGTGCAGTCCCCGCTGTCGGTGCGGGTGACGCCGGAGCCCGGGATCTGGGCCAGGTACTGGTGGGCGTTCATGGCGGGCGCCGTACTGGCCCTGCTCGTCGCCGTGTCGGTCATCGCCTGGCGCAGGCAGCGCCGCAGCCGCCGGGACCCGTTCGGCCTGCTGCTGCAACTGGTCTCCGCGGAGGGCGACATCCTCAGCGAGCACCCGGCCGGGCACGGGCACAAGCAGTGGTACGAGTTCGCCGTCGTGGAACCCCACCGCAGCCCGCGCATCGAGCGCCGCACCCACGGCCAGTACGCCGTCCAGCGCAGCCCCGAGGGCGGAGCCGTCCTGCGCAAGCGCGGCAGCGGGCGGACCAGGCTGCCCGTCCAGGGCCGGGTAGAGCTCACGGACACCCTGAGCCTGGCCCTCGGCGCCCCGCCGGGAACCCCCGCCGCGGGCCCGTCCGCGCCGACTGCCGCGGACGGGGGCGCGAGCGCCTACGACGACACGTACCTGTGACGCGCGGGGGCGGGCCGGCACGCCGGAACCCCGCCCCCCGCGCACGGGCCCATGGACGTAACGAGGACGTACCGAGGACGAACCGGCTGTCGACACGGCCGGAAGCGGGGAGGAACCCATGAAGATCTTCCAGCCGATGCTCTTCGTCGGACTGGGCGGCACCGGTGGTCTGGTCGGCGCGGAACTGGAGCGCAAGCTGCGCGCCGAACTGTGCGGTCCGGACGGTGTCGCGCTCAGCCACCTGGGCGGCCACGCCCCCTACCAGCTGCCGGACTGCCTGCAGTTCGTGTACGCGGACTACAGCGAATCCGACCTGCAACGACTGCCGCAGTTCAACGTGGACCCGTCGCTGCGGGCCGCGTACGCCCGCACCTCCCGGGCCACCCACAACCTGCTTCCCAACTTCGACAGTTCGCCCGAAGTGACCAAGATGCTGCGGGCCAGCCTGCGCGACGAGGTCTCCGACTGGCTGCCGCCGCGCATCGACGAACCGAAGGTCACCCCGCTGCACAACGGTGCGGGCCAGCTGCCCACCGTCGGCAGGGCCGCGCTCTTCGCGACGCTCAGGCACAGCCTGGCACCGGTCCTGGAACCGCTGCTCCAGGCGATCGACGCGATCGCCAGGTCCGCCGGTGAGCTGGCCGAACTCGGCGGCGGCAGGGCCACCGGCTGCGACGTGTTCGTCGCCTTCTCGGTGGCCGGTGGCACCGGCGCCGG
This sequence comes from Streptomyces sp. AW19M42, assembly GCA_000470535.1. Classification (GTDB taxonomy): domain Bacteria; phylum Actinomycetota; class Actinomycetes; order Streptomycetales; family Streptomycetaceae; genus Streptomyces. The sequence goes on from CBRG010000160.1 coordinate 16,174, forward strand.
GATCTTCCTGGACTATCTGCACCTGATCAACTACGCGTTCCAGCTGCGCCGTTTCGACGGGGTGAAGATCTACCCGCTGGTCGTGATGCCGTCCTCCTTCTCCGCGTCCGGCGGTGGCGGGCGGGAGGCGGAGCTCAACGCGGCGCGCGCCCTGGTCGACCTGTTCCGGCTGGTGGACGGGCAGAACGCGCCGACCGAGGGCGAGGAGATCGGCGACCTGGACCACAGCCCCGGAGTCGGCATCCGCTACCCGGGCATGACGCCGATCCGGCTGCGGACCGGCATCCTGCCCACCGCGTTCCTGTTCAGCCCGACCGCGGGCATCCGCCAGGACGACCTGCGCCGCTCCATCGTGTCCCTGGTGATGTCGCTGGTCGGCACGGAGTTGGGCGACGGGCGCCCCCGGGGCCGGACGGCGGCGGCGGACGACGACTTCCAGACGTTCGCCGCGAGCTTCATCAACCGCGGGGTGCAGCGCAGCGCCGTCTCCCCGACCGGGATCGGCAGACAGGGCGTCTCCACCAGCCTGGTGGCCTCCATGACCGCGCCGATGGACCAGCTGGCCGATCTGGTGGCCGGCCGGCTGCTGCGCAAGGCGGTCACGGACCTGGTGGAACGGCCGCGCGCCACGCTGCGGGAGAGCGCCGTACCGATGATCCGGCAGCTGTTCACCGACGCCCAGCTCGAAGAGCTGTGGGAGCGCAAGCAGTTGGACGTGCCGGAGCCCGATCCGCTGCCGCGCGGCAGCAAGGCCATCGAGCAGGCGCTGGCCGAGCGCAGTGCGGACATGCAGCGGCTGCTGTCCGACCTCCAGTTCAAGGCCGACCGGCAGGCCGCCTCGATGGCCGACCGGTTCTCGCCGCGCCCCGCCATCGACAAACTCCTCCAGACCGTGGACCCGTTCCTGGCCGAGCGCGTCGTGCGAGGCGTTCCCGGCAGCGACGAGCGGATCGCGCGGCTCGGCTTCCTGGGCATGCTCAACAGCCGGGCCGGCACACCCCCGCGCCCGCAGGGGGTGACGGAGCAGCCGCCCAAGAACCCGCGGATCAAGGGCCGGCTGGCGGGGATGTCCCCGGCGCGCTGGGGCGACGACGACGTGCAGGACGCGCTCCGGGCGCAGGACAGGTGGTACCAGTGGCGCAGCCGCACCGTCTGGCACGAGGCCTGGCGCGAGCAGCAGCAGCGCTGGCAGTCCCACGCGGACACCGCCGGCACCGATCTGGGCCGCCTGGTGAACGCCTTCCGCAAACACTCCGACCAGGAGCGCAAGATCTCGGCGCAGAAGGGCCTCGAACTGTACGAGGACCGCACCGGAATCTCGTACCTGCTGCCGCCCCAGCGCACCCTCAACCACTTCTACGAGGACCTGGTCACCCGGCTGATCCGCCGGGAGGGGCTGCGGGAGCACGACGACGAGGCCGCGCTGCTGCTCAAGATGATCGACGGCGACACCTGGCGCCAGGTGCACACGCTCAGCCGGCGCAGCCCGGACAGCGCCGTCGCCGTCGTCAAGGCGCAGTTGGAGGGCCGGATCACCCGGCTGTTCGCGGAGAGCGGCGAACAGCTGGAGGAGCGGCCGCTGTTGCCCCCGATGGGCACCCTGCTGGCCGCCGCCGCGGGTGACGCGGACGCCGCGGACCAGGTCAGCAAGGAGGCCCTCGACCTGTTCGGCCGGAAACTCACCGGGCTGCTGCCGGTGGGCTTCACCCCGGAGGGCACCGGCCCGCTGCGGGTCCTGGTCACCCACCCGCGGGTGCAGGCCGTGGACGAGGTGAAGGAGTACCTCGGCAAGACGCTGCGGCTGCCGTCCGACGCAAAGAACTCGGTGGACTACCGGGGCGTGGAGAGCGACTCGATCACGGTGGTCCTGTTCCGCAGCGAGATGAGCCTCACCCAGGTGCCGGAGGCCCGCAAGGTGCTACGGCAGTGGGCCAGGGCGAAGGAGTCCGAACAGGCCCAGGACGTGCTGCGCTGGCGTCAGCGGCTCGGCTACCGCGACAGCTGGATGGTGAGCAGCGAGGAGGACCGCCGCACGATCCTGCACCGGCTGCTGTGCTGCATGTGGAACGGCCAGGTGGACGTCGTGGACGGCGACCCCGCGTCGCCGGACCGGGTGCGGCTGCGGCTGTTCCCCGAGACGGGCGCGAGCGTGCCCGGGGTCCGGCTGCGGCTCGGTGACTTCCCCGGCGGGGTGTCGAGCTGGGCGGAACTGCTGCGGGCGTACGAGCGCTGGACCGTTCTCGACGACGAGCGGACCGTGGAGGACTACTGCCAGGGGCTGATGAGCGCCCAGCCGCTGGGCCTGGCCAGGACCGGCAGCGAACCGCATCCGCTCTTCGTCGAGCTGATCGAGAAGATCGCCCCGCGCCAGCTGGAACTGCTGGCCGATCGCCGGGAGCGGGGCGGCGAACGGGTCGAGGGCTGGGTCCGGCCCCTGTGGGAGTTCTGGGCGGAGACGCTGCCGGCCGCGCTCGACGCCGAGTTCGGAGACCAGCGCGCGGTGCAGCCGACCCTGCGCACCCTGCTGGAGCACGTGCGCGGCGGTACGCCGAAGCCCCGGCCCCACAAGGAGTTCCCGGAGCCCCGGCGCCCGGTGGCCGACGACGACGACTGGGGCACCTCACCGGGTGCCTCCAGCGGCTACACGGCCGCCAAGAGCGGCGACGGTGGTGGCGGCGCCGCGTACCGTCCCCGCGACACGTACGTGGAACCGGAACGCGAAACCCGGCGCGAGCGCGACGCGTACGAGACGCGCGAGCCGTACGAGAAGCGCGACGCGTACGAGACCCGTGAACCGTACGAGACGCGCGAGCCGTACCCCGAGCCCGAACGCGACACCCGGCGCGAACGCGAGCCGTACCCCGAGCCCGAGCCCTTCGCACGGCCGGACCGCGAGCCCGAACGCGACACCCGGCGCGAACGCGAGCCGTACGACCCGCTGGCGGCGGGCCAGGACGACGATGTGTTCGGCGGCGGCCCCCGGCGCGGCGCGCCGCAGGACCGTACCGACAGGGCGGCGCCCTGGGACGGCGACTCCCGCGACCGGGGCACGCACCGGGACCACGACGACAGCGACAGCGACCGCTACCGGCGCAGGTCCCTGGACGGTGAGGCGGAGTGATCACGCGCGAGGACGTCGCCACCGTCGTCCACCTGGACCTGCGCAGCGGCGCCGCGTCGCTCGACGCCGCCGCTCCGCTGCGGGCCAAGGTCGCCCGGCAGCTGGGCCTCGCCGGGCTGCCGGAACCGGATTACCCGCTGTTCCTGGTGGTCGACACCCCGGCCGGGCTGACCGACCACCAGCGGCAGTACGAGCTGCTCACCACCTACCGCGCCGTGGGCGAGGTCAGGATGCTGGTCCTGCTGGTGGGCAGTGCGCCCGGTTCGTACGCCGGTGAGGACGAGGCGTTCCAGCCGGACCGGCGGCTGGATCGGCCGTCGATACTGCGGTCCTCCGGCATCGCCCTGCTGTGGGCGGGCGATCTGCGCTCCGCCCGCACCGCGCTGGAGCAGCCCGCGCCCGACGACCCGGACGCCCTGGCCGTCCTGGTGGACCTGCTGTCGGTCCCGGACGTCTTCCTGCGGGTCCTCGACGACATCGGCTCGCTGCCGGAGGCCGTCGGGACGCCCGGGGTGCGGCTGCTGGAACAGGACCTGCCTCCGGACGTACGGGACAGGGCCTGGCGCGACGCGCTGCGGCGGTTCGCGGGCGAGGACACCGAGCCGGGAACGGAACTGCCGGTGGCCGCGTGGTCCGGGGCCGATCTGCCGGAGCCGCTGCGGGGGCTCGCCACGGGCCGGTCGGGCCGCGACCAGCGGCACCGGGAGCCGGGTGGGATGGCGGACAGCGCGTACGGCTCGTGCGCGCGGGCCCTGGAGCAGGCCCGGGGCACCCTGTCCGGGCTGCGGGCCCTGACCGGGCTGCTGCGGGCCTCGCACCGGGAGGCGTTCGAGGCGGATCTCGACCAGGCCCGCGAGGCACTCGGCCAGTACCGGGAGCTCGTCACCACCGCCCTGCACAGCGACGGCGGTTCCGGCACGGCGCCCTCGGCCGCGGAGGCGGCGGCCCGGCTCTCGGCCCTCGGACTGCGGGTGCCGTCGGCCGAGGGGGTGGGCGAGCGGATCGGCGAGGGGCTGCGGGAGTTCGCAGGCAAGCTGATGGGCCAGAAGCTGGCCCTGCGCGCGGTGGCCCAGCGCTTCACCGGGCTGGCCGGGCAGGTGGAACCGGTCCCCGGCTCCGCGCTGCTGCCGAAGCTGGCCGACCACTCCGCAGAGGCCGTGGCCCGGCGGTCCGGGACGCGTGGCGGCCCGCTGCCCGATTTCGTCACCGGCCCGGCGGCGACCGCCCTGGCAGCCGTGGCGGGGGCGCTCGGCGCGCTGTGGCAGTGGCCCCTCGCGTTGCTCGCGGTCATCGTCCCGGTGGTGTTCTTCGGCGTGGCGGGGCTCGGCTCGTCCCGGCTCCGCGACGAGCCGGGGGCCCACCGCTCGGCCGGCCCCCGGGTCGGGGCGCTCTGCGGCGCGGCGGCCGGACTGGTCATCGCGTACACGACGGACCCGCCGCTCTGGCTGAGCACCGCAGGGCTGCTGGTGGGGGCCGTCCTCGCGGTGGAGACGGCCCGCAGGCTCTGGGACGCCGCGGCCGCCTACTGGGCCGCCGGCCAGGGGGCGACGGCGCTGCGCCGGGCCCTGGACGGGCTCGACGGGCTGCTGGCCGAGGTGGTCCGGGAGCACTGGGCGGCGGAGGAGCGGCTGTACTGCGCCGACGCGGCACGGTCCGTCGCCGGGATGCTGCGGGCCACGGCAGCCGCCGCGGACGCCGAGGCGGTACCCGCGCCGGAGCAGTCCCCGGTGCACGCGGGGTCCGCGGCCGGCCCGCCGGCCGTGGACGACTGGCTGGACAGCTCGTCGGCCCTGGAGGGCGACGCGTTCGCCGGGCCCGACGACGAGGACGCCGACTGGGCGAGCGCGTACTCCTGGCAGGAGGAGCGGGCATGGGGCGAGCCGGCGGGCGGGCGGGGCGCCGCCGCCATGCCCGCCGACCCGTGGGAGGACCGCACCGCCGGGACCCCGCGGTGGCTGGACCGCGAGACCGGCGAGGGCGGGTCAGAGCTGGTCGCCACCCTGGCCGACGACCTGACGGACGCCGCGATGGTCGCGATGAACCAGTACTGGGGCGCCGTGGAACGCGGCCAGGCCGGCACCCGCGCCGTCCGCAACACCGAGGAGCGGGTGCGCGAGCTGCTGTCCTCGGCCCGCCACCACCTCCAGCGCAACGGCGTACTGGCGCCGCCACCGTTCGCCGCCGGCCACCGCACCCGCACCAGCTGCGCGAACCTGCTGGGCACCGACCCGCACGGGCTCGCCGAACTGGTCGGCGCCGAGACCGACCGGCGGGCCGTGGTGCAGCTGTCCTCACCCGAGCAGGGGACGCTGCTCAGCCGCGACCCCGAGGCCGCGGTGTGGATCCGCTTCGCACCGCAGGCCGTCCGCGGCGAGGTCGAGACGGCCTGGCGGGCCAGCGGTTCGCCGCAGCCGGAGGACGTGCTGTGGACCTCGTCGGGCCGGTACGCCGGCCTCATCCGGCTCACTCCGCTGCGCATGGGAGTGGTGGAGAACGTCCGGCCCTACCAGAGCCCCCAGAACCCTGCGGGCGACTGGCTGGAGTACGAAGAAAAGGACGGCGACCGCTGGTGACCAGCACCTCTCACTCGCACCTGGCGGACCCGGAGAGCCCGCGGCGGACCACGCTCTCGTTCAACACGCCTTCGGGCGGGCGCCGCACCGCGCCCGCCCGACTCGGCGCGCGCGTGTCCCGCCGCGATCCGCAGCTGCCCCAGCTGATCCGCAACGGCGTCCTCGACGACCAGGGCCAGAGCTGCGTCCAGGTGCGGCTGACCGCCGCCGACGCCGCGAACCCGGCGGCGCGCGCCCTGCTGGACACGGAGGTGGGCACCGCCCTGCATCTGTACCGGGTCTTCGGCCGTCTGCCGAGCGCGTCGCTCTTCCCGACGATCATCGGCCACGAGCTGGACACGCCGGAGCCCTACCTGCTGTACGAGCCGCCGCGCGGCAACCCCGCCGCACGCACCCATGTGATGTCCGCGACCGATCTGCGGCCCCTCGCCCGTGGCCTGATGCAGGCCCTGTCCCTGCTGGACAGCCAGGACCTGGTGCCCCTCGGTATCTCGCCGGGCACCGTGCTGTGGGACGGCACCTCGCTCCAGCTCTGGGGGCTGGAGGCGGTGGCCCGCACCGGACGGCCCAGGACCCGGTGGGGCCGGGCGCCCTACTGCTCGCCCGAACAGCGCCGGGCGGAGGGGCTGACCGACCCCCGCGACGGGGTGTGGAGCGCCGCCCAGGTGCTCTACCAGCTGGTCACCGGCCGGCCGGGCCCCGCGGACCGGGCGCCCGCCGATCTCGCCTCGCACCGGGTACTGGCCGAGACGCTGCGGGGCGCCTTCGCCCCGCTCGCCCGGGACCGGCCGACGCCCGGCGCGCTGCTCGACCTGCTGGAGCCCGGCGCGTCCCGGCGCCTCACGCTCGACGTACCCGCCGACGAATCGCGCCCGCACCGGGAGGCGTTCGAGCAGACGCTGCGCCTGAAACGGCAGGGGGCC
>CBRG010000161.1 GCA_000470535.1 Streptomyces sp. AW19M42
CTCGCGCAGCAGCCGCAGCCGCTGCTCGGACGCCGCCTCTGTGGCGGGCGACTCACCGTGCACCCAGGCGGCGCTGTCCAGCACGAACGCGACGGCACCACCGCTGCGCTGCCGCATCCGGGCGGCCACCGCGGCCTGCTCCTCGTCCAGTTCGCCCAGGAAGGCGATCAGCAGGCCCTCGTTGCCGCCGCGCAGCACGTCGTACGCACGGGAGAGACCGCCGCCGTCGGAGTTGTCCACCACAGCGAGGGTGTCCATCATCAGCCCTGCCGCGGCCGCCGGGTCCTGGCCCGATCCGGCGAATCCGCCCGCCCCCTCGACCGGGAGCACACTGCCCTCGTCCGTCAGGAGCCGGACGGCGAAGCCCCGTTCCAGCATGTGCATCAGCGCGGAGGCGGCCCCCGAGACCGCCCACTCGAACGCCGAGTCGGGCCCCGTCCCCTGATAGGCGATCTGCCGGGTGTCCAGCAGCACCGTGCATCTGGCCCGCTGCGGCTGCTCCTCGCGGCGCACCATCAGCTCGCCGTAGCGCGCGGTCGAGCGCCAGTGGACGCGGCGCAGATCGTCGCCGTGCCGGTAGCCGCGCGGGATCACGTCGTCCTCGCCGGCCAGCGCCAGCGACCGCTGCCGCCCCTCGCCGTATCCGGAGGACTCGCCCGCCAGCCGCACCTGCGGCAGCGGTTCGGTCCGAGGGATGACGACGAGGGAGTCGTACGCGGTGAACGAACGCGTCAGCTCGCACATCCCGAACGGATCGCTCAGCCGCAGCTGCAGCGGACCGAGCGGATAGCGCCCCCGCAGATCGGACCGCACCCGGTAGGACACCTCGCGCCGGCCGCCCGCCTCCACCCGGTCCAGGACGAAGCGGGGCCGGGGGCCGAGCACGTACGGCACCCGGTCCTGGAGCATCAGCAGGCCGGTGGGCAGCCGCGAGATGTTGTCCATCCGCAGATGGACCCGCGCCTCCGCGCCCGCGGACACCCGGGACGGCGAGAGCCGCCGGGTCCCCGCGACCCGGTACCGGGTCCGGAAGAGCACCGCCACGCAGACCAGCGGCAGCGCGGCGAGCAGCAGTCCGACCCGCAGCAGGTCACCCTGGCCCAGCACGTACGCGCAGACCGCGGCGGCGATACCGGCGGCGAGGAAGGACCGGCCACGTGTGGTCAGCCCGCTCAGAGCGGCCCGCAGACCCCCCTTGTCGTCGCCGTCGTCCATCGCGGTGGGCCCCCCGGCGCTCATCAGAGCCGCCGTACGCCGGGCTGTCGCCGGGTGTCATGCGCGGCGCCCGGCTGATGCGGCGGGGCCGGGACGGACGCTCCGCCCGCGGCGGTCGGCACCGGTGTCTGCTGGAGGATCTCCAGCACGACCTGCTCGGCGGTGCGGCGGTTCAGCTGGGCCTGAGCGGTCGGCAGCAGCCGGTGTGCGAGCACCGCGACCGCCAGCGCCTGTACGTCGTCCGGCAGGCAGTAGTCCCGCCCGCTCAGCGCCGCGGTGGCCTTGGCCGCGCGCAGCAGGTGCAGGGTGGCGCGCGGCGAGGCGCCGAGTCTGAGATCGGCATGGCTGCGGGTGGCCCCGACGAGCTGCACCGCGTACCGGCGGACCGCGTCCGCGACATGGACCGTGCGCACGGCCTCGATGAGCTTCGCGATGTCGTGTGCGTGCGCCACCGGCTGGAGGTCGTCCAGGGGCGAGACGCCGCCGTGCACATCGAGCATCTGGAGCTCGGCCTCCGGGCTGGGGTAGCCGATCGACACCCTGGCCATGAACCGGTCGCGCTGGGCCTCGGGCAGCGGATACGTGCCCTCCATCTCCACCGGGTTCTGGGTGGCCACGACCATGAACGGGTCGGGCAGCTCGTAGGAGTGCCCGTCGATCGTGACCTGGCGCTCCTCCATCGACTCCAGCAGCGCGGACTGGGTCTTGGGCGACGCGCGGTTGATCTCGTCGCCGATCACGATCTGGGCGAAGATCGCACCCGGTTTGAACTCGAACTCGCGGCGCTGCTGGTCGAAGATGGAGACCCCGGTGATGTCCGACGGCAGCAGGTCCGGTGTGAACTGGATGCGCCGCACCGAGCAGTCGATGGACCGCGCCAGCGCCTTGGCCAGCATGGTCTTGCCGACGCCGGGGACATCCTCGATCAGCAGATGCCCCTCCGCGAGCAGCACGGTCAGCGAAAGCCGTACGACCTCAGGCTTGCCCTCGATCACGCTCTCCACCGACCTGCGCACCCGCTCCGCTGTGGTGGTCAGATCTGTGAGGCTCGCTCGATCGTCATAGGTCGTCACCCGGCCCTCCTCGGCCCTGCCCCACGCTCACCAGGAGCACGGGATTCCCCAAATCACGGTCCGGTGCTCCTGTGCGGCCCGGCCCACCCCGAAATGCGGACACCTCGCCGGACGGTGTCCGACCGGGGTGTCACACCCGCATTCTTGTTGCCGTTACCGCTTCGTGTCACTCGCCTGTGGATAACTGGGGCCGATATGTCGGGTTGGGTGGGTTTTTCGATGCCCGAAAGGGTCTTTCCGGAGGTCAGGAAGTCGGAAGGATCTCGCGCAGCAGACCGGTGGTCACGTCGAACACAAAGCCGCGGACGTCATCCGTGTGCAGCAGGAACGGCGAGGTGCGGACCCGCTGGATCGACTGCCGGACATCCTGGTCCGCGTCGGTGTAGGCCTCCACGGCCCAGACCGGGCGCTGGCCGACCTCCGCCTCAAGCTCCTGGCGGAACTCCTCGGTGATCGACTCCATGCCGCAGTTCGTGTGGTGGATCAGTATCACGCTGCGGGTGCCCAGGGCCCGCTGGCTGATGGTCAGCGAGCGGATCACGTCGTCGGTGACCACGCCGCCCGCGTTGCGGATGGTGTGACAGTCACCGAGCGCCAGGCCGAGCGCCTTGTGCAGGTCGAGGCGGGCGTCCATGCAGGCGACGACGGCGACGCGCAGCACCGGCTTCGCGTCCATGCCGGGATCGCTGAACTCGGCGGCGTACTCGCTGTTCGCACCGACGAGGCGGTCGGTGACCGTGCCGCCGGAAACGGTCTGGCCCGCGGTGGGAGCGGACGGCTCGGCGGAGGAATGCGCGGAAGTCGACATGGGCAAGACGTTAGCCCGGCTCGGCCGCTCCGGCGTGGCGTGGAAGCGGACAAAGAACGTCAACGGTGTTTGTTGTGAGGTAACCCACAAGCCTCACTCCCGGTCACCCGGCCGGGTGAACAAGGGGAGGGCCGACGCGCTGCCGGGTTGATTGATCGGGAATCGATCGAATGGCAGGGTGGAGCAGGACCGACTACCGGTCGGTCTAAAGTGACGGGAAGTTACCGACACCCTGCACATTCCGAAGATTCCCCGTGTGCGCGGCGTACGTACGGCCCGGCCCTCTCCCGCTCGCCGGTCGGCTGACGCCCCTTCCCCGGCGCCGGCGGACCTCCCCTTCGCGAGCGGGCGGGGACCAGGCCGTACGTGCCGCCACCCGGGACCTGAGCCTGAGAGGGCGCATGAGCCAGACCCGACACGTCCCGGTGATGCTCCAGCGGTGCCTGGACCTGTTGGCCCCGGCTCTTGAGGCACCGGGACCGCAACAGCCCGTGGTCGTCGACTGCACGCTGGGCCTCGGCGGACACAGCGAGGCGCTGCTCTCGGCCTTCCCCACCGCGCGGCTGATCGCGCTGGACCGGGACAAGGAGGCGCTGCGCCTCTCGGGTGAGCGGCTCGCCGCCTACGGCGACCGCGCCACCCTGGTGCACGCCGTCTACGACGAACTGCCCGAGGTGCTCGACCGGCTCGGCGTCCCGGAGGTCCAGGGCATCCTGTTCGACCTCGGCGTCTCCTCCATGCAGCTGGACGAGGCCGACCGCGGGTTCGCGTACGCCCAGGACGCCCCACTCGACATGCGCATGGACCAGACGACCGGCATGGGAGCCGCCGAGGTCCTCAACACCTATCCGCCCGGCGAACTGGTCCGGATCCTGCGGGCGTACGGCGAGGAGAAGCAGGCCAAGCGGATCGTGTCCGCCGTAGTGCGCGAGCGCGAGAAGGAACCCTTCAGCAACAGCGCCCGGCTCGTCGAGCTGATCCGCGACTCGCTGCCGCAGGCCGCCAAGCGCACCGGCGGCAACCCCGCCAAACGCACCTTCCAGGCCCTGCGCATCGAGGTCAACGGCGAACTGACGGTGCTGGAACGGGCGATCCCGGCCGCGGTGCGCAGCCTCGCAGTCGGCGGGCGCATCGCCGTCCTCTCGTACCACTCGCTGGAGGACCGGCTGGTCAAGCAGGTGCTCGTGGCGGGCGCCGCCAACACCGCTCCGGCCGGGCTGCCCGTCGTCCCCGAGCGCTACCAGCCCCGGCTGAAGCTGCTGACCCGGGGCGCAGAGCTGCCCACGGAGGAGGAGGTCGCCGAGAACCGGCGCGCCGCCCCCGCCCGGCTGCGAGGCGCCCAGCGGATCAGGGCGGAGGAGCGATGAGCCGCCGGGACCCCGGCGGGCTGACACGGCCGAGGGACGGGGCGGTGCGGTGAGCAAAGCGGCCGGGCAGTTGAAAGGGCGTGCCGCACGGCTCACCCGGCTGATGCCGGCCGGGCCGAGCAAGGCCGCCCGGACGCCCTTCGTCCTGCTGGTCGTCCTGCTCCTGGGCGGCGGACTGATCACCCTGCTCGTGCTGAACTCCGCGCTCAACGAAGGATCGTTCCGGCTGAGCGAGCTGAAGAAGCGCACCACAGAGCTCACCGACGAGCAGCAGGCGCTCCAGCACGACGTGGACAGCTCCGCCGAGCCCGACGCGCTGGCCCGGCGGGCCCGGGAACTGGGCATGGTCCCCGGCGGCAGCCCCGTCTTCCTCGGCCCCGACGGCAGGGTCCGGGGC
>CBRG010000162.1 GCA_000470535.1 Streptomyces sp. AW19M42
CCGCGCTCTACGCCCACCGCATGGGTCTCGCTGCCTGAGCGTTCTCAAGGTGGAGCTTTCTCTGAAGGCATCCCTGCCCCATGATGGACCCCTGGGCAGTGTTGTCTGGAAGGGGAGCAATGAAGCGTCGACACATACGTCGAATATGCGGCGACCTGATACAGGACCTCGATCTGGCCGCCCCGTTTTCTGTGGATGACCTCTGCGAGCAGGTCGCCGAGCGTCGGCAGCGCAGGATCCGTCTGGCGCCGCTGGCTTTCCCCGCCAGTGGCCCGGTCGGTCTCCTCGTCTCCACTGCCGCCGTCGACTACGTGTTCTACGAGCTACACACGACGACGACCCATCAGACCCACATTGTCGTGCACGAGTTAGGCCACCTCGTCTGGGGTCACTCACCCAGCGGCCCCGGCGAGAACACCCCCCACAACCCGGAGAGCTCCCTCATCCCGGAGGACATCGACCCCGTCCTCATCGAACACATGCTGGGACGTACCCAGTACGGCCGCCCCGAGGAGTACGCCGCCGAGTACTTCGCCACCCAGGTACTGCGGATGGTCGGCGGCCCGCCCCTCGACACCACCGCGGTCCCGGCCGACATGGGCGACCTCGTAACCCGGCTGGAGCGCTCGCTGCAGCACTTCGGCGGTACCCGGCGGTGACCAGGACACTCGAATACGTCTTCAGCTGCACCCACACCCTCTCCGGCGTCATCAGCCTCAGCGCCTTCGGCTACAAGTGGCGTGATCTCAGGCGCGATCCGCGGAACCTCGCGCTGCGCGCGCTGTGCGCCACCCGTCTCTTCAACGGTCTGGCCTATCTGGTCCTCGCACCGATGACGTACCTCTGGATCGGGGGGCTGACGGGGGTCCCCAACCTCGGCACGCTCCTCGGCCACTCCTCCATCGTGCTGGCAGCCCTGGCGGCACACGTGATGACCACCGGGTGGTTCCGCTCACCCGAGGAGGCGAGACGCCGGCTCCCGAACCTGGCCGCGCTCTACCTCCTCGCCATCGCCGTCATGGCCGTCCTCTTCTTCGCCGAACCCCTGCCCGGCGCGCATCCGATCGACTTCGAAGTCCACTTCGCCACCCACCCGTCCGCCGGCGCCTACTTGGCCGTCTTTCTCGTCACGTACGGCCTGAACCTCGCGAACACGGCCCGGTACACCTGGCCCTCCTCCCGCGCCGTGGTCAGACCGTGGCTCTCGCAGTCGCTGCGCCTGGCCGCCGTGGGATCCGTCTTCGTCCTGGGCTTCATCCTCGGGAAGATGGCCGGGGTCGTGGACCGCTGGTGCGGGCAGACCGCCCTGGACCAGGTGGCGGTCCTGTGGAGCCCCCTCATGGCCAGCGCCGGCTCGATCGTCATCGTTGTGGGCTTCACGATGCCGGGCTGGGGGGCGGTCCTCTCCCGGAGGCAGAAGCGCTACGGGTCCTACCGGACCCTGCACCCCCTCTGGTCCTCCCTCTGCGAGGCAGCCCCCGGCATCGCCCTCTTCGAACCCCGCTCCCCCTACCGGGCCCTCTGGACGAGGGGCCTTCACACCCGGCTCTACCGGATGGTCATCGAGATCAGAGACGGCCAGCGGCTGCTGCGCCCCTATGTGTGCGACGCCTGCGAGGACCGGCTGCGGGCCGGACTGCGGAAGTCGGACCTGGTGCGGGGCGACAACGGCGACCTCCTCCTGGAGGCGGCGGTTCTCTCACTGGCGATGCGGCGCAAGCGAGCGGGCCGGCGGCCCTCCGGCAACTCGGCCGGCACGGGATCGCGCCAGTCGGGCGGGGAGTTCGCCGACGAACTGACCTGGCTGCAGCACGTGGCGGTGGCGTACGAGCGGGTGCCGGCGGACCGCGGGCTCCTGCCCGACCACGACCGTTGCGAGTGCACGGTGGCGCCGAGCCTTCGGCCGGTAGGGGGCGGCGCGGCCTGATACGGGGATCGTGACGCCCCGGTGGGCTACGTGTCCGAGGCGTCGTCAGCTGCTGCCGTTTGGGCGTGCGTGGGTGAGCCGTGACGCCAGGCGGCCTACCGCCTCGACCCCCACGGCCACCCCGTCGTTGAGCCCCGCCGTTTCGGCTACGCCCTGACCGGCACCGCACCCCGCCATGACGCGCAACTCCGCCACGCCCTCACCCAACTCCTGCACTGGGCCACACAGCCCGGTGCCACCGCGATCGCGGTCGAGGACCTCGACCTCAGTGCGGACAGGACGCGGGAGTAGGACGGCCGCCGGTCTTCGCGTGAGATCCGGCCTATACCTCGCTGCGGGCGGGCAGCACGGGCAGCAGCCACTGAATGCGCACAGTGCCAGGCAGTGGGTCCAGGACTCACTGCTGCTCACTGTTCAGGAGCGGTAGAACTGACGCACCCAACCGCGGTACTGGCCGATGGCGCTCTCCTCAGGGGCGAGCCGCGGTTCTGGCTCGTACCGCTTCCGGTTCCAGATCCTGGCGTCCTGGCCCATCTGGTGGGCGATGGTCCGCACGAGCGCCTGCCCCGCCACCGCGGACCAGGACGTGGAGGCGGCCTTGCGGAGCCGGGTGGAATCCGCACGCGAGGCGGTCTCCGTCATGGCGAACACACGCAGGCGCGTCTGCCAGGGCCCGACCGGGGTCGCCGTGAGCACGACCCCCAAGGACATCCCGACCTGGTGCAGCGTCACGTCCCCCGACGCCAGGCCGAGGCCGGACAGGACCAGGCCCTGCTCCACCCTTATGGTCGCCAAGCCGACGGACAGCCTGATGGCCGCGCTGAAGGATATGCGCAGCAACGGCCCTTCATCCGCCGGCGGTGCCACCTCACGCAGGGAGACGTTGTGCACGATCGGCTGATGCCGGTAGTCGACGAAGCTCTCCATGACCTCCTGCGGGTGCGAGGTCAGGAGCGTGCTCCAGGAGGCGGCGGGCGAGAACCCGTCATCAGGTAGCTCCGAAGGCTCCCAGTCGGGCGGTGCGGCATCATGCCCGTTCCACACGTAGATGATCCTGCCCCGCTCGCGCACGGTGAACTGCCCCAGCGTCGCCTTGGGCGGGTCTCCGCCCGGGACCTTGACGCAGGATCCCCCGACGTCGAAGGCGAAGCGGTGGAACGGGCACACCAGATGCTCGCCGTCGACCACCCCTCCGGCGCCGAGGTGGGCGCCCAGGTGGGGGCAGTGGGCGTCCACGACCCGCAGGACGCCGCCCCTGGTGCGGTAGAGGACGACATCGCGGCCCATGAAGCGCCGGTTCACCACCGCGCCGGCCGGCACCTCACGGGACAGCGCCAGGCAGAACCATCCCGACGGGTACGGCAGCGGCGCCCCGCCCCCCTCTCCCCCGGCGAGGCCGGTCCGCAAGGGGACGGTTCCCGGCCGCAGTCGGTGTCGGAGCCCGGCCAGTGATTGCCTGTTCAAGGTCTTCCTCCTCGTCCGTTGCCCACGGCCGCCGGTCGGGCGGCCGCTGCGCCGGCGGCGACGGGACCGCTCCTGATCGCGGACACCGCTACGGCGTCGTGCTGTCCGGTGGCCGGTCCCCTTCTTCCCGCGCCTTCTCGGCGGCGTAGGTACTCACCAGGTCGTCGGAGTGGTACCGCTTGGGGGCGTACTCCCGGATGAGGTGCGCGCGGGCGAGCCCGGTGAGGGCCTGCGTCGCCGCCACGGTCGGCACGTTGGCCAGTTGGCCCGCGTCGGCGGCGGTGATGTCGCGTATCCGGTGTGCGCCCAGAACGCGGAACATGCGTGCCTCGGCGCTCGTCAAACGCTGGTAGGACCACGAGAAGGCCGCCCGGATGTCGCCGGAGGCCCGTCCGCCGCACAGCACATTGAGCCGGTTCTGCTCGCTCCGCAGCTCCTCGGCCAGGTGACGCAGCGGGACCATGGGTCTTGCGACCGCTCGCGTGGCCGCGATCACCAGCGCCAGCGGCAGCCGTGCGCACGCCTCCGTCACCTCCGCGAGGGCGGTGCTGTCGAGGTCGCCGGCGGCCAGCCGGCTCGCGAGCAGGGCCTCCGCCTCGGCCCTGGAGGGCACGTCCAGGGTGGTCAGGTGGGCGCCGTGCGAGGTCACCAGGCCGGTGAGCTTGCGACGGCTGGTGATGACGACCATGCACTGCGGAGCGGCCGGGATCAGGGGCTGAACCTGCGCGCTGTCGTACGCGTTGTCGATCAGGATGAGTATCCGCCGCTGCGCGAGCGTGGTCCGGTACAAGTTGGCATAGGCCGCCGGAGTCATCGTCTCCGGCTCCGGTAGCGAGATCAGCGGGGCGAGGACCGACCGGATCGCCTGCTGAATGCTCACCGGGCGGACCGCCGGGCCGAAGGCGCCCAGGTCTATGTAGAGCTGCCCGTCGGGGAAGCGGTCGGCGATCTCATGGGCGAAATGGAGGGCGAGCGCCGTCTTCCCGATCCCCGGGGGGCCGCACACCACCGAAACCACCGGGGAGGAGCCGACCGGCGACATCTCGTTTGCCGCGTCGGTGAGCACCCTGAGCTCGGCCTCGCGCCCGATGAAGTGACGGGGTTCGGCGGGGAGCTGGCGGGGCACCCCGGCCGGCGGCCGCGGGATCTCGTGCGTCTGCTGGCGCGGCTCGCGCGCGGCGTCGGCCTGGACCCGCTGGGGCGGGACAGGCAGTGCCAGGGACTGCTGGGGGTCGCCCGCCAGGATGAGCCGCTGGAGGTGTTGCAGTGGGCCGCCGGGATCGATGCCGTAGTCCTCGGCGAGGAGCTGGCGCGCCCGGGTGAACGTGTCCAGCGCCTCCGCCCGCCTGCCGCACCGGTACAGGGCGAGTATGAGCTGCTCCCACCGTCGCTCCCGCAGCGGCTGCGCGGTGGTGAGGGACATCAGGAGCGGCAGGAGTTCATGGTGCCGGCCAAGGGCCAGCCGCGCGTCCACCAGCGACTCCTGGACCGCGTGGCGGTGTTCGAGCAGTTCCGAGAAGACCGGCTGCATGATCGGCGTGGCCGGGATGTCGGCCAGCGGCGGGTCGCCCCAGGTGTCGAGGCCGCGTTGGAAGAGCCGGGCGGCGCCGTCGACGTCGCCCGACAGCTGGGCGTCCCGCGCCTGCTGGGCCAGGCTCTGGAAGCGATGCAGGTCGAGCACGTCGCCCTCGTGCAACGCGAGGAGGTAGCCGTCACGGCTCGTCTGCAGCCGGTCCTTGATCGGAGTCGCTTTGCGCAGGCCGTAGAGGTTGCTCCGAAGCGCGCCACCTGGATCCTTGGGCAGGTCGGTACCCCATAACGCATCAGCGAGGTATTCCTTACTTACGCGACGACCACTATTTAGCAAAAGGATGCACAAGGTGCTCCGCTGACGGGGCCTCATATTGGCCAAGACGTCGCCGTTCGCAAAACGCACCGTAACTGACCCAAGGATCGCGAACTGCACATTCGCCCCCGTCTGAGTAGCAGTTCTCGCCAACATGAAGCCATGAAGCGGTCTCGGTTCCCGGACGCACGATCCCAGTCAATCACTATTTTGGCTGTTGCCGTCAAGACCCCACGGCGGGTGCCATACGAGGTGGCCAGAGCATGTTTAGGACTCCGTATGCGATCTTTGTCAATACTTGTCACCGGGAGGGTCTCACTCCGGCATCTCGCCGACGATCCCGGAGCGATCCCCGCACCGGATGATCGGCCGAGCCCATCCAGGAAATGCGGGGTCCACCAGCGCGATCACGCCTCGATCACGCTTCGATCACGCCCGTGGCACGGCCATGCTGCTAGCTTGAATGCCGCGAAAGGCGCTCATTTTTGTTGCATCAATAGACACTCAATCATTCACTATCGGCCCTCTCCAAAAAGGGCTTGAATGTTACTTGACGCACCTGAAAGGATCGCATGCGCAACGTGCTTGCACGTAAGAGGACCACCGCCAAACCCGGCGAGACCGTCCCTGTAGCGCCTGGGGGCCTCCCGGTCGTGGGTCACGCGGTGAAGGCACTCCGTGATCCGCGGGGATTCCTGCGTTCACTGCCCGCGCACGGTGACATGATCCGCATCAGCGTCGGCCCGCTCAAGGCGGTCATGGTCTGCAACCCGGAGCTGACTTCACAGATACTTCTCAACGACCGCACCTACGACAAGGGCGGTCTGCTGTTCGACAGGGCCGGAGAGGTGTTCGGCGACGGCCTGGTGACCTGCCCGCACGCCAAGCACCGACGAGAGCGCCGGCTGGTTCAGCCCGCGTTCCACCGCAGCCGGCTTTCCGGCTACGCCCGGGCCATGACCGAGGGGACAGCCCTGCTGACCAGCCGCTGGCGTGATGGGCAGGTCCTGGACATGCCGGCGGAGATGCTCAGCCTCACGATGCATAACATGTTCCAGACGATGCTCGGCGGGACGCTGTCCCCGCAGGAGATGCGCCAACTGGTCAGCGACGCCATCGAGGTGCAGCACGCGACGTACCGGCGGACCTTCACACCGGCGGTGCTGAACCGGATTCCGACCCCCGGCAACCGCCGCTACCAGCGGGCTCTCGCCGGACTCAACAACACCGTGACCGACATCATCGCCAAGGCCCAGGTGAACCCGGAGGACCACGGGGACCTGCTCTCGGCGCTCCTGACGTCCCGCGATCCGGGCAGCAGCGGCGAATGCCCGGCCGGCGGCGGCCAGAGCGAGCGTCTGAGCAGCACCGAACTGCGCAACGAGGTCCTGACCTTCCTGGTGGCGGGTTCGGAGACAACAGCGATCACCCTGGCCTGGGCGCTGTATCTCGTCGCCTGCAATCCGGAGATCCAGGAGCGGCTGTGGGCCGAGACCGATCGTGTCCTGGACGGCGGGCCGGTCTCCCTCGACCACCTGCCGGACCTGAAACTCTCCAACCAGATCATCACCGAGACGCTGCGGCTGTATCCGCCGGCCGGGATGATATGGACCAGAATGGTCACAGCGGACACCCAGCTCGGCGGCTACGACCTCCCGGCCGGGACGACCATCGCGTACAGCCCGTACGCGCTGCAGCGGCTGGCGCGCTACTACCCGGATCCCGAGGCCTTCGATCCTGACCGCTGGGACGCCGAGAAGCAGCACTCAACACCGCGCAATAACGCCTATCTCACCTTCGGCGGCGGGGCACGCAAATGCATCGGCGACCAGTTCGCCGTCACCGAGGCTGTGCTGGCGCTCACGGACATCGCCTCTCGCTGGCGCCTGGAGCCCGTTCCCGGGCAGAACCATCCGGCCATCACTCCCTCGATGGGACCGCGTGCTCTCAAGATGCGTCTGAGCGCCAGAAAGGTCTCGCAGCGCACGTCATAGCACGACCACACCGGACTCATTCGGGATGATGTGGCACGTTCTGCCGCCCCGACGAGACCGGCAAGCCCGTCGCGCAGGTCGCCCCGTGCCCTGGAGTGACGACACCTCCAGGGTTTCCGGTGAATACCGACCCACTCTCCGCGCTGCGGCGATGTTTTTTTGTGCGATGTCCCAGAAGGTCTACAGAATCCCCTGTCCCGAAACGCGAACGGTCACGCATGTGGAAAAAAATATGCGAAAGGCAGGCCCAGTGATGGCGAGTCAGGAGCGAGACGGCGTGAGTGGTACGAGGACCGCCCAGGGGTCGGTAGAACCTGTTGCGGTGATCGGGGTAGGGCTCCGTCTCCCCGGGGGGATCACCACGCTGGGCGGGTTGTGGGACGCCTTGGCCGCTGACCGGGATCTTGTGACATCGGTACCCGACGACCGGTTCAGTACCGATGACTTCGTTGTGGGTGACGGTGAGGTGCGGGCGGGGAAGGCGTACACCGGGGCAGCCGGGATCTACGGCGACGTGTGGGGGTTCGACCCGGAGTACTTCGGTATCTCTCCGAAGGAGGCGGCCCAGATCGACCCGCAGCAACGGCTGCTACTGGAGTGCGCGGTGGAGTCCTTCGATGACGCGGGCGTGGATCCGCGGCTGTTGGCGGGTTCCGACGTGGCGGTGGTGATGGGGCTGACCGTCCAGGACTACTGGGGTCTGCTCTTGCGGCGTCCCGGGGTGATGAACTCGTTCGCGCCCACCGGTACGGGGGCGTTCAGCGCGGCGAACCGCCTGTCGTACCTCTTCGACTTCCATGGGCCGTCCCACACGGTGGACACGGCGTGTTCGTCATCGTTGACGGCACTGCACCTGGCGGCTGAGACGGTCCGTTCGGGCCGCTGCGACGTCGCGTTGGCCGGCGGGGTGAACCTGGTGCTCGGCCCGGGTGGGCACGTCATCTCCAGCCAGGCGTCGATGCTCTCCCCGACGGGGCGTTGCCACTCGTTCTCGCAGGACGGCGACGGCTTCGTCCGGTCGGAGGGCGCGGGGGTGGTGCTCCTGAAGACCCTGAGCCGTGCCGTAGCCGATGGTGACCGGGTGCACGCGGTGATCAGGGCTTCGGTCGTCAACGCCGACGGGCGGACCCTGGGGATGTCCATGCCCGGTGCGGATGGGCAGGCGGCGATGCTGGAACGTGCCTACGCCGAGGCCGGTGTACGCGCCGACCAGGTGTCGTACGTGGAGGCCCACGGGACGGGGACGGCCGCGGGCGACCCGGCGGAGTGCGAGGCGTTGGGGCGGGTGCTGGGGCGGCGGCGCGGAGGGAAGCCGTTGCCGATCGGGTCGGTGAAGTCGAACCTGGGGCACCTGGAGGCGGCGGCCGGCATGGCCGGACTGTTCAAGGCCATGCTGGTCCTGCGCGAGCGGCGGGTGCCCGCCACCTTGCACGCGCACCCGCTGAACCGGGCGATCGATTTCGACGGGCTGGGCCTGGACCCGGTGACGGCGATGCAGCCGCTGGACGGTGAGGCCGGCACGCCGCGTATCGCCGGAGTCAACTCGTTCGGCATCGGCGGCGCGAACGCACACGTGGTGCTGGAGTTGCCGGACGCGCCGTCGGCCCCGGGCGTCATCGGGGACGGGGCCGCGGGCAGTCGGGCCCATGTGGCCGTGCCGGTGGTGGTCACCGGCCGGACGGAGGCGGCGTTGCGGGAGTCGGCGCTGTCGATGGCCTCCTACCTGGAGGGCGTCGACGATTCGGCCCTGCTGGATATCGCGTTCACCACGGCGCGGCGCCGCGAGCGCCGGGAGTTGAGCACGGCCGTGCTGGCCTCCAGCGGCGCGGCGGCCGCGCAGGCACTGCGGGAGACGGCGGAGAAGGGCGCGTCGGACGAGGCGGCATCGGCCGTCAGCATGGCCCGGGGGCGCGTCGGGTTCGTCTTCAGCGGGAACGGCACCCAGTGGCCGAGGATGGGCGCGGAGTTGCTGGGGCAGGACGCTGCGTTCACCGCCGAGGTCCAGGCTGTCAGCCGCGAACTGGAACCGCTGCTGGGCTGGTCGGTCGAGGCGGAAATGGCGACGCCGGACTCCGCGCGGTGGGCGCTGACAGAGGTGGCACAGCCGATGCTGTTCGCCCTGCAGGCCGGACTGGTCATGTCGCTGCGCGAGCGGGGGGTGCTCCCGCACGGGGTCTGCGGTCACAGCGTCGGTGAGGTCGCGGCCGCGTACTGCGCCGGAATTCTGGATCGTTCCCAGGCATGCCGCGTGATCGCGCACCGTAGCCTCGCGCAGGCACCCACCTTCGGGACCGGGCGGATGGCGGCGTTGGCGCTGTCGCCCGCACAGGCTCAGCGGTTGCTCGACGAGATGGGCGCGAGCGACCGGGTGGCGATCGCGGCTGTGAACTCCAACAATGACGTCACCCTGGCCGGGGACAGCCGGACACTGGAGGCTGTTGAGGATCACTGTGTCCGCAGCGGGGTGTCCTTCCGGTTCCTGCGCTTGGACTACCCCTTCCACAGCCCGGCCATGGACGCCGTCCGCGGCCCGCTGCTGGACGGCCTCGGAGGGCTCGACGCCGGTCGGGGCGGGATACCGATGGTCTCCACCGTCACCGGCCACGCGATCGCAGACCACGAGATGGACGCCGCCTACTGGTGGCGCAACGTGCGTGAACCGGTCCGGTTCGCCGCGGCGGTCACGGCGCTCATCGGTGAGGAGCACGGCTGTGACGTCCTGGTCGAGGTCGGCCCCCACCCGGCGCTCAGCGGCTACCTGCGCCGCATCGCCGTCGACGAGAGGGTGTCGGTGGAGGTGGCCTCGACGCTGACCCGGATCAGCGCCGGCCCTCAGGCGCTGAGCGGCGCCGTGCTGCGCGTGGCCGCGGCCGGGGCGCAGTTGGACTGGGATCGGTTCTTCCCCCGGGGCGGTCGCGTCGTGGACGTCCCGGCCTACTCGTGGCAGCGCCGGCGCTACCAGTTGGGAGATCCCTCGTGGTGGTCCGACCACGAGATCGCGCCGGCGCCGCAGCCGGTCGCGTCCAATCCGCTGCTGGGCCGGCGCCTGCTCGCGGCCGACCCGACGTGGGGACGGGAGCAGAGCGCGGCCTGGATCGCTGATCACAAGGTCGGCGACGCCGTCGTGATGCCTGGCACGGGCCTTCTCGAGATGGCGCTGTCGGCGGCCCGCGAGGTGCACGGCGGGCCCGTGGAACTGCTCGACATATCCCTGACCAGGTCGCTGGTCCTGCCCAGCGATCCCGGAGCGGCTCCGGTGCGCACCACCACCACCGTCCGTCCCGACGGGACCTTCGTCGTCGCCGGGCACACCCCTGAGGACGTTGAGGCCACCCAGCACGTGAACGGGCGGTGGCGCGGCCTGGCCGATGCCCGGCCCGCTCCGGTGGACGTGGCCGCTCTCGCCCTCCGCATCAGCGAACCCGTGGACATGGCCGACCACTACCGGGCCTGCGCCGCGGTATCGCTCAACTACGGGCCGGCGTTCCGTTCGCTGGCGTCGCTGGCTGTCAAGGAGAACGAAGGGCTGGCGAGGCTCCATACGGATCAGTTCGCCGGAACCGAGCATCAGGCCCGTGTCGTTCTCCTCGACGGCTGCCTCCAGGCGATGCTGCCGTTGTCCGCCTGCGTCGTCTCCGGCTCCGCGCAGCCCTACGTTCCCCACCTCCCGGTAGCGGTGGGGAGCGTTCGCACCTGGGGTCCGCTGCCCGCCACCGTCGTGGCGTACATGCGGCTGACGTCCGTCGTCGAGACCGGCCTGATGTGTGACATCACCGTCTGCGACACCGACGGAACAGTCCTGCTCGACCTGGGTGACGTATACGCGCGGCGCATCGAGAACAGCGGTTCTCCCGCGCCCCGGGTCTACAACGAGGTGCTCAGGGCACGCCCGCGGATGACCGCGCTGCCCGGCACCCCGTCCCCGCTCCCCGCGCCTTCACGCGTCATCGATGACTGCGGACCGGTCGTCAGCCGGCTCGACGACGCGTTCCGGGACCATGGCTACGCCGGCCACATGGAACGGTCCCGGCAGCTGAGCGCGCACTACATGGCGGCTGCGGTGAACAGCATCCTGGGCTCCGCGGAGGCACGCGGCGCGATCGAGGCCACCGGCCCGGTAGGCGGACAGGTCTTCACCCTCGATGACCTGAGGAGTGCCGGTCTCAGGGAGAGCCTGTGCCCGCTGGTGGAGATGATGCTCGCGATCGCGGTCCGGTACGGGCTGCTGACCGCTCGTCCCGAGGGGGGCTGGTGCCGGAGCGGCACACCGGTGCCCGAGGAGCTTCTGCAGGGCATGCTGAACGAGTTCCCGGAGCTCGTCGTGATGTGGCAGGCCGCCGCGTGGGTCGGGCGCAGCCTGCCCGACGTCCTCACCGGTGAGGTGGAGGGGCTGGAGGTGCTGTTCGGCGAGTCCGGTCCGATCGCGGCGCAGGTGTACAACCACGACCCGGGTCTCACGTACCTGTCCGACGGCGCCGTGGCGTACCTGAGCGCCGCCCTGGCCGACTGGCCGGCTGACCGGCCCCTGCGGGTTCTGGAGATCGGTGCCGGCACCGGGGGCTTCACCGCTCGCGTCCTGCCCCACCTGCCGCCCGAGCGAACGCACTACGTGTACACCGACGTCTCCTCCGCGTTCTTCCCCAAGGCCGAGGCTCGCTTCGCCGCCTACAACTTCCTCGAATACCACGCCCTCGACCTGAGCGCTGACCCCATCGAGCAGGGGTTCGTGGCGGGATCCTTCGATCTCGTCATCGCGAGCAACGCCCTGCATACGACGACCGACATCGCTCAGGGGCTGCGTCACGCCGCCACGCTCCTGGACCACGACGGTCAGCTCGTCGCCCTTGAGATGCACAGCAATGCCTACGTCGCGACGCTGTTCGGGATACTGGACTCCTTCTGGGACTCCTCCGACACCGAGCTGCGGCCGGCCGGCGCGGCGCTGACCCGCGACCAGTGGCCGTCCGTGCTGGAGCAGGCGGGGTTCTCCGCCAGCGCGTTCCTGAGCGCACAGCCGGACCAGGAGGGCGTTCCCGCGTCGGTGATCGCGGCGGTCCGTGCCAGGGACACGCAACCGGGCAGCACACCGCAGGACCAGGAGGCGGGCGGCGCGACTCCGCCGTGCCTGCTGATCTCTGAGAGCGGGGGCAGCTCCGCCGATGGGCTGGGCGATCTCGTGGCGGCCGCCCTGACCGCGACGGGAGCACGCGAGGTGGTGCTCCCGGCTCTCCAGCCGCAGCCGGACTGGGCGGCTCTGCTGCCGGCCACGGGGCCGGTCGACATCGTCCTGATCGCCGACGACACCGAGCAGACGACAGCCGAGCAGGCCACCGCGCGTGTCGCCCAGGCCTGCGCGCGGCTGAGTGCCCTGACAGCCGTCTGTGCGCAGGCCGGTGGAGATCTTCAGCCCACCCTGTGGCTGGTCGCGCGCACGACTGACGACAGCCTGGACGCCCCGATCACACACACCGGCGCGGCCCTGTGGGGCGCCACCCGCACGCTGGCCAACGAACAGCCGCTGATGGCCGTCCGCAGGATCCGTGTCGTCAGCGGGGCCGCGGAGCCGGCACGGCAGACGGCCGGTCACGTCGCGTACGAGATCACCCACCCCGATGCCGAGGACGAATGTGTGATCACTCCTCATGGGCGTTTCGCTGTGCGGGTGCAGGCGCTGCCGGAAACCCGGCGGACACGCGTCCACGGCGCGACTGCGCACTTCGCGCTGGCCGTCCACGGCGAAGCCGGCACCCCCCACCGTCTCGTCTGGCAGGACAGCGGCATCGCGGACCCGGGCCCGGGAGAGATCACCGTCCGCGTACAGGCCGCGGCCCTCAACGGCCGTGACGCCCTCTTCGCCACGGGGCGCCTGCTCCCGCCCCGCGGCTCACGTCCGGGCGATGTCCACCTCGGCTGCGAAGGCGCGGGGATCGTGACCGCCGTCGGAGACGACGTCACCGGCATCCTCCCGGGAGACCGGGTCGCCGGGATCACGCACGGCGGCTGGCTGGCCTCGCACATCAATTTGCGCGCCGACCGGGTGGTGAAGCTCCCCGAGCAGGTCACCTTCGCCGCGGCGGCGTCCCTTCTCATAGCTCAGCTGACCACGCACCATGTCCTGGGGCACCTGGCCGGTGTGGGTCCCGGCGACAGCGTTCTGATCCTGGGCGCGTCCGACGGGACAGGGCTGGCGGCCATGGACTTCGCCCGGGGCGCCGGGAGCCGCGTCATCGTGGGCGCCCCCACGCCGGCTCTGCGCGCCTTGCTGTCCCTTCCGGGGATCGACCACGTGGTGGACTCGGGTGCTCCCGGCTTCGCCGAGGAGGTCCGGCACGTTGCCCGGGGCGGCGTCGACGTCATACTCAATCTCGGCTCCATCACGGCGGACCTGCGCCGGCGTGCGCTGGACCTCATGGCGCCGGGGGGACACTTCTTCGACGTCGAACAGCTCGTCGCGCCGTCACCGGCGCCGCTGCACATGCCGCCCACGAACCGTGACGCCACCGTTCACACCATCGATGTCGTCGGGTGGTTCGAGCAGTCCTCACTCACGGTGGATCGCTGCCTGGACGACCTGCAGAAGGTGATCGACAGCGGCGAATGCCGCCCGCTGCCCCACACGGTCTACCCCGCCGACAGGATCCACGAAGCCATGGACGGCCTCCTGGCCGGTCAGGGGGCCGGGAAGACGGTCATCGCGCTCGACGACGGGGTCCCCCTCGATCGCGCCCCCGAGCCGCCCGTGCTGGATCCGGCGGCAACCTATCTGGTCGTCGGTGGCCTTGACGGCTTCGGCGCCGAGACCGCCCGGCACCTGGTCCGCCGGGGAGCGCGTCACCTCACGCTCGTCAGCCGGCGGGGCACCGCGCGCAACGAGAACGCCGCCGCCCTGGTCCGCAGCTTGAACGACCAGGGAGTCCAGGTCGACGCACGCGCTGTCGACATCTCGGAGCCGGAAGCTGTCGACCGTCTCTTCCACGACCTCGACGCAGGCGGACGCCGGCTCGCCGGGGTGGTCCACGCCGCCATGGTCCTCGATGACGACGAGATCACCGGCCTGTCCGCCGAGCGTTACCTCACCGTCCTGAACCCCAAACTCACCGGAGCGCTTCTCCTCGACTCCCACACCCGCGGGCGCGACCTCGACTTCTTCGCCATGTATTCATCCTTCGCCGCGTTGCTCGGCAACAGGAGGCAAGCGTCGTACTCCGCCGCCAGCCTCACCCTGGAGAACATCGCGCGCCGGCGCAGGCGCGACGGACTGCCCGCCTCCGTACTGCAGTTGGGCGCCATCTCCGACGTCGGATACGTGCTCCGCACCGGAATCACCTCGGTGATGAGCGACTACGGCATCCTTCCCATGACCTCGTCCCAGGCGCTGGACCGCTTCGACATGCTGCTTCACCACCCGGACACCACGGTCACCGCGGTCGTCGCCGAATCCCGGGGCCGTGAACAAGCGCTCATGGCCTTCCTCCCCGCTGTGACCGCGCCCCGTACCGCCATGCTGGTCCAGACACCGGATGCCGGCGCCGACGACAGTCTGCTGCCGCGCCTGCGGGCCGCCGCCACCACGGAGGAAGCCCGCCCGATCCTGCTTGAGGCCCTCACTGCCTGGCTGGCCTCCGGTCTCCACACCACACCCGATCGGGTCGACGTCGGCCGCCGCATCGATCAACTCGGCGCCGACTCCCTCACCGCCACCGAGCTCATCGGCCACATCCGCCGCCACACCGGTTGCGCGATCCCCGCCCCCGAAGTCATGACCGCACCTCTCACCGGCATCGCCGCCACCGTCCTCCACCACCTGCGCCCCGAGAGCCAGTCCTGATCCCGGGAGAGAACAGATGCCGCTCACGACAGCCCTCGCTTTCCCACCGTTCAGCAACCCCTACCCTCCGGGGATCCTGTGCACATTGGCTCACACGAACACGAGCGTGGCCGATGCCCTGGAGATAACAGACGAGAAGCTCGCGGAAATCGGCCAGCCACCCGTCACACACAGACTCACCACCACAGCCCCCGGGCCGGCCACCGCCCCGGAAACGGAGTACGTCCATAACCTGGTCGCGGCAACACTCGTTCCGTACTCCGTATATGCGTCACTCGATCTGAAGGTTCAGCCATCCATCCTTCTCGGACATGGCGCGGGCTTCAATGTCGGGAGCGTCATCACCGACCTGATGTCCATGGCGGAAACAATCGACGTTCTCCTCACGGGATTCTTCGAAGCCAAAAGGATTTCACTGCGGGGTGGAATGCTCGCCCTCGCCGTCAATCATCGGACGGCCGGGGCGATGTGCCGGCAGATATCGGAGGACGGCCTCCACGTCGGCATGATCAACACTCCGACGCAGACGGTTGTATGCGGCCGATTCGACGACCTGGACCTGCTGGAGAGTCATGCGGAACGCAAAGGAATCCCCTGTAGACGTCTCGCCGCCATCCTCCCCATCCACACCCCCCTGTTCAAGCCGGCAGCCCTCCAGGCGATCCTTCGGCAGGAAGAGCGAACCGTGCAGCCCGTGCTGCCCCCGCTGTACTTCACCACCGAATGCCGGCCCATCATCGAATCCGACACGGTCAGGAACGCGTCACTCGCGATCTGGACCAAACCCGCGAACCTGATCGAATCCGTCACGGACCTTCAGGAAAACTTCGGTGTCAACCACTTCATCGAAGTCAACACCACTCCGACACTCACACCAATGATCATCCAGAACGCGCGTCCGGGCACCCGGGTCGACGGCCCGCCACCCGGGATAACGGATGCCGCAGACGTACTCCCATTCCTCAACGGCGCCTACTGACCACCATCTCGCGCGACGACTCACCAGCCTCTCCGTTGGGAGGAATGTCCTGGAACCGCCACGAAGCAACGAGCTGCCTAATCGCCCTAGTTGATAGCCTACGACTATCAAGATCAGTCCAATACCGAATTGGACGGCAGCTCGCTGCAGTACATACGATATGGTAAATGACCACCCATTCCGCATTACCGGCCATGCCGCGTCCGGCTCCCCGGCAGGTGACGGTCCCCCCACGGCCCCGCGCGGGCTCTCGGCCGCTCCGCCTCGGCTTCGACCACCTCACCACCGGGGCCGGCCGATGAGCACTGCCCGGGAGCACCCCGAGGGGCGACTGCTGGTCCCCTCCCTGATGTTCATCGCCCTGGTCGTGGCGGCCGTCGCCAGCCTCGGGGCGCCGCTCATCACCAGCGTGGCGACCTCGTTCCACGTCTCACTCGACAGCGCGCAGTGGACGCTGACCATCGCACTGCTGAGCGGCGCGGTCGCCACGCCCGTCCTCGGCCGGCTCGGAGCCGGCCCGCACCGACGGGCCACGATCCTCGTCACGCTGGCGATCGTCGTCGTCGGCAGTGCGCTCACCGTGCTGCCGCTGCCGTTCGCGTGGCTGCTCGTCGGCAGAGCCGCACAAGGCATCGGGCTCGGCCTGACGGCGCTGATGATGGGCGTGGCCCGCGACCACCTCCCCGAGGAGCGCAGCGCGGGCACCATCGCCCTGGTCTCGGTGGTCTCCATCATCGGGGTCGGTGTCGGCTACCCCCTGGCCGGCCTGCTCGCCGAGTTCGGCGGGGTGCGCGCCGCCTACGGCCTCGGCCTGTTCGTCACCGCCATTGCCTTCGCGGCCGCCTGGCGCTCCATTCCCGCAGCACCCGAAGGCCGCTCCGCCCACGTGGACCTGGCGGGCGCGTTCCTCCTGGCGGGCGGGCTGTTCCTCGTCCTGTTCCTCGCCGGCCAGAGGAGTCTGTGGAGCCATCACCTCGCCGTGGCGGTGGTCCTCGCCGTCGTCGCCGTGCTCCTGCTCTGCGCCTGGGCCGTCTCCGGGCTGCGCGGTAAGGCGCCCCTGGTCGACCTCCGGGCGTTTCGGCACCCGGCGGTCGCCGGAGCGAATGTCGCCATGTTCGTCGGTGCGATCGGCATGTACATCCTGCTGACGCTCATCAGCCGGTACGCGCAGACGCCGCACAGCGCCGGCTACGGCTTCGGGCTCAGCACCTTCGTCGCCGGGCTGGTCCTCATCCCGTTCTCCGTGCTGGGGTTCGTGGCCGGCAAGCTCACGCCCCGGATGCTCGAACGGATCAGCGCTCCCGTGCTCCTGGCCGGCAGCGCCGTCGTCATCGGTGGCGGGTTCGTCCTCTTCGCCGTGGCCCGGTCGAACCTGGTCGAGCTGTTCGTGGCCATGAGTGTGCTGGGCTTGGGCGTCGGCAGCTTCTCGGCCGCTATGCCCGGTGTCATCCTGGCCGTCACCCCCAAGAGCGAGACGTCCAGTGCCATGAGCTTCAACTACGTCGTGCGCAGCGTCGGGTACTCGCTCGGCAGTGCCCTCGGCGGCCTGGTCCTGGCCTTCGGCACCGACAGCGGCCGGCTCTTCCCGAACGACAGCGCCTACACCACGGCGGCGTTGGTGGGCATCGGCGCGATGGCGATCACGACGCTTACCAGCCTTGTCCTGGCCCGCCGGCCCTCACCCAAGGCCGAACCGGCCGTCTCCCCGGTCGGCGCGCCGAGCCGGAGCCGGTCCAACCAGTGACCCGCTCGCCGGAAGGCGTCCCGGTCATCAGCCGCTCATAGCATCCCCGCGGTGCTGGCGGGTCGTACCGCGCCCGGCCCGAAACGGGCGCGGGCGCGGTCGGCCGCGGCCTCGATGCGGCGTGCCCGGTCGTCGTCGGGGCCGAAGGTCAACTGCCGGGAGGCGGACGCGGCGTCGCCGAGTTCACCGGCGCGCAGGGCGAGCGAGCGGACCCGGGCCCGCTGGAGCCCCAGGGACCCGTGCAGCGCGTGGGCGACGGCGCGGAGCCGGGGGTTGTGGGCGGTGGCCTCGGACAGGGTGCGGCCGCGGGTGATCGACGAGTGCCCCGCGCGGTCGGCGTACAGGACGGTCAGGGTCAGCGCCCGGCAGGTCTGCCGCTCGTCGCGGAGCCGGGCGCCGAGTTGTTCGGTCAGGTGGGTCAGGGCGGCCCGCTGGCGGGCGGCGTCGGACTCGTCGCGGCCGAAGCGGTGCTCGGCGTCGACCGTGCGGGGCGGGGCGCCGGGAGCGACGCGGGTGGGGTCGATGCCGGCCGCGCGTTCGCGCAGCTCGCGTCCTGAGGCCGCGCCGAGGATGCGCTGGAGGGTGAGCAGCGGGGTGGCGGCGATCCGGTCGGCGGTGCGCAGGCCGTACGAGGCCAGGGTGCGGGCGGTGGCCGGGCCGACGCCGGGCAGCGCGGTGGCCGGAAGACCGGTGAGGAACCGGGTCACGGCCTCGGGGTCGTCCGGGATCGTGCGGATGGCGCCGGGCTCCCCTCGGTGGGCGGCGAGCCGGGCGAGGAGCGGGTTGGGGCCGATGCCGACCGTCACGTCGAGGCCGTGGAGCGCGGCCGCGCGCATCCGGATCAGGGCCGCGAGCCCGGCGGCGTCGCGGTCGAAGTAGCGGGTGCTTCCGGACACGTCGGCGAGGGCCGCGTCCGGGGGCAGGGCCTGGGCGACGGGGGTGAACTCGCCGACCATGTCCAGGAGTCGGCGGTACGCGGGGTCCGGCTGCGGGGCGCCGAAGTGGAGGTAGAGGATCATCCCGGTCACCCCGCGCTTCCGGGACTCGCATGGTGGAAGGACCGTCCGTCGAGCGCGTCGAGGGCGGGCAGGGTGGCGGAGGCGGGAGTGCCGGGCGGCTGGAGGTCGGCCCAGGGGTGCAGGGCGTAGCCGTTCGGCTGGGTGATGATGCGGCCCGGAGCGGCCCGGCGCGGGGTGGGCTCGGGACGGGTGAGACGGTCGGCGACGGCGGCGGGGCCACCCTCGCGGTACAGGTCGATCAGCTCGGCCAGGTTCCAGGCGGCGATGCCGGTGATGCTGAAGGCGCGCGGCGGACGGCGGGCCAGGGTGCCGCGTACGAGCAGCAGGCTGCTGTGGAACACCGTGTGGGCGCAGCTCCCGTGGCTGTCCTCGAAGAACGCCAGGTCGGACAGGCCGGTGGGGTCGTCCAGGGTGGCGAAGATGACGCGCCTGCCGGAGCGGATCGGCGGGGTCTGGGTGGCGACCTTGACGCCGGCGACGAGCACGGTGGTGCCGTGCCGGAGGCCCGGGAGATCGGCGGCGGGGGTCGCGCCGATGTCGGCGAGCAGGGAGCGGTGCTCGTCGAGGAGGTGGTGGGAGATGTCCATGCCGAGTACGTCGAGTTCGGCGGCGAGTTGTTCGGACGCGTTCATGGCGGGCAGGCCCGTGACGCCGGCGTCGGCGGCAGCCGCGGCACCGCCGTCCGGCGCGGCGCAGGTGCTCCCCGCGCCCTCCGAGCCGTTCGCTCCCTCCGTGTTCTCCGCACTCCCCGCGTCCGCCATGGGGAGCTGACCGGTGGCGGATCCGCCCGCGCCGCGCCGCGAGCGGTGCAGCTCGGCGAGGGTCAGCAGCAGCTCGCGCCGGGCCCCGAACGCGCTCAACGCGCCCACCTGGGCCAGGCGTTCGGCCAGCGGGCGGCTGGGCCGGGCACGCTCCCAGAAGTCCTCGACCGAGGTGTACGGCTGCCCGGCCGCGATGCGCCCGCTCTCGGCCTCCGTGATGCCGCGCACCTGCGAGAGACCGATCCGGACCCCCCACTTACCAGACACCAGTTCGATTATGTGTGCGGCCTGGGAGCGGTTGACGTCGGGCAGCAGCAACGGCACCCCGTGACGCCGGGCATCGGCGGCCAGGACCCGCTTGTGGTACATCCCCGGGTCGTGCGTAAGCAGCCCCGCGAGCAGGGCCGCCATCCGGTGGGCCTTGAGCCAGCTCGACTGGTAGGCGGGCTGCGCGAAGGCCGAGGCGTGCGCCTTGGCGAAGCCGAAACTGCCGAAGTTCTCCAGGGTCCTCCACACGTCCCGTACGACCTGGACCGAGTAGCCGCGCCCGCGGGCCCGATCGGCGAACCAGGCCCTGACCCGGCCCTTCCGCTCGGGGACGGACAGGGCGCGGCGGGCCTCGTCCGCCATGCCCCGGTCGCAGCCGGTCATCGTCACCATGATCGCGATGACCTGCTCGTGGTAGACCACCTGCCCCTCGGTCTCGGCCAGGATCGGCTTCAGGTCGCGGTGCGCGTAACGAGTCACGTTCCGGCCCTCGCGGGCGCTGATCAGCGGCTCCACCATGTTCGCCGCGACCGGTCCGGGCCGGAACAGGCTGATGTCGAGCGCCAGGTCCCCGAACGACCGCGGCCGCAGGTTCCGTACCAGCTCCCGCTGGCCCGGACTCTCCAGCTGGAAGGTGCCCAGGGTGTCCCCGGAGGAGATCAGGTCGTACGTGGCGGGGTCGTCCGGCGGCACCTGTGCGGGGTCGTCCAGGTCGATGGGTTCACCGGTGACGCGTTCGATCTCGGCGGCTGCGTGCGCGAGCGCCGACTGCATCCGTACGCCGATAACGTCGATCTTCGGGTGTCCGGTGTCCTCGATGTCCTCCTTGTCGAACTGGGACATGGCGATGTTCTCGACGGTGGTCGGCGCCATCGGGGTGCGGCGTACCAGCGCCGCGTCGGAGACGAGCAGCCCGCACGGGTGCATCGCCGCCTCGAACGGCAGCTCGTCGAGCGCCTCCACCAGCTCCCAGAGCCGGCCGTGGTCCTCTGCGGCCACCTCGCGCAGCTCCGGCAGCTCGGCGAGCGCGGCCCGCACGTCCTTGGCCCGGATGTGCGGGAAAGCCTTGCCCAGCCGGGCCGCCTGGTCCGGGGCCATGCCACGGGCGCGGGCCACGACCTCGATCGCCCCGCGCGCCCGGTACGTCTTGTAGACGGCGAGCGTCGCCACCCGGTCCGCCCCGAACCGCTCCCGTACCGCCTGATAGACCTCCAGGCGGCGGGCCGACTCGACGTCCAGGTCGATGTCGGGCAGGGCCGAGCGGTGCTCGGACAGGAAGCGCTCCATCACCAGGCCGTGCGCCACCGGGTCGACCGGGCTGATCCCCAGCAGATGCGTGACCAGCGAGCCCACGCCCGAGCCGCGCGCGGCCACCCGGACGCCGAGCCGCTGGGCCTGCGCCGCGACCTCTGCGACGGTCAGGAAGTACCCGGCGAAGCCGTGCCCGGCGACGATCCGCAACTCGTTCTCCAGCCGGTCCCAGCGCTCCCCGTCCCGGTGGTAGGCACGGCTCAGCATGCCCGCCGCGCACCGGTCCGCGAGCACCCGGTCCGCCGACTCCGCGCTCGCGCCCACGAGTTCGGGCTCCGGAAGGTTCAGCCGGCCGAGCCCGAACGCGTCACCCGGATCGACCGCGCACGCCTCGGCCGTCTCCTCGGTCGCCGCGAGCAGCCGCCGCGCGTCCCCGCCCCGGCCGCCCACGGCCTCCGCGATCCGCCCGGCGATTCGCTCCATCTCCCCGGCGTCCTTCAGCCACCGCTCCCCGCTGTCGAGCCGGGACGCGTCACGGGCGTCGATCGGCACCAGCAGGCGGGCGGAGTCCAGGATGTCGGCGACCTCGCCCCGGCCCGGGTCGGCGTAGCGCACGGCGTTGCTCAGTACGGGGACCACCTGCTGCTCGGCGGCGAAGCCCGCCATACGCGCGGCCAGCCGCAGCGACCCCGGCCCGGTGCCGGGTCGCCCGTGCCAGGACGCCTCGATGCGCAACGACCGGCCGAACCGTTCGCGCCAGGGGCCGAGCAGTACGGCGGCCCGGTCCGGCCGCCCCGACGCCAGCGCCTGCCCCACTTCGGAGTCCACCCCGAGGAGGACGAACAGTTCGTCGTCCGGGCAGGAGAGGTCCTCCCAGGTGACGCCCTGGTCCGACGCGGCCGACACCAGACGGCACAGCTCGGCCCAGCCTCGTGCGGTCCGGGCCAGGAACACCGCGCGCTGCGGTGACTCCGTGACGAACGCGCCGCCCCGGGAGGGGGTGCTCCGCTGCCTCTTCGCCGACGCCGGTACGGTCGCCGGTACGCCGGGCACCGCCAGGTCGACGCCGAACAGCGGCCGGATCCCGGCCCCCGCACACGCCTTGGCGAAGCGCACCGCACCCGCCAGGGAGTCCCGGTCGGTCAGCGCCAGGGCGTCGAGACCACGCTCGGCAGCCCGCTCGGCGAGTGCGTGCGGGTGGCTTGCCCCGTACCGCAGCGAGTAACCGCTCGCCGCACGGAGGTGCGTAAACGACATACACACCTCCTGCTGCTCATGACCCCCCTTTGCGTCATCCGTGTCATCCCGATTCATCCCGATCGAGAGAAGTACCTTAACTCAATGTTCGCACATTCATTCGATTCGATAAGGGGCGAAGGTCGCGTTTGCCTCAATCCGACTCTCCACCATAGACCACGTTCGAACGTTCGTACGATATCCGAGTGGTGAGCCACCCCTCAGCCGTCACTCAGCCATTCGGCCCGGCCCCGACTGCGTGGACAACGGGCACGCAGGACGGTAGGGGCATGACTTTCGCTGATGAGGTGAAGAACGCCATCACTCCGCGGGCCGCGCTGCTCGTCATCGGCGTACTGGCGCTGCAACTGCTGTTCATCGCGTCCTACGTCGGAGCGCTGCACAAGCCGAAGCCGACGGACGTCCCCTTCGGGGTCGTCGCACCCCAGCAGATCTCCGCCCGGCTCCTCACCGAGCTGAAGGATCTCCCCGGCGACCCGCTGGATCCCCGCACGGTCAGCGACGCGGCCACCGCCCGCCGGCAGATCCTCGACCGCGACATCGACGGCGCCCTGATCGTCAGCCCCCGGGGCACCACCGACACCGTGCTGGT
Source organism: Streptomyces sp. AW19M42 (assembly GCA_000470535.1). Taxonomy (GTDB): domain Bacteria; phylum Actinomycetota; class Actinomycetes; order Streptomycetales; family Streptomycetaceae; genus Streptomyces. The sequence continues at coordinate 22,930 of CBRG010000162.1, forward strand.
CGCCTCCGGCGGGGGCACCGTGCTGGCCGACTCGCTGACGAAGATCATCACGAAGGTCGACCTCAGCCAGCGGCGCGCGGTCCGCTCCGTGGACGTGGCCCCCGCCTCGGACGACGACTTCGACGGGCTCTCGTCCTTCTACCTGGTGGTGGGCTGGTGCGTCGGCGGTTACCTCTGCGCGTCGATCCTGGCGATCAGCGCCGGCACCCGCCCCGCCAACCGTCAGCGCGCGGTGATCAGGACCGGGGTCATGGCGCTGTACTCGATCGCGGGCGGAATCGGCGGCGCGATCATCATCGGCCCGATCCTGGGAGCCCTGCCCGGATCCTTCTGGGGACTGTCCGGCCTGGGCGCGCTGACCGTCTTCTCGGTCGGCATGATCACGCTAGCCCTGGAGGCGCTCACCGGCATCGTCGGCATCGGCCTGGCCGTCCTGCTCGTGGTGGTCGCGGGCAACCCGAGCGCGGGCGGCGCCTTCCCGCTCCCGATGCTCCCGGACTTCTGGCGGGCGATCGGCCCCGCACTGCCACCGGGGGCCGGCACCTGGGTGGCGCGCTCGATCGCGTACTTCCGTGGCAACGCGGTGACCGGACCGCTGCTGGTGCTGTCCGCGTGGGCGGTGGTCGGCACGGCCGTCACCCTGCTGATGGCGATGCGCGGGAAGCCGGAGGCGGCGGACGACACCCCGCTCACGGCAACGGGAACGGGGCCGGGAACGGGGCCGGGATCAGGGCCGGGGCCGGAAATGGGAACGGGGCCGGGGACAGCGAGCGGCGGCTCAAGTCCCGCCTGAGGGCTGTCCCGCAATCCCTGGCGGGCGCGGCGTCAGACGCGGCGCGTCGCGAGGCGGAGGGACGTCCGCACACTGGATGCATTCGGACGTTCCCACAACGCGGCGAGGTGCCGTAGCCGGCGTCACGCCCGCCAGGGATCGCGGGACAGCCCTCAGCGGTCAGACCGTGGCGGCCGGGGCGGGAGAGGCGGCCGGCC
>CBRG010000163.1 GCA_000470535.1 Streptomyces sp. AW19M42
TAGTGGCCGATGAGGCGGCGGGTCGCGGACGGGGCGAGTACGCTCTCGCCGGCCGCCACCTCCCGGATGCCCTGCAGTAGCCGGGAGGGGAGTACGTCCTTGAGCAGGAAGCCCGAGGCGCCGGCGCGCAGCGCGTCGAAGACGTACGCGTCGAGGTCGAAGGTGGTCAGGACGAGGACGCGGGGCGCGTTCTCCCGTCCGGTGATGATGCGGGTGGCGGCGATGCCGTCCAGTTCGGGCATGCGTACGTCCATGACGACCACGTCGGGAGCCAGCTCTTCGGCGAGCCGCACCGCGGCGGCGCCGTCGGCGGCCTCGCCGACGACCGTCATGTCCTCCTCGGCGTCGATCACGGCGGCGAACCCCGCCCGTACGATGCCCTGGTCGTCGACGACCAGCACGTTGAGGCTCATCGATGTCTCTCCTCGTCGTCCGGCGCAGCGGCGAGTGGCAGCCGGAGGCGGACCGTACCCCGCGGGCCGGTGGTCAGGGTGCCGCCGACTGCCGCGACCCGCGTGGTCAGCCGTTCCCGTACGTCGGGGTCTGCGGCGCGGGGCACCCCCGTGGCGGTGAGTGTCAAGGTCTCGTCTTCCACGTCGAGTGCGAGCATCGCAGGCTGCTCGCCGCCGGCCGCGAGCACCGTCTCGGCGGCGCGGTAGGCGGCCAGGTCGACGGCGGTGGGCAGTCGTTCCGGTACCCGGTCGGTCAGCCGTATCTCGATGTCTCGGCCGGTGGCCCGGAGTTGGTGGGCTAGCAGGTCGAGCGCCTGGAGGGTGGGCTGCGGCCGCAGCCCGATCTCTGTCTCGCCGTCCCGGACGGTGTCGAGCAGGGCGCGCATCGCGGCCAGGGCCTCGCGGGCGCGGGTCGCCGTCGCGTCGAGCCGGCCCGCCTCCGCCTCGGTGACCATGTCGGCGGTGCGGGCCAATACCGTGGTTTCGAGACCGGCGGCGATGCGGCGGCGCTCGGTCCACGCGTCGCGGACGGCCTCCTCGGTCCAGCCGGCGAGGCGTTCGTCGTGAGCGCGGCGGTCGGCCTGCCGACGCCGGGTGCGGTGGCGTCCGGTCAGGTGAGCCGCGGTGCCTGTGAGGGCTGCGCCGACCGCGGTTCCCGCGATGACCGTCCAGGTGGGAGCGGCCGTACCCCGGTCAAGAACTGCGGTGGTGGCGGCCCCGGCGTGCACAAGCACCGCGAGGAGAATGGCCGTGACGTGGCCGCCGGCGGCTCCGCGCCCCTTCCGGGGCGTCGCGGTGCGGGTCGGTTCCATCGCGAGGGCCGCGCACGTGGCCAACAGGCTCAGCGCGGGCGGGAGGAGGACCGGGCCGCTGTAGTTCCCCAGCGCCATCGCCACCGGCCACAACAGCGCCGGCCCCAGCAGCATCCCGTAAGCCGTCCGGGGAGCCCTCCGCAGCCACAGCAGGGCCATCGCCTGGCCCGCCGCCAGCAGGGCGAAGAAGACACCTGCGGATACCGGCGTCCCGCTCGACGTGTCCTCGGCCCGGATGACCAGGGCGGGCAGCAGCGGCTGCAGGACCAGGCCCGCCGCCGCCACCACCTGCGCCGCTCGATAGGCCCTCGGCGCCGACGGCTCCACCGTCGTGGCCGTCCGACCCGGCAGTGCCGCCCGTACCTCCCAACCGCCGGCCGCCGTCGGACCGCTGTGCACCGTGCCGCCCGCTTCCCGGGCCCGGGAGCGCAGGAAGCCCTGCCCGCGCCCGCCGCCGAGTCCCGCCCCGTGCGCCACCGCACCGGCCGGCGGGGGCGTGCTCGTGACTACGACGTCGGTGCGGGTGTCGCCGTACCGGCACAGCACCCTCGTATGCGCCCCGGGGGCGTACCGTGCCACGTTGGTCAGCGCCTCGCGCACGATGCCGTACGCCGCGTCCGCGACGGCGCCGTCCGGCAGGGGGTCGATCTCGCAGTCCACCTGCTGGTCCAGGCGCCGGAACCCCGCGACCAGGTCCAGCATCCGCTCCTGCGGTGACGGCGCACTCACGCGGGAGGGCGCCGGCGCTCGTACCGCGCCGAGCGCGCTGGTGACCTCGTGGCCGGTCTCGACCGCGAACTCCAGTGCCTTCTGGGCCAGTTCGGGGCGGCGGTCGCGCAAGCCGAGGGCAGCCCCCGCCGTGACCACCACGGCCGTCAGATGGTGGGCGCTGACGTCGTGCAACTCGCGTTCCATGCGGCGTCGTTCGACTGCCGGAAGCCGGTGGCGCTCGGACTCGGCCCGCTTCAGCAGTTGTTCGGCCGCTCGTCGTGCGTGACGGGTTCGCCGTACGAGCAGTCCGGCGCCGCATGCGGCGGCGTACAGCAGAGCGGTCAGGACGAGGTCGAGCCCGTCGCGATCGCTGAGCCCGTGCAGGCTGATGCCCTGCAGGAGCTGCCAGGCGGCAAGCGCCACCACGCACAGCACGGCGGTGAAGGCGTCGCTCTCGGTCGCCACGGTGAAGAGAGCCAGCGCGACACCCGCGGTCCCGAGCACCGCCATCGCCCCGGCGGGCAGCGGCCCGGCCCCCAGCGCGCAGGCGGCGGCGACCACGACCAGGGCGGCCACCGGGCGGGTACCGCGCAGGGCGAGCGCGGCCGTCACCACTCCGGCGACCAGGGCCGCCACGAGAAGGTCGGACGCGGGCGGGACGGCTCCGCGCACCAGCGGCGCCCCGGGCCACACCAGGGCCTGGGCGCAGATCAGCAGGACCGGGAACAGCCGGTCGTCGGTTCGATTCATGTCGGATCAAGGCTATGGCCGCAGGTGAGGGGCCCGACTCCGGCTGGAGGCGGATTCCGATCTCTTACCTGGGTTGCAGAGTCTCTATCCGTGGTTCGACGCGCCAATCGTCCCTCAGCGCGAGGACGGCGCCGGGCCCCCGGCCCTAGGCTCGATCACATCGAGAACGCGGTCGGCCACCGCTTCCACAAGCACCTTCAACTCCATCTCCACCAGCGGTCCTTCCACGCTCTTGCGTGTATCCCACCCAGCTTTCCGACGCAATCAAGGGGATCTCCCATGTCCAAGCGCATTCTCTTCTCGTCCCTCATCGGTGCCGTCGCCATCGGCGCGGTGGCAGCCGGCGGCATCGCCCTGGCCTCGACCCCTACGAAGCCGACCCTGGAGCACGGATCGGCTCGCTACGCGGCACCGACCGGCGGCAGCGCGGGCTCGTTCAGCTACACCGTGGACGTGAGCGACGACTCGGGTGTCCAAGGCCTCAAGGTCATGGTCTGGCCCGCGAGTTCGAAGCTCGATCCGACCGAGGCGGAGCTTCGCTCGGTGGAGAGCGCCACGTGCCGGAGCACCTCGGACGAGACCGCCCGCTGCGCCTACACGCTGAAGGTCACGAAGCGCGAGGCGGCCGACCTGGCGGAGGGCACCTGGTACGTCTCGGCACTGGCGACGGCCGAGGACGGGGACACGACATTCGTGCCCCACGCCGCTACGTTCGCCGTCACACGCTGACATCCCGGTCGAACCGTCGTTCAGTGAGACGTCGTGGGGCCAAGACCCATGTGCGGACTCCGCCTCACGCCTCCCTGACCACCGCCGTAGCCCGCCAGGGCGCCAGTCGCTGGACGTCGCGGGCCGTCTCCGTGACGCCTGTCAGGAAGCCCTGGGCCCGCGGGGACGCCGTTTCGCGCAGCCACTCCGGGGCGATGTCGCAGACCGCGACCTTCACGTCGGTGCCGACCAGGGCCAGCGGCAGGGTGTGGACCACCGTGGAGGGGAAGCTCAGGACCGTGCGGCCGATCGGGCCTCGGCGGGCGATGAGTTCCAGCGGGAGGTCGGGGCGGACGATCTCCAGGCCGGTGGCGGCCTCCAGGGCGTGGAGCTTCTCGGTGGACTCGCGGCGGTGGGCGAAGTAGCGGGTGGCGCCGTGGGTGCGGGCCAGCTCCGCGACCGCTTCCAGGTACGGGGCCCGGTCGACCACGCCGGTCTCCACCAGGGAGGTGCCGACCAGGTCCGCGCCCTTGGTGAGCAGCGGCGGGCCGAAGCGGGAGCGGGTCCAGGAGAAGGTGTTGGGGATGAGGGTGATGCCGGGCGGCGGGATCACCGGCATCGCGGTGAAGAGCTCGACCTCGCGGGCCGCCGACGGGGTGAAGCGGCGCCGCGCGGTGGCGGTGACCGGGGCCAGGGCCAGGTCGCGGGGGTTCGTTCCGCCGCGCCGGTGCCAGCGGGTGAGGCGTTCGCCGCGGGTGAGCTGGGCGACGAACTCCATGGTGGCGGTGCCGTCGTCGACCACGGTGAGGCGGCGGGGCCGGACCAGGGTGAGCAGGAGCTGTACGTAGCGGGAGAACGGGTCCCCGATGACGATGTGGTCGGCGTTGCGGACGAGCCGGGTCAGGGCGCGCAGCGACTTCAGGGGGGTGCCCGAGTCGCCGCGCGCCTCCTGCCAGCGCACGGTGACGCCCTCGTCGCGGGCCAGCTCCGCCATCCGGCGCAGCTGACCGCGCGACATCGGGTCGACCGGAGGGAGGACGACGACGGTGACGTCCGCGAGGACGCGGCCGCCGCCTCCCTCTGTGTAGGCCCACTCCAGGACGTTCAGGAGCTGGACCGGGCTCTCGACGAAGGCGAGGTTCACCGGTCTGCCCGTCAGACCGCGAGCGGCTCGGCGGCCTGGGCCGTCTCACCGCTCTCCGCGACGACACCCGGGACCCGGCGGAGCTTCTTCATCGGGCCGAGCTCGGACTCGTACACCTTCTTGACGCCGTCGCCGAGGGAGGCCTCGATGGTGCGGATGTCGCGGACCAGGCGGGACAGGCCCTGCGGCTCGACGGAGGCGGCCTGGTCGGAGCCCCACATGGCGCGGTCGAGGGTGATGTGGCGCTCGACGAACGCGGCACCGAGCGCGACGGCGGCCAGCGTGGTCTGCAGGCCCGTCTCGTGGCCGCTGTAGCCGATCGGGACGTTGGGGTACTCCTGCTGGAGGGTGTTGATGACCCGCAGGTTGAGCTCCTCCGCCTTCGCCGGGTACGTCGAAGTGGCGTGGCAGAGCAGGATGTTGTCGGAGCCGAGCACCTCGACCGCGTGGCGGATCTGGCGCGGGGTCGACATGCCGGTGGAGAGGATCACCGTGCGGCCGGTGGCGCGCAGCGAGCGCAGCAGCTCGTCGTCGGTGAGGGAGGCGGAGGCCACCTTGTGGGCGGGGACGTCGAACTTCTCCAGGAACGCGACGGCCTCGGTGTCCCACGGGGAGGCGAACCAGTCGATGCCGCGCTCGGCGCAGTGCTCGGAGATGGCGCGGTACTCGGTCTCGCCGAACTCGACGCGGTGGCGGTAGTCGATGTACGTCATCCGGCCCCAGGGGGTGTCGCGCTCGATGTCCCACTGGTCGCGCGGGGTGCAGATCTCCGGGGTGCGCTTCTGGAACTTGACGGCGTCGCAGCCGGCCTCCGCCGCCACGTCGATCAGCGCGAGGGCGTTGTCGAGGTCGCCGTTGTGGTTGATGCCGATCTCGCCCGTGACGTAGACGGGGTTGCCGGGGCCCGCGGTGCGGGTGCCGAGGGTGCGCAGTCGGGAGGTGCTCATGGTGCGTTCCTTAGCTACTTGGTGGGGGTGGTGGTGAGGGTGGGGCCGAGCAGCCAGGCCGCGATCTCGCGGATGGCGCCGAAGCCGCCGGGGCTGGTCGTCACGGCTCGCGCCGCGGCGCGTACCGAGTCGTGGGCGCTCGCGACGGCGACGGGCCAGCCGGCGAGGGCGAAGCAGGGGAGGTCGTTGACGTCGTTGCCGACGTACAGGACGCGTTCGGGGGCGATGGACTGCTCGTCGCACCACTGCTTGAGCGCGAGGTCCTTGCGGTCGATGCCGTGCAGGACGGGGACGCGGAGCTTGTGGGCGCGGGCGGCGACGACCGGGTTCTGTTCCGTGGAGAGGATCAGCAGCGGCAGGCCCGCCTTGCGCAGGGCCGCGATGCCGAGTCCGTCGCCCCGGTGGACGGCGACCGTTTCGCGGCCGTCGGCGTCGATGAGGACCCGGTCGTCGGTCTGGGTGCCGTCGAAGTCGAGGACGACCGCGTCGATGTCCTCGCGGGTGGGCAGCGGCGCCGGGTCCAGCAGCGGGGCGAGTGCGCGGGCGCGGGCCAGGTCGTGCGGGTCGTCGATCTCCAGGACCCGGGCCGGGTCTGTGCGCACCAGCGCGGTGTGGCCGAAGAAGCGGTGCCGGTGGGTGCGGAAGCCGGCCGCGTCCATCGCGTAGGCGGCGCCTGTTTCGAGGAGGTCCTCTGGGCGGTCCTGGCGGCGGGGGCGGACCGACTTGTCATGGTTGACGCCGTGGTTGTGGTCCTCGACCGCGCTGCCGTCGCGCCACAGGAAGCCGTGGAACGGGGCGACGGTGACGGCCGAGTCGGCGCCTTCGCGGGCGACGGAGGCGGCGACGCCGTCGATGTCCTCGCGGGTGACGAAGGGGCTGGTGCACTGGACGAGGAGGACGACGTCCACGCTGCGGTCGTACGTGGTCTCGTAGCTGTCCATCGCGTGCAGCACGGCGGCCTCGCTGGTCGCGGTGTCCCCCGCGATGGCCTCGGGGCGCTGTACGCAGTGCAGTCGGGCGGCCTCGCCGAGCGCTTCCGCGGCGGCGCGGGCGGCCTCGGCGACGGCCGGGGCGTCGGTCGTCACGACGACGTCCGTCACCTCGGCCGAGGCCAGGCAGGCGCGGACCGCGCGGACGACCAGCGGCACGCTGCCGACCTGGGCGAGGTTCTTGGCCGGTACGCCCTTGGATCCGCCGCGCGCGGGGATCACCGCGAGCACGGTGGGCCGTGCGGTGGGCTGCGTCATCGCTGCTCCAGTGGGTTTCGTGGTGGTGGTGTTCACAGCTCGCCCATCCGTCGGACGACCGGGGCGACCCGCTGGACGCCGTGTCGGTAGGCGCCCCGGGCGGCGTCCCGTACCGCCTCGCGCACCGCTCCCCTGACCCGGCCGCGCTCCCCGGTCGCGGTGGCGCCCGGCAGCGGGTGGCCGTCGGGGGCCAGGTGGTGGCGGGCGAGGATGCCGGGGAGGTAGCCGGGGGCGGTGGCGGGCGTGTAGTAGGGCGTGAGGGCGGGCAGCCGGTCCCGCTTCGCGAGCAGGGCGGCGACCCGGGCCCGTGCGGTGTCGTAGGCCGTTCCGTAGCCGCCGTCGGCCGCTACGCCCTGGCCGGCCAGCCACGCGGCGTCGGGTTCCGGGTGGGCGCCGCCGTCCAGGTGGTCCCAGGAGGTGAGCAGGCCGGAGCCGATGAAGTGGTGGTTGCCGAGGGTCTCGCGCACCCCGAGGTCGGTGAGGACGGCGGTGGGGATGCGCCGGTGCAGGGATTCCAGGGCGGCGGTCGAGGAGACGGTGACCAGCAGGTCGGTGCGGTCCAGCACCTCGCCCATGTGCCCGTACACCAGGCGGAAGTTGGGCGGGAGCCCGCCGGACAGCCGCTCGGCGAGCCGCTGGTACGGGAGTTCCTCGATGTGCGTGGTGTGCTCGCCGGGCTTGGAGCGCAGCTTGAGGAGCACCTCGCGCCTCGGGTGCAGCCTGGCGTGCTCGACGAGCCTGCGCAGCAGGTACGTACGGTCGGCGCGGGAGGCCGGTACGGAGGGCTGTGCGGCGAACACGACGGTGTCGCGGCCGGGTTCGGGGAGGTGCGGCTCTCCGCCGAGGAAGGGCAGGGCGGCCTCCGTGACGGCGGAGGCGTCGGCGCCCACGCCCTCGTACACCGCGCGGAAACGCTCCGCGTCGTGGCGGGAGTTGGCGAGGACGATGTCGGCGCCGTGCCGCAGCAGCAGCCCGTCCGCGAGCTTCTCGTAGACGACGCCGACATAGCCGGTGACGACGACGGGCCTGGCGGGCAGTCGCAGTGCGGCGAGGCCGTGCAGCATCGCCTGGACGGCGCCGCCGACCAGCGCGAGGACCACCAGGTCGTAGCCCTCGTCCCGCACGGTGCGCAGGAACTCGGCGGCCGTCACCTCGCGGACCCGGCCGGGGTCGATGCCGACGTCCCCGACCTCGGCCAGCTGGCGTGGCGTCGGGGTGGCCCGGCCGCGCAGCAGCAGTCCGCTGATCTCCGCCCGGGGCGCGTCCGCGCGGCCGCCGCCCGAGGTCAGCCGGCGCGCGGTGAGCGCGCCCCACTTCCATCGGGTGTCGGAGTCCGCGAGCACGGCGACCCTGAGCACCGGGGGCGGCGCTCCTGCGGAATCCATTTCTGCCGGCGAAGCCGAATTGCTTTTACTGGGGGGCACGTCCTAGAAGGTAGGAAGGCCGGGGGGTGAGCAGCCCAACGTGACAGCAACAAAGGGTTAACAGCCCGCCGACGATTGCCCAACCCGCAGCCCGGCGGCTTGAACGGGCGGGAATGGCGTCCCCGGATGCTTACCGGTTCATCATTTCGACGGGCGCCGTTCACCTCGCGTCCGTACGACCGCAAGGGGGAATGCCCGGCCCGGAACTAGCGTGACGCGGGTGGTTAAGCTCTCGGTCATCGTGCCGTTCTACAACGTGCAGACATACGCCCCCGACACCCTGAGAAGCCTGCGGGCGAACGCCCGCGAGGACTTCGAGTTCATTCTCGTCGACGACTGTTCGACCGACGGGACCGCGGACATGCTGCGCCGCGCGCAGGAGGAGATTGGGGGGGTGGTCGTCCGCAGTCACCAGCAGAACGGCGGACTGGCCACCGCCCGGAACACCGGTCTGGACGCGGCCCGCGGCGAGTACCTCGCCTTCCTGGACGGCGACGACTGGCTGGCCCCCGGTTACTACGCCGATCTGCTGGCCAGGACCGAGGCGCTGGGCTGCGATTTCGTCCGCACCGACCATGTCCAGGCCGACGGCAGGGCCCGTACCGTGCAGCGCGTCCCGCACGGTCCCAGGAACGAGGTGATGGTGCCCAGGGACGCGATCCTGCCCGCCGGGCGCTCCACCTCGGTCGACTACGCGTACGCCTGGGCAGGCCTCTACCACCGCCGGCTGCTGGACCGGGGGCTGCTGCACTTCACGGACGGGCTGCGCACGGCGGAGGACCGGCCGTGGATCTGGCGGCTGCACCGGGAAGCGGATTCCTTCGCGGTGCTGGGACTTCTCGGAATCTTCTACCGACGCGGCGTCGCCTCGTCGCTCACCCAGATCGGTGACATGCGCCAGCTCGATTTCATTCGCTCGTTCGACCAGGTCATAAGGGAAACCGCGGCGGACCGCGACGCGGCGGAACTCCTGCCGAAAGCGGTCCGCAACTATTGCGCGATCATTTCCCATCACATGGGTTCGATCGAAAGGTTCGAGCCGGCCGTGGCGCGCGCCCTGAAAACGATGAGCGCCGGCGCACTGGGGCGAATGCCGCAGGATGTGCTGGACGCGGCGATCGATTCGATGGACGTCAAGCGGGCGACCCTGCTGCGCCGGCTGCGGCGGCGGTCCGCCGCGAAGGAGGTGGCGGCCGCGTGAGCAGCAGCCGGGACCGTACGACGCAGATCTTCCTCGCCTCCACCCTCTACGGCACGGCCACGCTCGCCGCCGCCCTGGACGCGGGGCTCTTCGAGGACGCCGGGCGCCGCGTCCTGCTCGTCTCGAACAACGCGGCGATCCCGGAGACGGCGACCGCCCTCGACGCGATGCCCGGGTTCGACGTGCTGCGCGGCCGGTTCGACGACGTCGTGTCGTGGAACGCGACGATCGCCCCGCACCACCCGGGCGCCTGGTCCCCGCGCCCGGACGACGTACCGCTGTGGGAACGGCATCTGCGGCTCGCCTGGGGGCTGGGCGACGACGCCGTCGAGCTCGCCGTGGAGTCGATCCAGGTCGACCCGGCCATGGCGGTCGCCCAGATCTTCACCGGCGTACCGGTCGATGTGTACGCGGACGGGCTGATGAGCTACGGGCCAACCCGGAACAAGATCGACCCGCTGGTCGGCACCCGGGTGCGGCGGCTGCTCCATCTCGACCTGGTGCCGGGGCTGCGGCCGCTGCTGCTCACGGAGTTCGGCGTGGAGCCGGGGATCGTGCCGACCGACGCGTTCCTGAAGGTGCTCGGCGAGCTGGGCGACGCGTCGGACGTGGCGGCGGGTGTGCCGTCCGTCGAGGCGCCCGCGCTGCTGCTCGGCCAGTACCTCTGCGCGCTCGGCCTGATCAGCGCGGCCGAGGAGGAGGAGCTGCATCTGCGGATGATGCGCGGCGCGGTCCGGCTCGGCCACTCCCGGCTGGTGTTCAAACCGCATCCGACGGCCCCGGCGCAGTGGTCGCGGGGGATGGCGGCGGAGGCGGCGAGGCTCGGTGCCGAGCTGACCGTGCTGGACGCGGGGGTGCTGACCGCGCCTGTCCTGGCGGAGGTGCTGTACCGGCGGATGCGGCCCGCGCTGGTCGTCGGCTGCTTCTCGACGGCGCTGCTCACGGCGTCCGCGTTCTACGGGCTGCCGGTGGCCCGGGTCGGTACGGAGACCCTGCTGGAGCGGCTGACGCCGTTCGAGAACAGCAACCGGGTCCCGGTCACGCTGGTGGACGCGCTGGTACCGGACCTGGAGGGCCCCGCCCCGGGCCCGACCGGTCCCACGATGGCGGCGGACGGACTGAACGACCTGGTGCGGGCGGTCGGCTTCGCCATGCAGCCGAAGATCTATCCGGGGCTCCGGCCGGTCGCGGAGCGGTATCTCGCCGCCCGTCCGGCGGCCGCGACCCGGCGCTACTTCAAGCGCAGGCGGCTGACCGCGCTCGCGCTGCCGGGCGGGGTGCCGCAGCAGCTCGGGTTCCTGCCGCGCAGTGCGGCGGTGCGCCGGGTGGCGCGGCGCGCGAAGGCGCTGCGGCCGGGCGCCCGGCGGTAGGAGCGACGAGAGGGGCGGGGCGCCCGGCGCCCCGCCCCTCGTCCGTCGTGGCGTCAGACGCGTACGCCCGCCTGGATCAGCTGGAGGTCCGCGGCGTTCGCCTCCGTCACCTTCCACAGTTCCTGCTGGCGTCCGTGCACATCGGCCACCGCCGCCGCGTGGTCGTCCAGCATCCCGGCCGCCCGCTCCACCAGCCGCGCCCCGAGGTGCCGGTCGTGGACGGAGATGCCCCACTCGGGCCGCTCGATGTCGGCCAGGAAGTACGCCATCTTCGGGTGCGAGATCAGGCTGATGACCGGGGTGCCGCAGCCGAACGGGATCATGCCCGCGTGCCCGCGCATCCCGATGACCAGCTTGGTGCGGGCGTAGGTGTCCCGGATCGCGTCGTTGCCGAAGTCGTACATCGGGATCACCGGCAGCGAGATGCCGTGCTCGCGCCGCAGGTCGAACGCGATGCGCTCGTCGTCCAGCGAGTGGGCGACGCACTTCACCTCGGCGTAGCTGCCGAGCCCCTTCACGGCAGTGGCCATCTCGGCGAGGAAGTGCCCGTAGTCGTGGCCGAAGCGGAGCCCGGCGCGGTCGTACGCGGCGTTGATCAGCACGGTGTTCTCGCGCTCGGCGGGATCGGTCCAGCCGTCGACCAGCTGTCGGGTGACGGTGGTCGGGCAGGGCTGGAAGCGGACCTTGTCGTGCAGCGAGGCGGGCAGCAGCTCGCGCACCTTCGCGATCGAGCCGTGGTTGCGGAGCCCGAAGAACGCGGAGCGCTCCACCAGCTTGCGCAGTGAGGAGAGGAACCGCTCCCGGCCATGCCCGTACGCCTGGCCGTCGAAGGCGTTGAAGCCGACCGCGTACACCATGACGGGTACGTCGATCCGCTCCAGCAGCGTGTCGGGGACGTTCCACTGCCAGCCGCTGTTGCCGTTCGGCGCGGTGTCCGGGATGAAGAGGCCGCCGCCGCCGATGACCAGTGCGCGCCGGGCGTTGACGCGTTCCAGCGCGGCTTCGTCGAACAGCCGGTGGGCGTGGACGGAGTGCCAGCGGGCCGGTCCGGTGTCGCGGCCGAAGGCGAGGCGGACGCTTTCCGGGAGGAGCTTGTCCCCGGCGTTGCCCTGCCGGTCCATGTAGAAGGCGACGTGCGCCAGTTGGCCGTCCGGGGCCCCCTCTGCGGGGGCCTCGGCGTCCCGGGTGCGCTTGTACATCAGCCGGTTCGCCCGGTGGGTGGGGTCGACGCCGAGCCCGTCGAGGGCGTACCGCGCCGCGCTCGTGTCGTCGCCGTGGATCCAGGCGATCTGGGCGAGCCGCGAGAAGGCGGTCGCGGCCCGGTTGGGGGCGGCGGTGGCCAGCAGGAGCTGGGCGCGGGCCTCCTCGTAGCGGGAGACGCTCATCAGCGCGTGGCCGAGGACCTCGTGCGGCCAGGCCTCGTCCACGGGGATGCGGACCGAGCCGAGGAGTTCGGCGGCCTCCTGGTACTCACCGGCGACGATGTGCGCGGTGGCGACCCGGCGGGCGCTGTCGGGGTCCGCGGTGCGGCGGACGTGCGGGGTGCCGTAGTGCACCAGCAGGTCGTGGTGCTTGGCACCGGGCCGGGCCAGGTAGGCGGCGTGGAACTCGGCGTCGGACAGCTCGAACTCGCGCCAGCGGTCCTCGGCCTGTCCGTACCCGGCCTCGCCGCCCTGCCAGGGCTTGTGCCGGCCGGTGAAGTGCAGGATCGCGGTGGTGTCCGGCACCGGGAGGTCGCCGGAGAGCCGCCGCTTGACGAAGTTGTAGCGGGAGTCGAGCTGCACGAAGTCGCCGTCGAGCACGGCGTTCAGGATGCCCTGGTCGTGCTTGTCCAGTTCGTACGCGCCCGAGCGGCCGGTCTCGTCGATCCGGGCGCAGAACGCGTCGCTCAGGTACTCGCGCTGGATGACCAGCAGCCCGCTGTTGAGCTTGTGCTGCCCGTAGAAGAACTGCGGAACGGCGGCGAGTCCCTCGCGCGGCCTCAGCAGTTCGTCCAGCGCGCCGAGGACCACCATGTCGGTGTCCAGGGTGATCACGGTGTCGTAGTCGCGCACCCGGAACACGTCCAGGATGAAGTAGGCCTTGCGCACCAGGTAGTTGTCCTGGTCGCCCTTGGCGTACGAGTCGTAGTGCGCGGCGTCGACCCGGCGGAAGTCGGCGCGCGGGTGCAGCTCCCGGATGCGGGCGACGGACGCGGGGCGCAGCCCGTCGTGCAGGACGATGAAGTCCTCGCACAGCGCCGGGTTGGACAGGGCGAGGCTGCGCAGCAGGACGAGGAAGCCGGGCAGGTAGTTCTCGTCCACGAAGCTCGCGAAAGCGACCCGGCGCTTGCCGGTGAGCGCGTTGGCGGGCGTGGAGGGTGCGGGCGCGGGGGGCGTTGTCGTCATCGCAGTCGGATCCTCGTATCGGTGACGCTCTGGGCGCGTTCCATGACCCACGCCTTCTCGCTGGTGTACTCGTGCACGGAGGTGATCGGCATCTTCATCGCGGCGGGCAGCCGGTAGGCGCCGCTCTCGTAGAAGTCGAAACCGATCAGGTCCAGGCGCGGGCTGACGTCCAGGTGGTCCAGCAGCCAGAGCATGTTGAAGCCGCTGGTGGGGATGGACGGCCAGACGTCCGCGGTGACCTTGCCGATGTCGCGCAGCGGCCAGCGCAACGACTCGTCGCCCAGGTACCGCTGGGCGCCCGGCACCAGCCGGGTGCGCAGGGACTGCTTCCAGTCGCCCGCGAGCCCGCCGAACACCAGCCGGGTGTGGACCTGCTGGTCCCAGTTGAAGCCGTGCTTGTGGATGCTGGCGTGGATGTCGGTGCGGCTGCCGGTGGCGGCCGGGTCTATCCGGTACGAGTTGAAGCGGACGACCAGGTCGTACGCGTCGATCTCGGCGCCCAGCGAACCGGTGCCGACCCGCTGGGAGTTGGCGATCAGGCAGATCGACTTTCCCGCGATCTGGTTGCGGAACTCACCGAGCGTGATCCACTCGACCCCGCCGAAGGTGGGGTCTGCCACCGGTCCGCGCATCCGGCTCCGGCGCTGCGCGGCGTAGAGCGCGATCAGCTCGGTGAGGTGGGCGGCGTCGCCGTTGCCCGGGGCGGTGGGCGCGGTGGCGCCGCTGCCCGGGGCGCCGCCGGCCTCCAGGGCGAGGCCCAGGTAGTGGGCCAGGGCCTCCTGGATCTCGGGTACCGGTGCGCCGGACCGGTCCTGGGCCAGCAGCGCGCCGATCAGCCGGGACCGCGCCCGGTTCCAGTCGCCGCGGGCGTGCAGGGCCAGGCCCTCGGCCCAGGTGTCGGTGACCGGCCCCCCGGCGAAGCCCGCCGCCTCCGGGCGGTCCCGCTCCAGCATCCGCAGCAGTTCGCCCTGGCGCTCCGCTCCGGCGCGCAGCCCGGCCGTCCTCGCCGCGATCCCGAAGCCGTCGTCGTCGGTGAGGGCGAGGTAGCGCTCGTACGCCTCGACGGCGTCGGCCTCCGCGCCCATGGCCTCCAGGACCCGGGCCCGCAGCCGCCAGGCCGCGCGGGAGCGGGTGCGCTGGGTCAGCACGGTGTCCGCGACCAGGGCCGCGAGCTTCAGCTCGTCCTCGTAACCGCAGTCCAGCGCCTTGTTGCCGACCGCGAGCAGCGGGTCCATCAGCCGGTCGCCGAGGATCAGGGCCGCGCCGGAGGCTTCCTTGGCGGTGCGGCGCAGCAGGGGGGCCGGGGCGGCCGCGGCGGGCGGCCGCTCCATGGCGGCGTGGGTGGCCAGCAGGTTGCGCAGGGCTTCCGCGAGCGCCGTACGCCGCCGGTCGAGCCCGGCGACCAGCTTCCCGCTGTGGGCGGCGCAGGCGCGCAGGCAGGTCTCCAGCTCCGTCGGACGGACGGCGGCGAGGGAGGGCGCGGGGCCCTCGGACGGGAGCGGGGCCTCCGCGTCACGCTGCCGTGGCCAACGGGTGCGGGCTTTCGTCATGGCGCTCCAAAGCGTCTGATGCCCGTGGGGGAAGGGGCGTAGGGCGTGGGACGGATGTTCGTCAACCGTTCGGCGTTCCGTGGCACGGTAGGAAACCTGGACGGCCGCCGGGTGAACTCTCCCTGTCGGTGCGGAGAACGGCTGCCCCTGCCGCCCGGCCCCGGTGACCCGGCGGGGGCCGGGGCGTGAAGGGCGGCGGACCATCAGGTGAACCGCCTTTTCCCGCAAGGGATTTCACGATGTTCGATGACATATTCGACCCACCATGAGGACTCCGCCGACTCTCCGATCGCCGCGCGCCCAGGCCGCCGCCCTGGCCGCCGTGCTCACCGTCGTCACCGTCTGCGTGGGCGACGCGGTGGCCCGCAGCTACCCGTTCGGCCCGCGCACGCGCAGTGTGAACGACCTGGGCAACCAGTTCGTACCGTTCCACGCCCATCTCTGGGACCTGCTGCACGGCAGAGGGGACGGCGGGCTGCTGCTGAACTGGCGGTCCGGCTTCGGCACCAGCTTCCTGCCCGATCTCGGTACGTATCTGAGCAGCCCGTTCGCCCTGCTCGTCGGGGTGTTCCCGAGGGACCGCGTCGACCTGGCCGTCTACGTGGTCACGCTGGTGAAGACGGGGGTGGCGGCGGCGGCGATGACGTGGCTGCTCACCGCGTTGCGCCGGGGCCGCGGCCGGGGGTGGGCGGCGGCCGTGCTCGGCGCCTCGTACGCGCTGTGCGGCTGGTCGGTCGCGGAGGCGGCGTACAACCCGATGTGGCTGGACGGGCTGATCGCCTTCCCGCTGCTGTGCCTGGCCGGTGAGTGGGCGCGGACCGCGCGGCGGCCGGTGCTGGGGACACTCCTGGTGACGCTCGCCTGGGTGTCCAACTTCTACACCGCGTACATGGCCACGCTCGGGGCCGCGCTGGTGCTGGTGGTGCGGCTACTGCTGGAGGACGGGTCGTCGCGGGAGCGGGTGCGGGGGCTGGTGCGCGCGGTACGGACGGTGCTGATCGGCATCGGTCTGGCCGCGCCGGTCCTGCTGCCGGTCTTCCTCGGCACCAAGCACGCCTACCCGGGCTGGACGCGGGAGTTCGCGCCGGCCGCCTGGCCGGATGCCGCCGCCCGGCTGCTGCCGGCCACGTACGGATTCTTCAGCCCGGCGGTCTTCCTGGGCACGGGCGCCCTGCTGCTCGCCTGCGTGCTCGCGTTCCACCGGGCCGTGCCGCGCGCCGAGCGGTGGGCGTGGCCGGGGCTGGTGGTGGCGGTCGCGCTGTCCATGCAGTGGGGGCCGACCCATCTGCTCTGGCACGCCTTC
This sequence comes from Streptomyces sp. AW19M42, assembly GCA_000470535.1. GTDB lineage: Bacteria > Actinomycetota > Actinomycetes > Streptomycetales > Streptomycetaceae > Streptomyces. The sequence continues at coordinate 16,007 of CBRG010000163.1, forward strand.
GCGACGCCGAACGGCAGCCCGTTCCGGCAGACGTTCGTGTTCTGCGGCATCGTGGTGATCGCCGCCTGGACGTCGGTCGCCCGCGGCTGGCCGGACCGGCGGGCGCTGCTGGCCGGCGGCGGGGTGCTCGTGCTGATCGCGGCGGCGGCCGCGCCCAGTGTGCTCGTCACCCGGTGGACGTATCCGCTGTTCGCCGCGGGGCTGGTGGCGGTGGTCTGCGCCCTCGCCCTGGTGCGCAGCGGCAGGTTCCTCGCGCTCGCGGTGCTGCTGCTGGTGGGGGCGCAGGCCGGGCAGGCCGCCGCCACCACGGCGTACGCCGACCGGCAGCGCCTGAGGCAACTCGACGACTACGCGCCCTGGGGCGAGCGCCAGCGCCTCCAGGCCGATGCGGTGGCGGGCGCCGACGGCTGGCCGCGCTACCGCACGGAGCCGGGCCTGGAACAGAGCACCGCCAACGACCCGTTGACGGTCGGCGGCCAGGGCGGGGCGTACTACAGCAGCCATACGCCCGACGTGACGACCCGCACCTTCCTCGCGCTCGGCGGCGGCTTCACCTCGCGCGGCCGGGCCCTGCAGAGCCTGGACAACCCGGTGACCGACGCGGTGTTCTCGGTCGGCGCCCGGGTCCACGGGCCGCGCGATCCGCACCAGGTCTGGAACCGCCCCGACGACCGGCCGACGACCGTGACCCGGCGCGACGTCCCGCCACTGGTGACGGTACGGCCGGACGCCGGGCCCGCCGGAGCCTTCGGGCGCTCGCCGTTCCGGAACCAGGAGAAGCTGCTCGGCGCCCCGGTGTACACGCTGCCGCAAACCGCGCTGCGCTCCGCGGACGGGGTGGCCGCCACGGACCGGAACGCGCACGCGTACGAGGTGCGGTCCGGCACGTACGTCCTGAGTGCGAGCTGCCCGGCCGGCGGCGAGGTGTTCCTGTGGGCGCCCGATCTGTTCGGTACCGCGCGGCTGGGTGCCACCGGCGAACCGGCCGACCTGCGGGGCGACCTGCCCGCCCGCCGGGCCGGGATGCTGCCGCTGGGGCCTGGCACGGGCCGGATCGCCGTGACGTTGCGGGCGGAGCGGGACGGGACCGTTCCGCACGAGGCCGTGGGCTGTCTGGATCCGGGGCGCCTCGCCTCCGCGGTGGCGGGGCTGAAGCGGACGGGGGCGACGCGGGTCACGGTCTCCGGCAGCGGTGTGCACGCCGAACTCCCGCCGGGCACCGAGGGGGTGGCCGTGCTGGCCGCGCCCCGGATCGCGGGCTGGAGCTGCGAGGGGCGTCCGGCCGACTCGTATCTCGGGCTCGTCGCCGTGCCGGTGGGCGGGGGCCGGACGGCGGTGGACTGCTCGTTCCGGCCGCCGGGGCTGCGGGCCGGGACGCTCACCGGGGCCGCCGCGCTGGCGGCGCTGCTGGCCACGGCGTTCGGTCCGGCGGCGCTGACCCGGATACGGCGACGGCGGCGCGCCCGTCCGTAGTCCCGGGGGGCCTGTCTGCCGGGAGGTTCAGCGCCCCCCGTACCGCGTCTCGATGCCCGCGATGATCAGCCGCAGGCCGTCCTCGAAGCGCTCGTCGTAGTGGGCGAAGATCTCGGAGCCGGCCGCCGCGGCGAGCGGGTAGCGGGCCAGCCGCTCGGCGCGTTCAGCGACGTCGAAGCCTTCTCGCTGCTGGTCCGGCATCGGGCGCACGCCCTGTTCCTCGCTGACGAAGCCCATCGTGTAGGAGTACGCGGTGGTGCCCGCCCGGACCGCCTGCCACAGCTCGAAGCCCGCGTCGACCATGGTCCGCAGATGCCCTTCGAGCCCGTCGGCGTGGTCGGTGCCGGTGAACTTCGCGCCCCCGTAGACCTTCGCCCCGTCGCGGTAGCGCAGCAGCGCGCGGCGCAGCCCGCTGTTGTACGCGACGAGTTGCTCCTGCCAGCCCTGCGGCGTCGGCCCCGGCAGGTCCTCGTCGAGCATCCGGCGGTACATCACGGTGGCCATCTCGTCGAGCAGCGCCTGTTTGTCCTTGAAGTGCCAGTAGAGCGCGGGCGCCTTGACGTCCAGCTCCCCGGCGATGGCGCGCAGGCTGAGCCCGTCCAGGCCCACCTCGTTCAGCAGCCGCAGCGCCGTGTCGGCCACCCGGGACCGGTCGATCTTCGTCGTACCCACCCGGTCAAGTTAACAGCCCCCGCCTTGACAACTTAACAGCGTTAAACGCAGACTCGCCCCATGGAACTTAACATCGTTAAAGAAACTGGGGTCCTGATCGTCGGCGCCGGCCCGTGCGGTCTCGCCCTTGCCTGCGACCTGGCCCGCCGGGGCGTGCCCGCCCTCCTCATCGAGCAGGCGCCCGCGCTCTTCCCCGGCTCGCGCGGCAAGGGCATCCAGCCCCGCACCCGGGAGGTCCTGGACGACCTCGGGGTGGGTGAAGCGGTCCGCGAGTACGGCGGTCCCGCGCCGGTCGGGATGGCCTGGCGGAACGGCGAGCGGATGGGCGAGCACCGGATGTTCCGGGTGGCGGCGCCGACGGACGCGGAGCCGTACGGGGAGCCGTGGATGATGCCGCAGTGGCGGACCCAGGAGATCCTGCTGACCCGGCTGCGGGAGCTGGGCGGGGACGTGGTGTTCGACACCGCGCTGACCGGCCTCGCGCAGGACCCGGACGGGGTCACCGCGCAGCTGTCCACCGGTCCGGTCCGGGCCTCCCACCTGGTCGCGGCGGACGGCGGGCGCTCCACGGTGCGGCGGGCGCTTGGCATCGCGATGACCGGGGAGACGGTGGACCCGGCACCGATGCTGGTGGCCGACGTACGGGTCGCCTGGGACGCGCTCGACCGGCTCAACTGGCACATGATGAACACCGACTCCGGGTTCATCACGCTGTGCCCGCTGCCCGGCACGGCGGACTTCCAGCTGGTCGCCCAGTTCAAGGAGGGCGAGCCCGACACCTCTGCGGAGGGGGTGCGCGCGGTCGTCGCCGCACGCACCCACCTGGAGGCGGCGGACGTCACCGAGGTGCTCTGGTCCTCCGACTTCCGGCCGCGCGCCGCACTGGCCGACCGCTTCCGCGAGGGCCGGGTCCTCCTGGCCGGGGACGCGGCCCACGTGCACTCCCCGGCGGGCGGGCAGGGGCTGAACACCAGCGTCCAGGACGCGTACAACCTCGGCTGGAAGCTCGGCCAGGTGCTGAACCACGGCGCGTCCCCGGCCCTGCTGGACACGTACGAACAGGAGCGCCGCCCGGTCGCCGCCGAGGTGCTCGGCCTGTCCACCCGGATCCACCGGGGCGAGCAGGAGCGCGGCGCGGCCGCCCAGCAACTGGGCATCGGCTACCGGGGCGGCCCGCTCTCCTCGGGCCGCGCGGGCGTCCTGGAGGCCGGTGACCGCGCCCCCGACGGCCCCTCCGGCGACCGGCGGCTGTTCGACGTCTACCGGGGCCCGCACTTCACGCTGCTGGCGGTCGGCACCGACGCGGAGCTACCGGAGTCCGCGGCGGCGGAAGGGGTCCGGGTGCACCGCGTCGACGCCTACGAGGCGTACGGCAAGGGGCTGTTCCTGATCCGGCCGGACGGATACATCGGCTGGGCGGGCGAGGACGCCACCGGGCTCGCCGGGTACCTGGCACCGCTGGGCCTTGACCTCAAGCGCGGTTGAGTTCCTATCTTCGCCGTCATGGACTACTCACATGACGACGAAGGGCTCGCCAGGCAGCCGATCGGCTACTGGAGCTGGGCCGCACACACCGCGACCGTGGGCCACATCCGGTCCGCCCTGGCCGAACACGGTCTGACGCAGCCCCGCTGGTGGGTGCTGAACCAACTGGCCGACGCGGACGAGTCGGGCCGCCCCCGGGCGGAGGTGGTCGCCCTGCTCCGCGGCTACCTCGATGTCGGGGACGGCATGGAACCCGAGATCGACGCCCTGATCGACCAGGTTCTCATCACCCAGGACACCGGCACCCGGCTACGGCTGACCCCCGAGGGCAGCGAGCTGCGCACCCGGACGTACGCACGCGTCGCGCGGGCCAGCGCGGAGATCCACGAAGGCATAGCGCCCGAGGAGTTCGTGCGCACCCTCAAGGTGCTCCAGCGCATGATCCACAACGTCGGCGGCAAGGCCTGGCACCACTGACGGGGCCCGGCCCGCCCGTCCATCCGCCCGTCCGTCCGACCGGTCAGACGCTGCTGAGCGACAGCTTCGCGGCGAAGCCGAGGAACAGCACGCCCGCCGCCGAAGTGGCCCCCGCCGAAAGCCGCTTACGGCGCCGGAACGCGGCCGACAGCCGGGTACCACCGAAGATCAGCGCAGACAGGTACAGGAAGCTGGCGACCTGGAGCAGCGTACCCAGCAGCAGGAAGGAGAGCGCCGGATAGGCGTACCCCGGATCGACGAACTGCACGAAGAACGAGATCAGGAACAGGATCGCCTTCGGGTTGAACAGGCTGACCACCAGCGCCCGCCGGTACGGCCGCTCCATGGCGCCGATCGCCTCGGAGCCGTCCGCCGACTCGCCCGTCAGCTCGGCCACCCGCCGGTGCCGCTCGCGCCACATGGACACCGCGGCCCGCAGCATCCCGAAGGCCAGCCAGGTCAGATAGCCCGCCCCGGCGAACTTCACCACGGCGAACAGCACGGGCGTCGTCTGCAGCAGCGATGACGCTCCCAGCGCGGACAGGGTCATCAGCACGGTGTCCCCGGTCCATACCCCGGCCGCGGCCACATAGCCGGTCCGCACCCCGCGCCGGGCGGCGACGGACAGCACGTACAGCGAGTTCGGGCCCGGCAGCAGAACGATCAGCACCAGGCCGGCGAGATAGGTCGGAAGGTCAGTGACACCCAGCATGAAACGGAGTCTCGCACGCGGGCGGGGCCGTACGGATCCGGGGTGGCGGAATCAACACACGTCCGCCGTCCGTACGCCACACACACAAAGGTTGAAGGATTCGGCAACCGGGCGGGGCGGGAATCCGTCCCCTGAGATACCGGAGACCCAGGGGGCCGAGATGATGAGCACCAGAAGGACCGGACGCGGCCGCGCGCACCGGGGCAGCCGCGCGGCGGCGACGGCCGGCGCCGCCGTCGTCGTCCTCGCGCTGACCGCCGTGACCGCGGGGTGCGAACCGCAGGCCGCGGGCAGCACCCCGTCAGCTCCGCCACCCGCGCGCACGAGCGGCAGCCCCACCGAAGACGCCAAGCCCGGCGCGGACGAACCGGGGACGCCGCCCCCGGCCGCGAGCACACCGCCAAGGCCCACGGCCCCGGCCACGACCCCGGCCGCACCCGACCCGCAGGGCAAGGTGCTGATGGCGAGCGGCGCGCAGGGCAAGCAGGTGCGCGAGCTCCAGGCCCGGCTGCGCCAGATCGGCCACTTCAACCGCACCCCCACCGGCTACTACGGCACCGTCACGGTCAGCGCCGTGCAGTCGTTCCAGGGCAAGCGCGGACTGTCCCGTACCGGGAAGGCGGACACGCTCACCTGGCAGAAGCTGCTCGTCATGACGCACGAGCCGACGGCGGCGGAACTGAACCCGCCGACCACCCGACCGGCCGCGAAGCCGGACAAGCGGTGCATGAAGGGCCGGGTGATCTGCATCAGCAAGAACAGCCGGTCGCTGTCCTGGATGATCGACGGCAAGGTCCTCTCGTCGATGGACGTGCGGTTCGGCTCGCAGTACACACCGACCCGCGAGGGCACCTTCTCCGTCTACTGGAAGTCCCGGCACCATGTGTCGACGATCTACGACTCCCCCATGCCGTACGCGATGTTCTTCAGCGGCGGGCAGGCGGTGCACTACTCCTCGGACTTCGCGGCCCGCGGCTACAACGGCGCCTCGCACGGCTGCGTCAACGTCCGGGACGAGGGGAAGATCGCCTCGCTGTACGCCCAGGTCCGCAACGGCGACAAGGTCGTCGTCTACGGCTGAGCACCGGGCGGGCGGCCGACGGATATGAAGGGCGCGGGCGGGACCGGGGGAACGTGTCCCGCCCGCGCCGTTGCGCCAAGCCGAAGGTACGGGGGGAACCCCGGCTCAGGACGCTGCCGATGACCAATCGGCTCACTCTGTACTGCGTCCGCGTGCCGAAAAACGTCACACCCGGTGGCGGACGGGGTCAGCGAGCCGCGGCGGGCGCCACCGGCGGCGAGGCACTGGCGTCCGCTCCGAGGTCCGTCGCGGGTTCCGGTCCGGCGAAGGCGGTCGACGGCTGCGGGGGCGCGGGGGAGAAACCGATCGACGGGAGGGAGCCGAAGCCGCCGGACGGCGAGTGGCCGTCGCTGTCCGAATCACCGGCGTTGCCGCTGTTGCCGTCGTCGTCCCGGCCGCTGCCGCCATTGCCGCCGCTGTTGCCGCCGTTGTCGTCGGCGGCGTCGAGCATCCGCTCGCAGAACCGGTCCAGATTGCGGGCGCCCTTGGCCAGCGCTTCGAGGCGCCGCCGGCGGTCGTCGTCGAGCTTGCCCTCGCGGTAGTCGCGGCAGGCCTTCAGCGTCTTGGCGTACCAGGCGCCCGAGGTGTCGGGCTGCGAGGTGTCGGGCTGCCCGGAGCCGTCAACGTCACCGCCCGTGTCCTTGGTGCTGTCCGGGACGCCGTCGGCCGGGTCCTCGTGCGTTCCGGTGCCGGTCCCGCCGTCGGTGGCGGGGCCGGTAGGTCCGGGCGCCCCCGTGCTCCTGCCGCCGGGGCGGGCGGAGTCCGGGGCCTGGGGCGGCGAACTCTTCGGGCTCGGCTCGCCGGACGGCGGCTCCGGCGTCCCGTCGGCCGTGAGGCCGGAGCCGAGCTCCTCGGGCGAGGCGGCGGCCGACACCGATGTCGCCGGTCCGGGGGCGTGCCGGCCGAAGGGTCCGGGCAGCACCCCGGTTCCGGCGGCCACCGCCACCCCGCCGATCGCGCAGCACGCGAGGGAGGCGACCAGGCCGAAGCGGATGGGCCGGCTCCAGCTCGGCGGGCGGGCGCCCGCCCGGTTGCCGGTTCCGGCCCGGCCTATGTGGACGGGTGCGAGTACGCGGCTCCCGTCCGGCCCGGCGGGGGGCACCCGGACGTCCCGCGCGGACGCGGAGCGGGGGCGGGTCGCGGGGCGCGG